>NZ_PVBJ01000010.1:0-263545 GCF_002968565.1 Neorhizobium sp. T25_27
GTCATTGCCCGCCCCACCGGTGATCGTGTTGGCGAGCCCATTGCCGGTGCCGGTGAAGTTTTCAGATCCCGTGTAGGTGAAATTCTCGATATTCGCCAATGCAGCAATCGAATAGGTAGCGAGCGACGTCCGGATCTCGTCCGTGCCGGCACCGGCTGCCTCCGTAACCACATCGGTCGCCATGTCGACGATGTAGATATCGTTGCCGAGCCCGCCGACCAACGTGTCGGCGCCGGCGCCACCGTCAAGGGTATCATTGCCGGCGCCGGCAATGATGGTATTCTTCTGCGAATTGCCGGTGGCGCTGAAGTTGCCAGCACCGGTAAAGATCAGATTCTCGACGTTCGAGAATTGCACGAGAGAGTAGCTCGCGAGCGTCGTCTTGATGAGGTCAATGCCTCCTCCGACATCTTCGATCACCAGATCATCGACATTGTCGACAATGTACGTGTCGTTCGCGCGACCACCCTGCAGCGCATCCGCCCCAGCACCGCCATCAAGCGTATTCGCAGCCAGGAGAGAGCCGACGATCGTATTGTTCAAGCCGTTGCCTGTTCCAGTGAAGGCAGCCGTCCCCGTATAGCTGAGGTTCTCGACGTTGGCCCTCGACGCCAGCGAATAACTGGCCAGCGCGGTCCTGACGGTATCGATGCCCTCGTCGGCGTTTTCGGTGACGGCGTCGGCGGCATTGTCGACGATATAGGTATCGTCGCCGGTGCCGCCGATCAGGACATCGGCGCCGGCCTTGCCGTCCAGCGTGTCGTCGCCACCGCCGCCCGACAGCGTGTCGACGGCAGCCCCGCCGGTGATGACGTTGCTGAGGGCATTGCCCGTCCCGGCATAGGCCACCGCCCCGGTGAAGGTCAGGTTCTCGACATTGTCGGCAAGCGTGTAGCTCGCCAGTGCCGTCTGCACCGTGTCGGCGCCCTGCGCGGCACTCTCGACGATGGCGTCGGCAGCGTTGTCGATGACGTAGATGTCGTTGCCCAGACCGCCGATCAGCGTGTCGGCGCCAGCCCCGCCGTTCAGCGTGTCATTGCCGGTGCCGCCGGTGATCGTGTTGGCAAGTACATTGCCGGTGCCGGCGAAGTTGCCGCTGCCGGTATAGACGAGGTTCTCGACATTGGCGGCAAGCGTCAGCGCGGCAAGTCCGGTCTGGACCGTGTCGCTGCCCTCGTTTGCCAGCTCCGTCACCACGTCGGTGGCGATGTCGACGATGTAGGTATCGTCGCCGGTGCCACCGATCAGCGCGTCGGCGCCTGTCCCGCCATCCAGCGTGTCATTGCCGGAACCACCGGAAACGACGTTCGCCAGAGCATTCCCGGTCCCCACAAAGTCGCCGGCGCCAATGAAGGTCAACTTCTCGACATGGGCGATACTGGTCAATTCATAAGTGGAAAGCACCGTCTTGATCAGATCGGTGCCTGCGTTGGCGGCTTCGGAAACGATGTCGTCCAGGTCATCGACGATGTAGGTGTCGTTGCCAACGCCGCCAATCAACGTGTCGGCGCCGGCGCCGCCGTCGAGGATATCGGCGGCCGCGCCGCCCCGGATCGTGTTGTCGAGGCCATTGCCGGTCCCGGTGAATGCCGCCACGCCGGTATAGGTCAGGTTCTCGACATCGGCGACCGCCGCCAGCGTGTAGCTGGCGAGTGCGGTCTTTATCGTATCCGTGCCTTCATCAGCGTTTTCGGTGACGATATCGCCGACGTTGTCGACCACATAGGTGTCGTCGCCGCTGCCGCCGATCAGCGTGTCGGCGCCGGCCCCGCCGCTCAGCGTGTCATTGCCCGCCCCACCGGTGATCGTGTTGGCAAGCACATTGCCGGTGCCCGAGAAGTTGCCGATGCCGGTGTAGGTGAGATTCTCGACATTGGCACTGAGCGCATAACTTGCAATCGCTGTCTGGACGGTGTCGGTTCCTCCATTCAGGTTCTCGATCACAATGTCGGTCGCGATATCGACCACATAGAGATCGTCGCCCACCCCGCCCGACATCGAGTCGGAACCAGCGCCTCCAATCAACGTGTCGTCGCCTGCACCGCCGCCAAGCGAATCATTTCCGCCGTTACCCCAAAGGGTATTGCTTACTTCGTTGCCGACAATCGTGTCGTGGCCGGAGCCTGCCTGAACATTCTCGACCAGCGACGCAAGGTTGTTGTGATAAAGCAGCGCGTTGAAAATGTTACCGCGGGCATAACCATTGTTCAGGCTACCGCCCAGGTCGGCCAACTGGGCTTGGGAAAAGAAAGAGTAGCCCCCGGCTCTCAGGTCGATTCTAAGCCGGGTGGTATAGGCGCTCAGGTCATAGGTATCGACGCCGCCGCCGTCCCAGATCGTTGCGAATATCCTGTTAGCATTGGGCGTGATGGCCGCGACGCCATTGACATAGGTAACGCCCTCATTCGGATTCCACTTATAGGTGGTATCGTCACCGTTGGTCGTATAGTCCGCGCCATACATTTCCTGCAGAGCGGCGATGTCGAGCATCATGAAGCTCTGTGGCGCACTATTCTGCTCGTATTCGTAGCCGTTCGGAACGTCTCCGATATATGTGCGGTAGGTCATGATCGTATATTCGAGAGAATCGTAACTGCTCGGCACGATCTTCGGATTGCCATTGCTGTCCGGTTCATGAGCATGTTTCAGGCCCAGAGCGTGACCCAGTTCATGCGCCAACGTATGTCCCGCATAGTTGCCGAACTCCGGAAACCGATAATCATCGTTAGTGCCAGCATATTCCGTCCCGAACCAGATATCGCCGCCGGCGCTGCCGGTGCTGGGAAAATAGGCCCATGCCGTCGAAAGATCAGGGTCGGATGACTGAGCAAATCGCACCGTTGCAGTGTTTACGTCTCCGACCACAAAATCGGCGTTGGTAAATCCTTCTATGGAGAAACCGTCATTCGCCGTGTTTCCATAGGATTGTTCCATGAGGATCAAGGCAGCAGCCTGCTGCTGCGAAGAAATCGAGGAGAAACCGAAATCTCTCTCTCCACTATACGAGTACGAGGTCGAGCTGGTGGGAAACGCATAGGTTATCGTACCGTCCCACGCGTAGCCGCTGATAAGCCCGTCGATTTTCTGATCTCCGGTCAAAGGCACATTCTTTGTGGAAGTGATAATGCCCGTCATAAAATCCCTGCCTGCTATTCTACTCGATCATGGGTTATGCAGCTTCCCTGTGCTCCAGGTGAGCGGCCGAAGCATTTATTGGGGAACCAGTGGACTACATATCCTAGTTCCCGATTCGAGTGAGGTTACGGATTCGTGCAATAAGCTCCAGAATCTGCATCGAACATATCCAAATTAACACTGACGAAAGCCCGAAGGCCCAAAAGTAATATATAATATCATAGTTCTTATCACCAAGTACATAGCTTGCGACTCTGCAGTTTTTATCAACGCAATCCCTTTGCCTGTACTTGTAAATCGCGAAACAAACAAACAACGGTGGAATAAAAATTAGAAGTAGTCTAGTTACTATTGTTGAAGTCAATTCTTCAACTGGTGCTGACCTTAATTTCGAGTAGATTCCTGACATATTTACCATTAACACCAAAAGAAGAAAAGCCGAAAGAGAGGCAACCGAGAATTCACGAATATTAGGCTCGGATCCAAACACAAGGAGCGCTATTGATACGCAAAATGAGCAAATTATAGTTGCAGATAGCAGCACCACTCCCGTCGGCATCGATCTGAACAGAGATAAAGTATAGAAAAATGCCGCGGCACAGAGCATCGCGATTGATGCGGGTCCAAACGGCCAAGGGAGCGAAAGGTCCATTACATGTCCTTTTCCAAAGGGCGGCACTTAAGTCTCAGTACATTCCACGACACGCCGTTGCGTCCACCGCTTTTCCCTGTTCGATCGCGACCTGAGGAGAATGGTGCTCGGGGCCGGTAGCGCGAGTTGCCGGTATAGCCGCAAGCGGTTCATCGTTCATGCATCGCTTCCTCCGCGACCTCAACCAGCGGCGAAAACACATACTCGAGTATCCGGCGCTCTCCCGTGCGAACCTCCGCGGTCGCCGACATGCCCGAACTGAGCTTGAACTCGCGTCCGTCCGCCGAAACCCGGTCGGCATCCAGGCTCAACGTCACCGGAAACACCAGGTTCTGCATTCTTTCGGCGCCGCCGAAGACGCTCCCCGCAAGCCTTGCTGCGGCATCGCCTTCACGGCGCGCGGCGTCGGGTTCCGGAATGGCATCCGCCGCAATTTTCGTGACACGGGCCGGGATGGTGCCATAGCGGGTAAAGGGAAAGGCTTCGAGCTTGACGACGGCCTCCTGGCCAAGCTTGATAAAGCCGATATCCTTGTTCAAGACGTAGACCTCGAGTTCCAGTGCGCTGCCCTCGGGCACGACGCGCATGACGTCCTGACCGACGCTCACCACTTGCCCGACACTGGTGATCGACGATGCCTGTACCGTGCCGGCAATCGGGCTGCGCAGCGTCATCTGCTCCCGCGAATTTCTTGCCTTCGTCAGGCGCTGCTCAAGCTCCTCGACCCGACGCTCCGCATCGCCGAGTCGCGCGAGGTGGTCGCTTAGAAACGCCCGCGTTACCCTGTCCTTCTCCCGCGCAAAGACCTCGATGCTTGCCACGGCGTCGGCAAGCCGGCCCTCCTGCATTGCAAGCTGCGTCGCCTGCTCCTTCAGCGTTTCCGTCGCGTCGATGACGCTTGCCATCGTCCCGGCATCCTTTGACGCGAGTGCGCTACGCATCGTCACGCGCTCGTTCAGCGTTTCGACCAGGGAATTCTGAGCCGCAAGCGTCACATTCAGACGATCGCGTTCCACTTCCTTCTGGTGCTTCTGAGCCGCAAGCGAGGCGACTGCGGCCTGGTGTTGTTCAAGATCTCCCCGGAGAATGCCGTCTTCCCTCCGGCGCAGCTCATCGGGCACATCCGCGTCCCAGTCGATCATCGGCAACGGCGCGTTCGGCACGCGCGAATGGACATGATCCACGATCGCTTTGCGGCGCCGGACCTCGGCACGCATGGACGCCAGGCCCTTTGCCGCATCCGTCTCATCGGCAATGGCATCGGTCGGATCGAGCCCAAGGAGGATATCGCCCTTTTCGACATGGGTACCGTTTGGCGGCGGAAGCTCCTTCACCTTGCCGGTCAGCAGCGGCTGGACGACCTTGACGCGCCCGGTCGGCTGGAGTTTGCCGTGGGCGGCAGCGATAATGTCGATGCGGCCGACATAGGACCAGACCAAAGCCGTTGCGGTGAAGGCGCAAATGATCAGGATCAGCGCCATGCGCACCGGCGAGGGTGGCGTCTCCAGGACTTCCAGAGCGGGCGCCAGGAACTCGTGATCGGACCGCTCTGCGGGCCTCATCGGAAGGTCGGCATATCGGGCGGTCGTGGCGGGCGCTTTCCTCATGCCCCGCCCCTGTCGTTCTGCAGGGCCCAAAGCCGCGCATAAAGCCCGTCCGGACGCTTGAGCAGTTCCTCATGACTGCCCATTTCGGCAATCCGCCCATCCGCAATGCCGATGATCCTGCTGCACGGCCTGATGGCGGCGAGCCGGTGTGCGATGATGATCACCGTCCTGCCCCGAGCGATCTGGTGCATGTTCGTCTGGACGACCCGCTCGCTCTCATAGTCAAGCGCGCTGGTCGCCTCGTCGAAGATCAGGATCGGCGGGTTCGTCGCAAGAGCTCGGGCAATCGCGATGCGTTGCCTTTGGCCGCCGGAAAGGTTGGCGCCCCGCTCCTCGATCATCGTGTCATAACCCTGGGGCAGCCGGGTGATGAATTCGTCTGCGCCGGCGAGCTTGGCAACGGCGATCACCTGGGCGCGGTGCATCGCAGGATTTGAGAAGGCGATATTGTCGTGGATCGTCCGATTGAAGAGAAGGTTCTCCTGCAGCACGACACCGATGTGGCTGCGCAGCCAGGCCGGGTCGAGCTGCGAGAGGTCGGCGCCGTCGAGCAGCACCTGTCCCTCTTCCGGGATATAGAGGCGCTGGACGAGCTTGGTGAGGGTCGATTTGCCGGAACCGGAGGCGCCGACGATGCCGATGACCTCGCCGGGATGAATGTCGAGAGAGATGTTCTTTAAAACCTCGGGCAAACCGGGCCGGTAGCGGAATGTGACATTGCGAAACTGGATCATACCCTTGGGTGGCGGAAGCGCCATGCGGGCGCCGGGGTGCCGTTCGATCGGCGTGTTCAGGATGTCGCCAAGGCGGTCGATGGAGATCTGCACCTGCTGAAAATCCTGCCAGAGCTGCGACAACCTCAAAACCGGCTGGGTCACCTGACCGGCGATCATATTGAAGGCGACGAGCGAGCCGACCGAAAGTTCACCGTCGATGACCGCCTTGGCCCCGAAAAGCAGCAGGGCCGCCGTCGAAAGCTTGCTCACGTACTGGATGGCGTTCTGGCCGCCGGCACTGAGCAGCGTGGTATCGAAAGCCGTCCGTACATAGGCCGCAAGCTTTTCTTCCCATTGCGCCTGCATGATCGGCTCGACGGCTGAAGCCTTGACGGTGTGGACGCCGACGATCGCTTCGACGAGGAACTGCTGGCTAGCGGCACCGCGATTGAACTTCTCCTTGACCAACTCCCGCAGCGGCGGACGCACGACCATGCCGATCAGCATATAGATCGGGATCGCGGCAACCACGATCAGCGTCAGCTTCCAGGAATAGGCGAAGAGCACCGCGATGAAGACGAAGGTGAACAGAAGGTCGATCGCCGAAAACAGCCCCTGCCCGGTCAGGAAAGCGCGGATGGTCTCGAGCTCGCGGACACGTGCCACCGTCTGGCCGGCGGACCGGGTCTCGAAATAGCCAAGCGGCAGCCGCAATAGATGGTGGAACAGCCGCTGACCGAGTTCGACGTCGATCCTGTTGGTCGTATGGGCCAGCGCGTAAGTCCGCAGATATTGAAGCACGACATCGAAGAGGCCGATGATGGCGATGCCGGCCACCAGCACGAACAATGTCGAGTAGCCTTTGTGCGTCAGGACCTTGTCGACGACGACCTGGAAAAATAGCGGGGTCACCAGTGCGAATATCTGCACGAAAAGCGAGGCGAGCAGAACATGCGCCAGCGGCTTTCGATATCGCCAGATGGATGGCACAAACCACTTGAACCCGAATTCCCGCGGATCCGAGCCCTCGCCGCCGAGCCGCCGCCCGACGAGAAGGACACTCCCTCCGATCTCCGATGCGATGTCCTCTGGCTCGATTTCCCGATCGACCCGCGTGACGGGATCAATCAGCCGGTACTTTCCGGAGGGATTGAGGCCGCCAAGCACCTGGAAAGCACCGCCTTTCACCCGCACGATTGCCGGCACCGGAATTGTCCGCAGCCGACGTTCGCTGACCTTCTCGACCGGGCGGGCTTTAAGGCCAATCAGCCTGGCGGCACGCTGCAGATCAAGCGCCTGCGAGGGCCGACCCTTCAGGGCGAGATCATGTTGCAGTTGCTGAGGGTCGGCTGCGATCCGGTAGAAAGCCGCAATGCCGCACAGCGCACGGAGGCCGGAGTCGAGCTGCTGCGAAACGACGCCATCCATGCCGCGAAACAATCCCCTGAGCGTTTTCTTTGCCTGTGCAAGGCACCCTTCCCCGCAGCCGTTGCCGACGGTTTGCGCCTGCAGATGTAGGCGGATTCACATCTGCAATCTATGGGAATATTGCACTCGCGAGATTTCGGGATGGCGTGTGACGTATTACCCACGACTCACAACCACGGCGCGACGCTTGCTACTCCATGATTAGCGATACGGACACCCCGCTCCCTTTTCTCATTGTCTCGATAAGATCAATCTATGGCGTCGCAGTCACCTTGGATTTATCGCCAGAGATATCCCTAAGATATACAACTGTGATAAATTCTGATGCGAACGGTCGGTGCTAATGGACTTCCACGCTTTTCGCCGAACCGCTGCGATCTTCTTGATGTAGCCAAGCCTTTTGAGGCACTGGATGAACGCCGCGTATGCTCGTAGCGGAACTTTCCGCTATCAGCCCCAAAGCGGATCGGGAGGCCTCATTTCCTGGACAAGGTATAGATTCTTTTTTGAATCGCCGCCTTGGGCCGCCTATTTGGGTTTTTCTAGTTTCGCGACCGCCTTTTCGAGCCGCGCGCCGCGGATTTCCGGGGTCCTAGCCTTGAGGAGCGGAAGCACCACCGCATACTGGCCGGTCTTGTCGAGCTTTTCGAAGGTTGCGGCGGCGGTGGCATTTTCAGCGAGCGCCGCCAGCAGGTCGTCCGGCAGGCCGGCCTCGCGCTGCGGCGCATAAGCGGCCGCCCAGCGTCCGTCGGCTTTGGCCGCCTCGACCTCCGCCAGCCCCGCCGGCTGCATCCGCCCGGCCTGCGTCAGCGCTGCCACCCGATCGACATTGAGCTTCGACCACGGGCTTTTGGCACGACGCGGCGAATACCGCTGCAGATAGGAGGTCGCGTCGAAGCCTTTGCGCTGGCTGTCGATCCAGCCATGGCAGAGCGCCTCGTCCAGCGCCTCGTCGATGGTGATCAGGGTCCGCTTCGGATTCTTCTTGCCGATCTTCAGCCAGACGCCGGACGAGGTGGCATGGTGAGCGGAAAGCCAGGAGGCCCAATCCGCGGGATCGGTGAAGGCGACGGCTTCGGTGGCAAGGTCCATGGGCGGCTCCCGGTTGGCGAACTGCCGATCCAGATGGCAGCCATTGCTCGTTGGGTTGGAAGATTGGCGGGGTGGCGGTCGGATGACAAGCCCCGGCGCCTGGCGCGATCAGTGGTAGCCGAGCGACCTCAACGTCATGTCCATCCAGAAGAAACCGGTGACCGCAGCCACGGCGATGATCGCAAACAAGATCCACCCCGCCGTCGTCAACGTGCTGCGCTCGACATCGCGATAGGGATAGCGGTTGCCGGTGAAGAGCAAATAGAGGCCGAAAACCGCGCACACCGCCAGCAGAACAACGACGCGCGGCATCCATGTGACGGTGTCGGCGTCCAAATTCGCCTGCTGAAGCGGCTGCCATATGGCCGACCACCCCACGGCCGCGCCGACAACCAGGGCCAGCAAGCCACCCAGACGATATTTTACCTCTCCAAACATGACCCCTCCTGCAACCTGAGATTTGCGAATGCGGGGAAGATAGAAGGAAAAACGGCGTTGGGGAAGCGCGCCGGGAGGCGGCAAGGAGTGCACATAGACGACGGACCCTTTCTCCGTTCCCCTGCAATTTCTCGATTTCGGCAGTGCCCAGTCCTTCCCGCTTTAGCAGGATGTCGTCATGAACCAGATTGTCATAAAGATCGGGAAACACGGCCATCCGCCAGTCATCCAGGCCCAGCATGAAAAGCGGGTCCAATTGCGACGAAAAGGTGCGCTGGATAGAGGCATATCGATTGAGGAGGGTGCCTATAATTTGTAGATCATACGATTCCTTTAGCTTGCCACGCAAAGGCTCACCACTATCGGGCATAAGAAGTGTGCCCATGCTCTGGTTTAACGCCAAGACAGGAAGAATATCGGCTGGAAACGGCGCGGCCAGATGGATCATCAGCACCGCCTCGCGCGCGTAGGCGGTGCGCTCCATTTTAGGTAAATGTTTCCCCGATCCGTTTCGAAGCGATGGATTTTTGCCCCGGTACAGCACGGATCAACTTCGGTAGGCTCAACACGCGATAGGCGTGAGCCGCCAACCATTCTTCCGCCCAAATAATTGTTGGATCCATGCTGAAGACTAGCGTTCCGACGGCTACCTCTGGCAAGCGTCCCGCCTGCACACGGTCTGGACTGAAAGGACTTCACTACCGAGCATGCAGCAGTAGGTGGCGATAGTGAAGAACGGTCAACCTAAGCCAGCCTTCCATAATTGTTGCCGGCGCTGTCAGTTGGTGGTAATAATTACTACCATAAGCGGATGGAGGTCAACCATGGCCAATGTTGAAAAAGTCAGCGTCTCGATGACACCGCAGCACGCCGAGCTGTTACGCGATGCCGTCAAAAGCGGCGCTTATGCCAGCGGAAGCGAAGTCGTCCGCGAAGCCATGCGCGACTGGTCGGCCAAATGGATGCAGAAGCGTGAGGATATCGCCAAACTGCGAGCCATGTGGAACGAGGGCAAGGCCAGCGGTCCCGCTATCGACGTGGATTTTGACGCTGCGCTGGATGAAGCGCGCGAGGAACTGTCTGCCGCGACCGATGCCCGCTAGACTTGTTTGGACACCGAAGGCCCGTGCCGACGTCAAGAAAATCTACGTCGATATCGGCAAAGACCAGCCCCGCAGCGCGGAGCGGTATTTCGCCAATTTCCGCTACAAGGCGGAAATGCTGATCGAGCATCCTCGCTTGGGCGAGCGCCATCCGGAAATCTTCCGTACCGCCCGGATGCTGGTCGAAGCGCCTTATGTCATCCTCTATGAGACCCTGCCGGACACTGACGAGGGCAATATCCATATGGTCGAAATCGTGCGGGTGGTGGATGGTCGGCGCGACCTTTCAGCACTGTTTTAACGCCGAACGGCGTCTGCGGAACGCACGGTGCCGTCTGGCACTCCAAATAGAGTTTAAGGTTTTGCGAGCCAGATCTCCGCAGGCACCTGCGCCTCGACCCCCTAAAAACCGGCGTCGGACGGCGACCCATAGGCTGAAACCGGTTCAGGCCAGAAATGCCCATGAATCATGAACCAAATCGCAACTTACACCGCCTATTTTCCATTGTGGTGATAGGGGGCGAATGACATGATTGCAGATATCGCACGGGCAGCGACAACAGGATTCGGTGCCAGCTTCGGGCGTGATGTGTACAGATCAGCGAAGAAGAATCCGTTGTTGTTCGTCGCCATAGGGGCGGGCCTGCTTGTATTCGGTTGGCGCAACCTCTTCATGGGTATCGGCCGTAGCGCCCTTTATTTCTTCTTCGTGAACCTGATCGGCTCCTTGGTGATGATTGTCGTCGGTGGAGGCTTAGTCATGACCGCGGCCCTGATCTTCGAAGATAAGCATTCGGCATCAAATGCGGCGGTTGGCTGGGGATTCCTTGCAGTGAGTGTCCTTTCTCTGGTCGGCATCCTCTGGGGCCTCCAGAGCCGCCGGGCCAAGGCGCACCGCATCGGAATCGAACGCCGAAACGTGGCATTCCTCGCGGCGCACGGTTTCACCGACGCCGGTTTTGAAAGCACGAATCTTCAGGACGCCGAGGGGCATATTCTCAAGTTAATCGAGCAGACGGACGATCGCCTGGTATTTTCCGTTGCAGGGCGGCGAGGTTTGCGAGCCGCAATCCGTATCGAAGACGGTGAGATGGTATCTTATACGGGCGTCGTGAAAGCCGCCTGAGGGAAGAGATTTCGCCCCCCTGCAGTCCCGTATCCATCGTCTATCAATCCACCGACTACCTCCCCGCGATCCCGCCGTGGCAATGCTTGAATTTCTTGCCACTTCCGCAAAAACAACGGTCATTTCTCTTCGTATACCTTATCGCCAGCTGGTAGCTGATGCGGGCATTTTCCGCTTGCAGAAGTTCTATCCGCCTGCTGAGCTCCGGTGTCACCTGGATCTGCCCAACGCCACGCAGCGTGTTCATCAGGCCATTGTGCCTCTTCGCATTGTCAAAAAGAGCCTGGATTAACGGGGCATGGGCGAGTGCAAGAGGATGATTATCGTGGCGCACTCCTTCGTTTTCGAAATCATAGAATGCAGTGGGATCTTCAAAAAAAGGCGATGAGTGATGTCGGGAAACTGGGTGGGCGTAACATCCAGTCAATTTCCTGCGGCATCTTCATGAACGGCATGATGCTCAGCTCCGAGATACACGCCCGGCCACTCTCAGATCGCCCAGCCGAAGACAACCCGACCACCTTCGTTCTGGACCTTAAGGGCACCGGTATCCGGTAAGATTGGCAAAAGGCTTGACCTGCCTGCTTCGCAGGCGAGGCTTTCCCATGAAACAGGACATTTACGAGAAGATCACCAACCACATCGTCGCCGAACTGGAAAAAGGCGTCAGGCCGTGGATGCAGCCATGGAACGCAGAACATACGGCAGGCCGGATCACGAGGCCCTTGCGGGCAAACGGTGTTGCCTATCGCGGCATCAACACGATCATGCTCTAGTCGGAGGCGGTCACAAAAGGGTATGCCGCGCCGATCTGGATGACGTAGAAGCAGTGCGCGGAACTTGGCGGGCATGTCAGGAAGAGCGAACAGGGCAGCCTTGTCGTCTATGCCAGCACGCTTCACCGCAGCGAGGCCGACGAGGCGAGCGGGGAAGAGGTCGAGCGCGATATTCCCTTCATAAAGGGATACACGGTCTTTAACGTCGAGCAGATCGAGGGATTGCCGGAACAGTACACCCGACCGGCGCTGGCGATCCTTGATCCGGTGCAGCGCATGCGGATGCGGAGGCCTTCTTTGCTGCTACCGGCATCGAGGTTGGCCATGGCGGCAACCGGGCGTTCTATTCCGAAAGCGTTGACCGGGTGCAGATGCCATTCGTCGAGACGTTCAGGGATGCCGAACGCTATTACGCCACGTTGGCCCATCAAGAAATTCACGCGACAAAGCACAAGAGCCGCCTCGCCCGCGATCTTGGCCGAGCCAGCTCTGTGCGCATCTGGCATGGGCGTTTTACGAATTCAGGCTGGATTTCCTATGGCCTATTCGACGGCAAGACGTTTCGGACCCATATAGACAACTTCTTTAATCGCCGGAGGCTTGCCGGGGTGCCACCTTCCCCAAATCGTAGGTGACCTGGGAACGGCGTGCGAAGTTGGCTTTTGGAACGTGGTTTAACGGCACCATGGACGTGGTGTCGGCGGACATCCGTTTGCGCCACAGACAAGAGGAACGGCTAGGCCCTCAGAGATCAAGGTCTGCCCAACATCGCGGCCGTTCACCTTAAGCGTCCCGCAACTCCTACCATGATTGCACTTCTTGGTGCCCTCGGTCCCAGGCGCACATGCACAGGCAACAAGCTTCACATCGGTTGAGGTTGCCGTCGCCACCAATTCCCTGAGACGCTCGGTTGCCCTGTTTCCAAGCGCGGCCTCACGGGAGCATCGCGGTTCGAACTTCTCTGGCGTGTTGAAGCCTACCAAACGAACCCGAGTCCCGTCATCCAGACGTATCGTATCCCCGTCAGTAATGGAGAAATTTGCACCACCCCGCTTCGCCGAAGCTCCGGGCTGCGGCGCGACGGAAGAACTCTTGAGCGTAATGTCCTCGGTGGTCGCATCAGGGGCCAAAAAGATTCCGAGAAAACCAACGATCATCACCATTACCAACGAACCGAGCGTGAGCCCACGTCCAAGAGTGGGCACTGAGCGGAACGCACGCGGGGGCCGCAAGAGATAACGGGGACGGAATGGATTGCTGACGCGGAAGGGGTTGCGGTGCAGAGGATTTCGCCCGCGTGGGCGCTGAACTCTTGATGGGCCACGCGGCGACGGTGGATACGGCTCAGGTCGCGGATTGTCAGCAACAATCCCAAGGTTCGGCCGTTCCGTTGGCGTCTGCGTAAGGCGCTTCAACATGGAAAGCTGTTTGTCACTGAGCCTGGTTCGAATCCCGTAGCGACTGATCTTATTTCGAATATCGCTTAGAAAGCGCCTCTGCCAATCTGTCAGAATCTCGTTTGAGAGCACTTCATCGATTCGACCTTTCATTTCAGCAATTTCAGTCTCGCTTAGCATTCCTCATCCCGGACGGCTGTATCTCAGTGGCTTACACCAGGTCGAAGTTCTTTAGAATTGGCCGGAGCAAGCGTTAGCTCGTCTGCCTGCTGATAGTTGATGGCGAGACAGTAGATCACCTGCGATACCTTAAGTCTCTGACATAGGAATCGGACGATACCAGTAGCGAAGCTTAGATCACGCAGTTGCTCGAGGTCTTGGGGACACTTCTCCCGCACTTAGCGGGCGCTCGTCAATCCGGCCAGACTTCGCTCACGCGCAGGTCAGTATTGAGGATGCATATATGTTGTGAGGCAAGGGATAGCTGCCTGATATCCTCCGCCCGGCATGCTGTGCTGACGAGAACAAATCATCCGCACCACGTCTCCAAAGGCTCGGCAAGCAATGGTGGGGTATTTCTCATGCGGGCACGCAAAACCTGGGACAAGAAACGGTAAGACTACGCTGGCCTCACACGCACACTTTCTCGCACAGCTCGATTTCTGCTATATTTATTTCTTTATCGTCATATACATAGCTATTGGCCACATGGATTTTGATACCGCCGTTAAGCACCAACGGGGCGCAGGATCCGGTTTTGGAAAAGCATCTTCCTCCTTCATTTCTCCTCCTGTCTTGAACTCAGCGTATATTATGGCAATATACATCGATGATCGATTGGGAACGGATTGCCGGATTCGAGTGGGACGAAGGAAATGCCCGCAAGAGTGCCGACAAACACGACGTAAGCCAGAGCGAAGCCGAGCAGGTGTTTTTTAACGAACCGCTGCTGATGGTGCCCGATCTGAGGCATAGTTTTTCAGAGCAGCGCATTCATGCGCTTGGTCGCACCGATGACGGAAGGTTGCTCCATATTACCTTCACGCTTCGGGCAAACGAAACGAGAATCCGGGTGATCTCCGCCCGGGATATGAGCCGGAAGGAGCGGAGCTATTATGAGCAGGAGGCCTGATCCCGTGCCGCACTTCAGTACGGAAGCCGAAGAGCGGGCTTATTGGGAACACAATGATTCCGCCGATCATGTCGACTGGAGCAAGGCAGCCAAAGTGCGATTGCCGAACCTGAAGCCGTCGTCCACGTCAATCTCATTGCGTCTGCCCAACTCGCTTCTGGAACAGATCAAGGTCGCCGCTGGCAGGCGTGATGTCCCATACCAGTCGCTGATCAAGATCTGGCTTGCCGAGAAGATCGAGACATCTGGAGCAAAGCGATAGTCTCTCGAGCCGGCGTGGGACACGGCAATGAGGGATCCCGGTGGCACAGGACATGGCGGCCGGAAGCCTCTACCGCGAGAACCACGCTAGATATGCCGTGAGCGCAATTTTGCCTCCTATCGGTACAAAAGGCGCACGGGGTTGATCTTCGCCAAAGAGTGCGCCTAATGCATCCACGCAGCCGCCAACGGCGACGAGCATTGGGTGCCTGGTTCCTCAGACGCCGCAGCTCGATGATACGACCAGCACTGCCGGGTCCAGCCTGTCCTTGGAACGCCTGTTCGCAGCCTTACGCCGCCTCCCCCACCTTCGCATAGGGGTCAAACCGCCCGTAAAAGGTCTCGCCCTTCGCCGCCATGTCCTTCAGGAGCGGCGTCGGCTTGAAGTGCGGGCCGCAGCTTGCGGCCAGTTTTTCGCAGAGCGCGACAAAGTTCTTCACGCCCATGCCGTCGATGTAGGAGAGCGTGCCGCCGGTATAGGGGGCGAAGCCGAAGCCGAGGATGGAGCCGACATCGGCTTCGCGCGGATCGGTGACGATGCCTTCCTCGACGGTGCGGGCGGCTTCGAGCGCGATCGTCACCAGCAGGCGCTGTTTGAGGACGGCGACATCGACCTCCGAGGCCTTTTTCTGCGGGTAGAGGGTTTTTAGCTCGGGCCAGAGGAATTTCTTGGCGGGCTTGGCCGGGTATTCGTAAAAGCCCTTGGAATTCTTGCGGCCGCGACGGTCGAACACGTCGACCATCTGGTCGACCAGCGCCATGTGCTCCGCCTTGACCGCATTGGGGCCGAGATCGGCGATCGAGGCCTTCATGATCTTCTGGGACAGATCGACGGCGACCTCGTCGTTGAGCGATAGCGGACCGACCGGCATGCCGGCCATTTTCGCGGCATTTTCGATCATCGCCGCCGGCACGCCCTCGGTCAGCATGTCATAGGCTTCGTTGATATACCGGAAGACGCAGCGGTTGACATAAAAGCCGCGGGTATCGTTGACGACGATCGGGGTCTTCTTGATCGCGGCGACGAAATCGAGCGCCACGGCCAGCGCCTTGTCTCCCGATTTTTCGCCGAGAATGACCTCGGTCAGCATCATCTTTTCGACCGGCGAAAAGAAATGCACGCCGATGAACTGGTCGGCGCGCTTCGAATTCTCGGCGAGGCCGGTGATCGGCAGGGTGGAGGTGTTGGAGGCAAAGATGGTGGTTTGCGGGATGACCGCTTCGACCGCCTCGATGACCGCCTTCTTGACAGCGCGATCCTCGAACACCGCCTCGACGACGAGGCTTGCATCCGACAGCGTCTGGTAATCCGGCGTCGGGGTGATCAGCGACAGCAGCTTTTCGCCCTCCTCCTTGGTTATCCGGCCCTTGCCGACCTGATCGGCCACCAGCTTTTCGGAATGGGCCTTGCCCTTGTCGGCGGCTTCTTGTGTCTGGTCGATGAGGGTGACGGGAATGCCGGCGGCGGCCGTCACATAGGCGATCGAGGCGCCCATGAAGCCGGCGCCGACGACGCCGATCTTGGAGAATTCCGTCTTCGGGATACCGGCCGGGCGGCGAGCACCCTTGCCGAGTTCCTGCATGGAGACGAACAGCGAGCGGATCATCGAAAACGCTTCGGTGGTGCGCAGGATCTCGGTGAAATACCGCTGCTCGACCTTGAGGCCCGTATCGAAGGGGAGCTGCAGGCCTTCATAGACGCATTTCAGGATGGCGAGCGCACCCGGGTAATTGCCGGCGCTTTCGCGGCGCAGGATGGCGGGGGCGGCCGGCCAGAGCTGGGCCGCGGCCGGGGTCCAGATGCCGCCGCCGGGGACCTTGAAACCCTTTTCGTCCCAGGGGGCGACGGGTTTCAAGCCGTCCTTGATCATCTGCTTGGCGGCGTTGATCAGCTCGGCGGGCTCGACGACCTGGTGCACGAGGCCCATGGCCTTGGCACGCTGGGCGGTCAGCGACGAACCCGTCGTCATCATCTGCAGGGCATCCTGGGCGTTGGCGAGCCGCGGCACGCGCTGGGTGCCGCCGGCGCCCGGGAAGATGCCGACCTTGACTTCCGGCAGCGCGATTTTCACCGACTTGGAATTGGCGGCGACGCGGCCATGGCAGGCGAGCGACAGCTCGAACGCGCCGCCCATGCAGGTGCCGTTGATCGCCGAAACCCACGGTTTGCCGTTGGTCTCGACCTTGCGCCACAGCCACGACATGCGGCCGGCGGCATCGAACAGTTTTTGGGCGGCGGTGGCCGGGTCCCTTGCCTGTTCCTCGGCGAGCATCGAGAACATCGACTTGATCATGGTCAGATCGGCGCCGCCGGAGAAGGACGACTTGCCGGACGTGAACACGACGCCCTTGACGGCCGCATCCGCGACCGTCGCGTCGACGATCGCGTCGATCTCGTCCATCACCTCCATGGTGAAGACGTTCATGGATTTGTCCGGCATGTCCCAGGTAACGAGAGCAATGCCGTCCGCGTCGGTTTCGACGGTGAAGTTCTTGTAGGTGCTCATGATGGGATTTCCTCTTCCCTGAAATTCAGAATACGCCGAATGCGAGGCAAAGCCAGCCGACGAGAAGGAGCAGAACGACGAGAAGAACGAGATTACCGAGCTTCAGCGACCGGACATGGCCCGCAGAAACGGGGAGCGAGGCCTTTTCGTGCGCCTTTGCCATGTCCTTCGCCAGGTTATGCTGGGCGAACTGTTTCTCGACGTCGTTCTTCTGGCTCTCATACATGCCGCGTGCCTCTTGCTTTGCCGGCAGATCAGACCCGTTCGATAATCGTCGCGGTGCCCATGCCGGCGCCGATGCAGAGCGTGACCAGCGCGGTGTTGAGATCGCGGCGTTCGAGCTCATCCAGGACGGTGCCCAAAATCATCGCGCCGGTGGCGCCGAGCGGGTGGCCCATGGCAATGGCGCCACCGTTGACGTTGATCCTGTCGTGGGGAATCTCGAAGGCTTGGCAGTAGCGCAGAACCACGGCGGCGAAGGCTTCGTTGAGCTCGAAGAGGTCGATGTCCGAGATCTTCATGCCCGAGCGCGCGAGCAGCTTTTCGGTGACGTCGACCGGACCGGTCAGCATCAGCGCCGGGTCGGAGCCGATATTGGCGAAGTGGCGGATGCGAGCGCGCGGTTTCAGGTTCATGGCTTCACCGCCGGCCTTCGAGCCGATCAGCACGGCCGCGGCACCATCGACGATGCCCGACGAATTGCCGGCATGGTGGACATAATTGATCCGCTCGATTTCCGGATGGGCCTGGATGCCGACCGCTTCGAAACCGCCCATCTCGCCCGGCATCTGGAACGACGGGTTGAGCGAGGCCAGCGATTGCATGTCGGTGGTCGGGCGCATGTGCTCGTCGCGGTCGAGAATGGTCAGGCCGTTCTGGTCCTTGACCGGAATGACCGAGTTCTTGAAGTAGCCGGCGTCCCAGGCCTTGGCCGCGCGCCTCTGGCTCTCGACGGCATAGGCGTCGACGTCGTCGCGGGAAAACCCGTATTTGGTGGCGATCAGGTCGGCCGAGACGCCCTGCGGCATGAAGAAAGCCGGGAAATTGACCGACGGGTCCATGTACCAGGAGCCGCCGGACATGCCCATGCCGACGCGCGACATCGACTCGACGCCGCCGGCAATGACGATGTCGTCGGACCCGGCCGCGACCTTGCCGGCCGCGAAATTGACCGCATCGAGGCCCGAGGCGCAGAAACGGGAGATCTGCATGCCCGGCGCCCTGGTGGAATAACCGGCTTCGAAGGCGGCGGCCTTGGGGATGACGGCGCCAGCATCCATGACCGGATCGACGCAGCCCATGATGATGTCGTCGACATAAGACGTGTCGAGGCCGTTGCGGTCGCGGATCGCTTCCAGCGTCTTGGCAGCGAGCCGCACGGACGGTACTTCGTGCAGCGCCCCATCCTTCTTGCCGCGGCCGCGCGGCGTGCGGACGTGGTCGTAAATGAAGACTTCGGTCATGGTGTCATCTCCCTGGGTGGCAATTTATATTGCCTCAAATCTCGGACATGGGAGGAAAGCCCCTCCCCAGCCCTCCCCACAAGGGGGAGGGAGCGCGTCGGCGCAAAATCAAAACGCGTCGGCGGCCAGTTCCATCACGCTGTCGGCGCCGGCTTCGATGCGGACTTTCCGCATCGCGGTTTCCGGCATGATCTTTTCCATGAAAAACTTCGCCGTCACCAGCTTGTTCTTCAGGTAGTCGGCGCGGGCGTCGCCGGCGGCAAGTCCGGTCTGGGCTGCCTTGGCGATCTTGGCCCACATGTAGCCGAGCGTCACAATCCCGAAGAGGTGCATGTAGTCGGTCGAGCCGGCGCCGGCATTGTCGGGCTTGGCCATGGCGTTCTGCATGAACCACATGGTGGAGGCCTGCAGGTCGTTCAAGCCCTTCTTGAGACCCTTGGTGAAAGGAGCCATGTTCTCGTCGGCGCGGTTTTCCTCGCAGAAATCGCCGATCTCCTTGAACATCGCCATCACGGCGCGGCCGCCGTTGAGCGCCAGCTTGCGGCCGACGAGGTCGAGCGCCTGGATGCCGTTGGCGCCTTCGTAGATCATGGTGATGCGGGCATCGCGGACATACTGGCTCATGCCGTGTTCCTCGATATAGCCGTGGCCGCCGAAGACCTGCTGGGCCATGACGGCATGCTCGAAACCCTTGTCGGTCATCACGCCCTTCAATATCGGGGTCGCAAGGCCGAGGAGATCGTCGGCATTCTGGCGCTCGGCCGCATCCGGCGAGCGGTGGGCGATGTCGGATTTCAGCGCGGTCCACAGCAGGAAGGCGCGGCCGGCCTCGTTGAAGGCGCGGATGGTCATCAGCGTACGGCGGATGTCCGGATGAACGATGATCGGGTCGGCTTTTTTGTCGGGCGCCTTGGCGCCCGACAGCGAACGGCCCTGGATGCGCTCGCGGGCATAGGCGACGGCATTCTGATAGGCCGTCTCCGCAATCGACAGCCCCTGCAGGCCGACGCCGAGGCGCGCCTCGTTCATCATCACGAACATGGCGGCGAGGCCTTTGTTCTCGGGCCCGATCAGGAAGCCGGTCGCCTCGTCATAGTTCATGACGCAGGTGGAGTTGCCGTGGATGCCCATCTTGTGTTCGATCGCGCCACAGGTAGCGCCGTTGCGCTTGCCCAGCGACCCGTCGGCATTGACCATGAACTTCGGGACGATGAAGAGTGAGATGCCCTTGGTGCCCTCCGGCGCGCCTTCGATGCGGGCAAGCACCAGATGGACGATATTGTCGGTCATGCCGTGTTCGCCGGCGGAGATGAAGATCTTCTGGCCGGAAATCTTGTAGGACCCGTCGGCCTGCGGCACCGCCTTCGACCGGAGAAGGCCGAGATCCGTGCCGCAATGGGGCTCGGTGAGGTTCATCGTGCCCGACCAGGTGCCGGCGACCATGTTCGGCAGGTAGGTCTTCTTCTGTTCTTCGGAACCATGCACGAGGATCGCGGCAATCGCGCCCTGGGTGAGGCCCGGATACATCATCAGCGACATGTTGGCCGACGACATATATTCGCCGACGGCGGCATGCAGCGTGTAGGGCAGGCCCTGGCCGCCGAATTCCTCCGGGACGGCAAGGCCGATCCAGCCGGCCTGGCAATACTGGTCATAGGCCTGCTTGAAACCCTTGGGCACCGAGACCGTGCCATCGTCATGGCGGGTGCAGCCTTCCTGGTCACCGGAGAGGTTCAGCGGAAAAAGGACGTCTTCGGCCACCTTGGCGGCTTCTCCGATGATCGCTTCCAGCATGTCCGGAGTGGCATCGGCAAAGCCCGGCAGATTGCCGTAGCGCTCGATGCCGAGCACATCGTTGAGAATGAACAGCGTGTCGTTCACCGGGGCCTTGTACACTGGCATGGTCGAGCTTCCTCCAAATCCTCGTCTTCCGGATCCGCCTCGTGGCCCATGGCTCACGGCAGGATCCGTATTCCTCCTACCACAAATAATTGACGTTCGCGTAAACGTCAATTGCGACGACGGGAACTTCGGCGATCTACACCGCCGCCATACCTCCGTCCCGGGCACAGTCTTAACGGACCGAACAGTTGCGAGGCTGGATGGGAAAGCCGGAAGATAGAGGCGGCAGGCGCAACGTCATCATCGCAAAGCCGCCAAAGACATCGAAAAGGTTAAAATTTTCGTCCGGGTTAACGACTTGTTTACCACGTCTCGCGAAATAGTGGGCTCTTAAGCGACGCAGTGCATTTATCACCAAGACGTCCCGCGTCCGCTGAAATGGCAGTCCTGCGCAAGGCATTTCTAATATACGACCCTTTGGGGATCATCCTATCCCTGAAACAAGGCCGGTACGAGAGCCAGCAGGTACAACGTCGAAACGAGCGAGCACATGAACGGATCACGACCGACCCCTTCCCGTCCCGGCGACCGCTCTTCCCTGGATGCGTTGAACCGCACCATCGAAGGGCTCGAGGCGCGTATCGAGGGGTTGATGTCTGGTACCGCACGCGACAGCCGCGCGCCGAAGCCTGCCGAGCCGCGCCAGGAGCGCCGGCCGACCGCGGCTCCTGCCTATCGCGAACCGCCGCTTGCAAGCGATCCGCTCGCCCAGATCCGCGAGCGCCAGCGCATGCTCGAGGCCAGCCGCGACCGTGCCGCCCGCCCCGAGCGCCAGCGTGCACCGGATCTGCGCCGCGAAGAACCGCGTCATGCCGAACCGCGCCGAACCGAGCTGCGCCCGCCTGAGGCCTACCGCCCGCCGGCGCGCCAGGCCCCCGTCCGTGCGGAAGCGCCCCGTTACACCGAACAGCGCCCCATCGCGCCGGCGCCGCGCCGCGAAGAACCCCGTCGCCCGGCCGCACAGCCGCGCATGCCGGCACCGCCGCCGCAGGTCGACAATGGCATGCGGGACATCGCCCAGGCGCTGATCGGCCTGCGCCAGGAGCTGAAGCAGGATATTTCCGACAGCGTCGCGCGCGAAATGACGGCGCTGCGCTCCGAAATCCGCTCGATCAAATCCATCGCCGAGGACCAGCATTTCACCGAGGACCTGCGCAGCGACCTTGCCCGGCTTGCCGAAGGCATCAGCCAGCTCGGCTACCAGGCGACGCCGGAGGCCGCCGGCCTGCGCCACGAATTCGAGGAACTGCGCGCCGTCATGGACGGCCTCGCCCGCGAAGATTCCGTGCGGCGGATGGAAACCCGCTGGCAGGGTCTCGAAGATCGCATGCACGGGCTGGACTCCACGGCCCTGCGCGAAGAGCTCGTCTCGCTCGCCTACCGCATCGACGACATCAAGGGCCAGCTCGGTGAAATGAGCGACAGCCCGGTGATCCGGGCGCTCGAACAGAAGCTGATCACGGTGGCGAGCGCCATGGAACAGCTCGGCTCGCGCATGCAGCCGAACGATTCGGTCATTGCCGAACAGTTCGCGACATTGGACGAGCGGCTGGACGAGATCAGCCGCGCGATTGCCGCCGGCAGCCGCGCCTCGGCCTCGGCCTCGATCGACCAATCCTTCCTGCAGCGGCTGGACGGACGGATCAGCGCGCTTGCCGACCAGATCGATGCGATAAGCCAAGCGACCCATGCCCAGTTCGATCCGACGGAAGCGCTGTCCGCCCGCATCGAGGCCTTGACCGGCCGCATCGAGGAACTCACCGACGAGCAGGCCGCGATGCGCCTGGAGGAACGGCTCGAACAGCTTTCGCTGATCCTGGAACAGGCCCAGAAACCTTCCCAGGACCCCGACCTTTCAGCCTACCTCGCCGATATTTCCCGCAAGATCGACGGCCTTGAGCAGGGGAGCGTCAGTGACGTGCTCGCCGAACGGCTCGACTATCTTGCCCGCCGGATCGAGGAAATCGCCTATCAGCCGCCGGCCCAGCCGGCGATCGACGAAAACGCCTTCGGGCGGATCGAAGACCGGCTGACTGACATTGCCGCCCGGCTTGACGAGGCCACGGCGTCGCCGCGCGGCGACGACGGCGCGCTCCGCAGTCTCGAAGACCAGATCGCCCATCTTTCGGTGCTGATCAGCCAGCCGCAGCAAGGTGCCGGCACCCTTCCCGCCGAATTCGAAAACCGCATGACGGCGCTCGAAAGCTATATGGCGACCAATGACGAATACATCATCGAGGCCGCCCGCCAGGCGGCCGAGACGGTGGTGGAAGCCTATTCGCGCAACGGCATGGCGGGCACGCCGGGCGCCGCCGCCGACATGGCGGCACTTTCGGCGCTTGCCGACGACCTTCGCCATCTCGAAGACCTGACCCGGCATTCGGACGACCGCACCCACCAGACATTCGAAGCCCTGCACGGCACGCTGGTGCAGATCGCCGACCGCCTGGACGGCATGGAAGAACGGCTCGTCGCCTCCGCTCATGCGGAGCGCGATCGCCATCACGAAGAACCGGCCCGTTACGAAACCCGCCCTGCCCCGGCCATGCCGGCGGCCGCGCAGCTTTCCGTCGCTGCAGCCGAAGAGCTGATGCGCTACGAGCTGGCGGAGGCCGAGGCGGACGAACAGCCGGCAGCGACCTTCGGTCACCGTGCAAAAGCCCCGGAAGAAGCATCCTCCGACGAAACGGTGCTTCGCGCCGACTATGCCGACACCAAAACCGCCGCCAAGGGCAATCCCGCCAGCGAAAAGCCCGCCAAGACCAGCCTTCTGACCGAGCTTTCCCGCCGCTTCCTGCCCGGCGGCAAGGGCGAGGCGCCGAAGGGTGGCCGCACCGTGATCGAGCCGACGCCGCCACTCGACCCCTCCGACGTGCTGCCGGCGGATCGCGAAAACGACCTTCTGGAGCCCGGCTCCGGCGCACCCGACGTCAAGAAGATCCTCGAGCGGGTTCGCGCCAGCCAGGTCGCCGGTGAATTCGATACCGACCGGACGAGCGCCGCGGAACGCGCCGACTATATCGCGGCCGCCCGCCGCGCTGCCAAGGCCGCTGCCCAGGAAACCGATCCTTCGCAGGGCGGTTCGCCCTCCAAGGATTTGCGCAAGGCCGCCAAGGCCTCCGCCAACAAGGGTTTCGGCGCCATGCTTTCGCAGCATCGCCGTCCGATCCTGATGGCCGTCGGCGCCGTGCTTCTGGTGCTGATGGCGATGCCGCTCGCCAAGACGCTGACAAGCGGCACGAAGGCTCCCGCGGCACCGGCCCCGACGATCGAGGCCCCCGCACGGCCGGCCGCACCGGCCAATATGAGCGGCAGCAACGGGATCCCGGCCGTCGAGGATCAGGCTGCGACCGACGGCGCCGAAAGCGACGCGGATATCGCCGACGCACCGACGCGACCCGTCGAACAAGCGCCGGCCCCCGCGATGGCGAACCATCTGACCGATCCGCGCCCGGCAACGGGCCAGCCCTCCGTGATGGAGCCTGCCGGCAACCCGCTTCCGGCCCAGAACAGCTTCGCGGCTGTGCCCAAGGCCGAGGCTCCGGCCGCGATCGTGGTTCCGGTCGGCATCGAACCGAAGTCGCTTGCCGACGCGGCCGCTGCCGGCGACCCGAACGCGCTTTTCGAGATCGGCGCTCGTTTTACCGACGGAAAAGGTGTGAAGAGCGATCTCTCGGAGGCCGCCAACTGGTACAAGCTCGCCGCCGACCGCGGCCTGGCGCCGGCGCAATACCGGCTCGCCAACCTCTTCGAAAAAGGCACGGGCGTTTCCCGCGACCTGACCAAGGCGATGACCTATTACAAGCAGGCCGCCGATGCCGGCAATGCCAGCGCCATGCACAATCTCGCCGTGCTCCAGGCTTCGGGCGCCGCCGGCCAGCCGGACTATGCCGCAGCCGTCTCCTGGTTCGCCAAGGCCGCTGACTTCGGCGTCGCCGACAGCCAGTTCAACCTCGCCATCCTGCTTGCCCGCGGCAACGGCGTGAAGCAGGATCTCGAGGAATCCTACAAGTGGTTCGCGGTCGCGGCCAAGGGAGGCGACAAGGACGCCGCCCAGAAGCGCGACGAAGTGGCCAACGCCATGCGCAAGGAACAGCTCGAAAGCGCCCGCGCCAAGGTCGACCAGTGGAAGGTGAAGCCGCTCGATCCGAAGGCCAACTCCATCAATCTCCCGGACGAATGGGCCTCCGGCAAGCCGCTCACCACGGCTTCGGTCGACATGGAAAAGGCGATCCGCAATATCCAGGCGATCCTGAACAAGAGCGGTTTCGACGCCGGCACCGCCGACGGCAAGATGGGCGCCAAGACCGTGACCGCCATCAAGGCCTTCCAGACCTCGGTCGGCCAGGAACCGAACGGCAAGATCACCGACGCGCTGGTCAAGGAACTACTTGCGAAGAACAAGTAAGTCTACTTACCCGACCGGGATCGGGGAGTTGCGCGATATTAATCACGCCACACAAAAACGGTAAAATTGCCGCATTATCCAGCACTTGCGAATTGACTTGCAGCGGCGCCCGGGCGCATGACGGGTGACACCCTTCATGCCCTGTTCACATGGCATGTGAGATCACGTTTCCTTCGCCGCACCGGGCGGACAACCACATCGCGAACACCCGCGAGGGCGTCGCTTTTTGCCGTGTCGAGGTTCTGCCGTGACTGTCTACCTGCCGATCGCAGAGCTGTCGGTGAACATCTTCATCATTCTGGGCATGGGCGCGGCCGTGGGCTTTCTCTCCGGCATGTTCGGCGTCGGCGGCGGCTTCCTGATCACGCCGCTGCTGATCTTCTACAACATCCCGCCTGTCGTGGCGGTCGCGACCGGCGCCAACCAGGTCGTCGCCTCCTCGATTTCCGGCGCGATCACCCATTTCAGGCGCGGCACGCTCGACATGAAACTCGGCTCGGTCCTGCTTGTCGGCGGTCTAGCGGGCGCGACGGCGGGTGTCTGGGTCTTCTCGTGGCTGAGGCGGATCGGACAGCTCGACCTGTTCATCTCCTTGCTCTATGTCGTGCTGCTGAGCTCGATCGGCGCGCTGATGCTGCAGGAAAGCGTCCGGGCGATGCGCCGGGCGAAGAACAACAATCCACTGCCGATCAAGCGTCCCGGCCAGCACAACTGGGTGCACCGGCTGCCGCTCAAGATGCGGTTCAAGAAATCGAAGATCTATCTTTCCGCCATTCCGATCGTCGGGCTTGGCTTCGGCATCGGCGTGCTGACCTCGATCATGGGCGTGGGCGGCGGCTTCATCATGGTGCCGGCGATGATCTATCTCCTGCGCATCCCGACAAACGTGGTGGTCGGCACCTCGCTGTTCCAGATCATCTTCGTGACCGCCTACACGACCATGGTGCAGGCGGCGACCAACTATTCCGTCGATATCGTGCTGGCGACGATCCTGATGGTGGCGGGCGTGATTGGCGCCCAATACGGCGTGCGCGTCGGGCAGAAGCTGCGCGGCGAACAGCTGCGCGCGCTCCTGGCGCTGCTCGTGCTTGCCGTCGGCATTCGCCTGGCGGTCGGGCTGATCGTCACGCCGAACGACGTCTATTCGGTCGCGGTCGGGGGGATGTCCTACTGATGCGCCGTTTTCTCCGCACCGCCCTCCTCCTGCCGCTCCTGGCGCTCGCCTTCCCGGTCGAGGCGCAGGTGCCGTTCGGCCAGGCATCGGGCGTCAAGGAAGGGTTGGAGATCGGCACTTCGACCAGCGAAATCGCCATCGCCTCGGATTTCCGCGGCGCCGACCTGACGATCTTCGGGGCGCTCACCAATGCCGACGAGCTGTTCCTGGCGATTGGCCAATACGACGTGGTGGTGACGCTCGAAGGGCCGAAGGACTATGCGACGGTGCGCAAGAAGGAGCGCGTCTTCGGGATCTGGATGAATACCGAGGGGCTGACCTTCGAACAGGTGCCGGAAAGCTACTCGCTCGCCAGCACCCGGATGATCGACAGCATCGACGAGGCGCCGAGCCTCAACAATATCGGGGTCGGCATCGACCACCTGGCGCTGAACCCGGTCGGCTACATCCCCGATTCCGGCATGATCGGCGAGTTCCGCGACGCCTATCGGCGCCTGAAGCTGTCGAACGGACTTTACCAGCGCGACACGAGCGGCGTGCGCTTCGTCTCGTCGAGCCTGTTCCGCGCCTCGCTGAAACTGCCGGCCAACATCCCCGACGGGATGCACATGGTGCGCGCCTACCTGTTCAAGAGCGGCCAGTTGATCAACCAGCGGGAAATGCCGCTGCGGGTCGTCAAGACCGGCATCGAACAGGCGATTACCGACGCCGCCCACGACCGACCGCTCGCCTACGGTTTCCTCTGCGTGCTGATCGCCGTCATCACCGGCTGGGGCGCCAGCATCGTCTTCCGCAAGGACTGATCATTCCGCGGCATCGGCCGCCGCCGCGTTTCGAGCGACGACTTCGAGATAGGCGGCGCGCAGGCGGTCGAACACGGAAGGTTTGGCCGGATCGCGCGGCGCATGCAGATGCAGGACGCGCAGTTCGTCCATGAAATCCTCCCAGAGCGGCCGGCCGCCTTCCTCCAGCAGTTGCGCGCGGATCGAGAGTTCTTCGGAGACCGGCATGAAACGGCGGCCCCAGGCGCCCATTTCCGCAAAGATCGGCACCAGGCGGATCGACATTTCGGTAAGGCTGTAGATTCCCTTCTGCTTGTGGCTCGGGTCGTCCTCGCGGGAAAGCAGGCCCCGCTCGACCAGCCGCTTCAGCCGGTCGGCAAGGATGTTGGACGCGATGCCTTCCTCGGAATTCTGCAGCAGTTCACGGAAGTGACGGCGATTGCCGAACATGATGTCGCGGATGACGATCAGGCTCCAGCGGTCTCCCAGAACCTCCAGCGTCAGATTGATCGGGCAACCCGACCGATAGGTGTCGTTCATTTTTTTCTCCAATACCGCTTGCATTCTACAATCAGTTTGGCTAACTTTCAACCACTTGCATTTTGCAACTGGTTTAAACGCGATGGAGGATGACATGAGAAAGCTGGTGGCCTGGAACCTGATGAGCCTCGACGGTTATTTCGAGGGGGAAAAGCCGTGGGATCTCGCCTTCCACAACTATGCCTGGGGGCCGGAACTGGAAAAGCTTTCCGAACAGTTCGGCGAGGAAGGCGACCTCCTGGTATTCGGCCGCAAGACCTACGAGGGCATGGCAGCCTATTGGCCGACCGCCGAGGAAGGCAGCAAGGTCAAGAACTACATGAACAATATCGCCAAGATCGCCGTGTCGAAGACAATCAAGGATGCCCCCTGGAACAATACCCGGGTCGTCAGCGATCCGGTCGCTGAACTTACCAGGCTGAAAGGCGAGGACGGCAAGACGATCTTCATCTTCGGCAGCGCCGACCTGGTGGCCTCGCTGATGAAAGAAGGCCTCGTTGACGAATACCGGCTGTGCATCGCGCCGGTGCTTCTCGGCTCCGGCAATCCGCTCTTCAAGAAGGCGGAGCAGCAGACCGAGCTCAAATTGCTGAGCTCCAGCACAACGGCCAACGGCGCCGTGATCCTGGCTTACGCGGTGGCCAAGGCGGCCTGACGCCGCAGGCGAAGGGCGGGCTGCGCTGCGCGGCCGGATCTTCAGATCTGAGCCGCCTTCTCCCTTCGGCTAATTGCGCCTCACGGAGCGCGATATATGGTCACCGTTCCAGGGAGAAGGACGATGGCCGATACGGAATGCGAAGCGCCTGCGGATCGGGAAAACGACGGCGACGCCCGTTCGTCGCGGCCCGCCGGGCAGCCTGTCGGCATGGCCTGCCGGGACGGTATCACTCTCCACGGACACTTCTGGCAGGCACGGTCCCCGGCCATCGGCAGCGTCGTCGTCAATCCGGCGACCGGGGTGCTTGCCCGTTATTACCACTATTACGCCGACTTCCTGGCCGGCGAAGGTTTCGACGTGCTGACCTACGACTATCGCGGCATCGGCCTTTCGCGCCCCGAAAGCCTGAAGGGATGCGGCTATCGCTGGCGGGAATGGGGCGAGCAGGATTTCGACGCAGCGCTGAGGTTCATGGAAGCGGCAAGGCCGGGGCAACCGCTTTATGTGGTCGGCCACAGTATCGGCGGCTACCTGCCCGGGCTTTCGCCGATGGCCAAACGTATCGACCGGATGCTGACCATGGGCGCCCAATATGCCTACTGGCCGGACTATGCCAGCGGCCGCCGCCTGCGGCTGTTTCTGAAATGGCATGTGGTGATGCCAGCCCTGACTGCCGCCTTCGGCTATTTCCCCGGAAAGCGTCTCGGATGGCTGGAGGACCTGCCGGCGGGGGTGGCGAACGAATGGAGTTTTCGCGGCGCACGGATGGAGGCGACCCATCCGGCAGCGGAACGAGGCGATGTGCTGCGGCGGTTCGAAGCGGTGACGGCGCCGATCCTGGCGGTGACCATGTCGGACGACGACATCGGTACGGTGGCGGCAATCCGGCGCACGCTCTGTTATTATCGCAATGCCCAGGTGACGCAGGTGCTGCTGAACCCGGAGGATTACGGCCTGGCCGCCATCGGACATTTCAGCCTGTTCCACTCCCGGCACCGGGAAGGCTTCTGGCAGGATAGCCTTCGCTGGCTGCGGGACGGCATCAATCCCTGGTCCGGACATGTGATAACGTCGTAACGCCCGGGCCTGCGGCTTGCGCTGGATCAACGAATGATCCGAGGCACCTGCGATGATGTCACCAGATGAAAAGGAGGCACAAATGTTCAAACATGTTCTCATCCCGACCGACGGCTCTCCGCTTTCGACCAGCGCGCTGGAAAAAGCGCTCGACTTCGCACGTGAGATCGGCGCCGAAGCCACTGTTCTGGTGGTGATGGAACCGTTGCAGGTCCTAACGCTCAACCCGACGGGCATGGAAGTCGCCTATGCGGAATACGACCGCCAGAACAACGAGGCGGCCGACGGCATTCTCGCCGACGCGAAGGAAGCGGCGAAACAACGGCTGGTCGCCTGCGAAACGGTAAAGCTTGGCAGCCTCGATCCGGCGAGCACCATCGTCGAGACCGCCGGCACCTACCATTGCGACGTCATCGCCATGGCCTCGCACGGCCGCTCCGGTTTCAAGGCCTTCATGCTCGGCAGCGTGACGATGAAGGTGCTGGCGCATTCCAAGACGCCGGTGCTGGTTTATCGGTGAGATCTGGTCTACGCCGGCGCTGGCTGCGGATGTTCGTTCAAAACCGGCCGGTCATGCGGTGCTTTACACCTTCGATATTGCGGCGCACAATGCTCCCTTGGCCCGGGGGACAGCGAATGATGACCGTATTTGAAGGCCTAAAAGGGGAACTCGCCGCCGGCACGACCGTCTTGGCGCTGGTCGACTACAATGTCACCGAATTTCGCGACGGCGACAGTTGCCGTTATGTCGGGCACGTTCGCACCAAACCGTCCATTCTACGAACTGCACTGAACGCTCCGACCCTCCGGCTCGGCGGTCACCGCATAACCCTCAATGCGGTCGAGCATGAGGATTGGGTATCGTTTCATCTGGACAGGTTTCCTTAGAGCGGAACGCTGGTTGTTGGATCTGGTGAGATCGTAATCGTTGTCAGTCCAGCCTGTTCGGCGTCGTCAGGGCTGTCGATGATGGATGGCATCCGCGTCCGCGCATGTGGTAGGGCGCTTGGACAGGTTTAAACCAGACGGTCAGCCGATCAGATTGGCGTAGCGCACCGAATAGATGCGGTCGCGGCCGAGAAGATGTGCGACCAGGGCTTCGCGGTCGAACAGGCCGTGCATGGCCCGATGGCGCAGATCGAGACCGCCGGCAAGCACGCCGAAGGCCGGCATGAGGAGGCGGCTGCCGTCGCTGGCGAAACACGGGCGGCGGACGGATTTTTCGCGACGGCGGACGGTGGCCGACGGATGCAAGTGGCCGGCGATCTCGCCCTTGCTTCCCCCCGGGCCGGAAATCAGGCTCGGCTCGTGGCGGAAGACGAGGCCGCCATAAAAGAGTTCGTCGGTGCAGGTGCCGGGCAGGTCGACCGTGCCGTCCGGATCATGGTTGCCGTTGATCCAGACCCACTCGCGGCCGCACGCCATGGTCGTGATCAGCGAACGCAGGTCGGCGGCAAGATGCTCCGATCCCTTGCGGTCGTGGAAATTGTCGCCGAGCGAGACGACGGTCTTCGGATCATAGCGGGCGATGACGGCGGACAGGATGTTGAGCGTGGCGATCGTGTCGTAGGGCGGCAGCATCATGCCGCGGCGGGCAAAGGCAGCACCCTTTTCCAGATGCAGGTCGGAGACGACGAGAACGCCGGTTTCGGGCAGGTAAAGACCTCCGAGCGGATCGCAGACGGCGAGGACGCCGTTCACGACGATCTCTTCCGCACCGGTTGCGGCAGGTCCCCCTGAAATCGTTCGCGCCAAGGCGAGGCGGTGCATCAATTCAACGTCTTCCAGTCCAGCGTACCGCATCAGCCAAGCGCCTCCGCGATCAGTTCGTCGGCGGCTTCCTGCAGCACCGCGTCGTGCGCCTCGCCCGGTACTGGCTCCTTGCCGATTTCCAGCATGATCGGAACGGCAAGCGGCGAAACGCGGTCGAGATCGCGGTGGGTGATGTGCCCCCTGATTCGCGCCAGCATATCGCCTAATCGGGCAAGATCCAAAAGACCGGATGCCGCATCCCGCCGCGTCGCTTCCAAAAGCACGTGGTCCGGTTCGTGGCTACGCAGCACGTCGTAGATGAGATCGGTCGAGACAGTAACCTGCCTTCCGGTCTTTTCCTTGCCCGGATGGCGCCGCTCGATCAAGCCGGAAATCACGGCGCAATTGCGGAAGGTGCGCTTGAGCATATACGATTCGTCGAGCCAGGCTTCCAGGTCGTCGCCGAGCATGTCCTCGTCGAAAAGGTCGGAGAGGCTCAAGGCACCGGCGCGGATCATCGCGCCGATATCGTTGAGGCCCCAGACGGCCAGCGAATAGTCGGTGGCGACGAAGCCGAGCGGCCGGGCGCCGGTCCGTTCCAGACGGCGGGTGAGCAGCATGCCGAGCGTCTGGTGGGCGAGCCGCCCCTCGAAACAATAGGCGATCATGAAGAACCGTTTTCCGCGCGGAAAGGTCTCGATCAGCAGTTCATCCCGGGCAGGCAGCATCGAGCGTTCGCGCTGGATGTTCAGCCAGTCGCGCACCTGGTCCGGCAACACGCCCCAGCGATCGGGATCGGCGAGCATGCCGCGCACCTGGTCGGCGAGATAGGTGGAGAGCGGAAATTTTCCGCCGGCATAGGCGGGGATTTTCGGATCCAGCGAGAAGGCGTTGGAGACGAGGCATTCGTTCTCGCGGATGCCTTCGAAGCGCAGCACCTTGCCGGCGAACAGGAAGGTATCGCCCTGCACCAGCTGTTCGAGGAAATATTCCTCGACCTTGCCGAGCGACATCCCGCCCCGACCGACGGTTCCCTTTGCCAGCCCTTGGGCATTGCGCTTCACCAGCCGGACATTGAGCTCGGTCGCCTCAACGATCGTGCCGAGGTTCAGGCGGTATTGCTGGGCGACCGCCGGATTGGAGACCCGCCAGCGGCCTTCCTTGGTTTTCCTGATCTTGGCGTAACGCTCGTAGGAGCGCAGCGCATAACCGCCGGTCGCGACGAAATCGACGATGCGCTCGAACATCTCCCAGGAGAGGTTGGCATAGGGCGAGGCGCTGGTGATCTCGTCGTAGAGTTCGACCGGATCGAAAGGTTCGGCGCAGGCCATGCCGAGCACGTGCTGGGCGAGCACATCGAGCGCGCCCTCGCCGACCGGCGGCGTATCCTGGGCGCCAAGATAATTGGCGTCGAGCGCCGCCTGGCACTCCATCACCTCGAAGCGGTTGGCCGGCACCAGGATCGCCTTCGACGGCTCGTCCATGCGGTGGTTGGAGCGGCCGATGCGCTGGGCGAGGCGGCTGGCCCCCTTCGGCGCGCCGACATGCACGACGAGATCGACATCGCCCCAGTCCATGCCGAGATCGAGGGTGGAGGTAGCGACGACAGCGCGCAATCTGTTGGCGGCCATGGCGGCCTCGACCTTGCGGCGCTGGCCGGCATCGAGCGAGCCGTGATGCAGCGCGATCGGCAGGTTGTCCTCGTTGATCGTCCACAGCGTCTGGAACAGCAATTCCGCCTGGAAGCGGGTGTTGACGAAGATCAGTGTCGTCTTGTGGCGCTTGATCTCCTCGTAGACCTCGGGAATCGCGTAGGTCGAGACATGCCCGGACCAGGGGATGCGGTCCTCGGTGCGCATGATGGTGATATCGGGTGCCGCGCCACCTGTGACATGCACGAGGCCGGCGGGCGGGGCTGGGTTTTCACCCTGCGGCACCAGCCAGCGCTGCAGGTCCATGGGATCGGAGACGGTGGCCGATAGGCCGATCGTGCGCATGTGCGGCGCGTGCCGGCGGATGCGGGCAAGGCCGAGCGACAGAAGGTGGCCGCGCTTGGAGGTGACCAGCGAATGCAGTTCGTCGAGGACCACGTATTTCAGGTCCTTGAAGAAACGCTCGGCCTCCTTGTTGGCCAGCAGCAGCGCCACCTGTTCCGGCGTGGTCAGCAGGATATCCGGCGGGTTGAGCTTCTGGCGCTGGCGTTTGGCCTGCGGCGTGTCGCCGGTGCGGTTCTCGATCGAGATCTCGAGGCCCATTTCGAAGACGGGCTTCATCAGGTTGCGCTCGATATCGACCGCGAGCGCCTTCAAGGGCGAGATGTAGAGCGTGTGGATGCCGGTGAAGGCGGAGCCGGGCGGGATCTTGCCGCGCCGCGTCAGATCGGTCAGCGACGGCAGGAAACCGGCGAGCGTCTTGCCGGCGCCGGTGGGCGCAATCAGCAGCATGTTTTCGCCGGATGTGGAGCGCGACAGCAATTCCAGCTGATGGGCGCGCGGCTGCCAGCCCTTCTCCGCGAACCATTTCTGGAACGGCCGGGGCAGAAGCGCGGCGTCACGGCCGGAGGAATGGGTTTCGACGATATCCACGCCGTTAAGTTAAGAGCGCGTCGTCGACATGGAAAGTGAGAGGATAAAATTCAACTCAAAAACGAATAAGCATCCTCTTCCACTTCTGGTTATTTACGATATTAAACAACCTATAGGGATATTTAAAAGGGGAGCACAAGCATCCCTTTAGATAACCAGTTTTCCACCCTGATCCAACCATACCGGACATCCGATGTGGAATTTCCGCATTTGAAGCCGTTACACTTGCGATGTGGATTCTCGAATCTGGCTGGGGAGCGTCGATTCTCTCCCGAGAGCATATGAACTACGCGGGTATGAAATATCGCAACCAGATGCAGTCATACGCCACGCCCATCGAATACGAGGCGCATGACGGGCGAGACACCTATTGCAAATTCGCTTCGCTCGAAAACTTCATCCTGGGCTTCTGGGTCTTTCTTGCCGCGTGCCTTATAACGGATGGCGGAGGAAAGCGGCTGATCCCGCTGAATTTATCCATTTCGTAGGCCCGATATGGGCACAAAACACACAACATGCTAAGCAAAGATCTCGTCGATGCCATGAACTACGGCGGGATCGGCGACCGAGATCGGAGGACAGCCAGTCCGTCGTTGACGAATTCCGGAGCTGATCTCCGCGACAAGTCAACTTGAGGGATGTGGCTAGTGCGGCCAAGAAGATTGGTCACGCGGCAATCGGTTGTCTGGATCGTAAACGCATACTTCATCGCCTGTAACGAGGTTCGCTGGAAAAATCACAAGATTGGTTCCGCCAGCATGTCGTAGGGACGGAAAAAGAAGCCCGCGATAGCTGGCCGAGATTACCTCATCGGCCAACTTCCAAGACGGAGGCACCTTCTTATCAATGCGGGCGATCTTTCGCCATGCGCAGTCCCACTGTGCCCAAGCGACGTCCCAATGAAGCGGATCGAAGCCTTCCGACAGGTCGGCGACCTCGCCAAGCGTGATCTTGTACGCGGCAAGCGTAGCCGGCGGTGTGATGCTCGCGCCCTGTCGATATTCCTCGAGCGCGGTCTGGGGTCCCACGGAAAGATAGAGAGCCTCCACGCCGGGGCGATTGAAGCGGCCACCATCAATGGCAGCGCCGGCTCCGCTGGTCGGAAGAAATGCCCATTTCGGTGTCAGGTAGCGATGAAAGACCGCGTCCGGGCCAATGCCGGTGATCTTCACCCGCGCGCTCCATTCTCCAGATCTCGGATATAGGCTAGCACAGCCTCGATCTCACCATCGGCAACAAGCTCTGCCGCTGTGCGATAACCATAGTCGGCAATCGGTTCGTTTCGATACCAATAGATTGCCTTTTGAAGATCGCCGCTTAGCTCGGCTGCCGCCGAGATTGCCTTGATCACTTCCCGCATCCTGCCCTGCAGGCGCTCGGAGGACGGATTACGCAAGGTGTTGCGGTGAACGCCGGTCAACTCCGCGAGGTTCGCCACCTTGACGCCGAGCGCCTTCGACAGGCGCGACGGCGAAATATAAGGTGTCCGCGGCTCCTGAAGGCTATCGACAAACCCCGAAACGACTGCGTAAGGAGATGCTACCTGAGCCTGTGCCATTTCTAATCTCCGCTCACTTCAAAGCACAATATATGCACATTTTCACGCACATCAAGTTTCTTTGACAAGTAGAGCCTTTTCCTCGACGAATATTACAGCCACTCGCTCAGGGCCTGCGCGTCGAAACGGAGCTTGCGCTTTCGAGCGCAAGCCCTCGGCTGCCTGGCGCCAGCAGCGGGTCACTCAACTGCGACCATTTTAGTAGTAGCCGGTATAGTCGGGACCAAGATCGAAAGCCCTGGCCAGCTCCTCGAGAACGACGAGAACAATGGAAAGCAACATCTTCGGGCGCTCCAGACTTAAAGCCGTCGTTGCTACTTTTCCCATCGTGAAAGGGGTTGTTCCGTACGGTCTGGCAAAAGCCGATGACCTGCCAAAGCTCAGATGTGCCATCAGGAAAGGCCACTGGTCTAAAAGCCAGCGATCTATCGTCGCCGACGATCTGCTTTTTCGGGTTCGCCGCGATCAAAGCCGCAGCCGCTTCACATATTTTATTTTCTCCTTCCCATCGCTCTCGAAGTTGTCGCCATCCAGCCTCAGCGGGCGGACCAGGCTCCGTTCTCTTGAGGTAGCTGTTGGACTTAAGCGCATATTCAAAACGCGCGAAAAAGTAGAGAAAGTCAAAGGCGAGAGACTCCAGATCCTGACCAACGTCGTTTCTTCGCATATGCCCACCCACCGTTCCTAGAGAACTGTAATGCCGACGCCCAGGGAACTCATGGACGCCGCTTTTTAATCCATCAAATGCGGCACCGGAGATAATGCACGCCCCTTCTCCGGTTTTGGAATCAGGCTTGACTTACGCGTCCATATCGTGGATAAGTTTTATCCACGATATGGAGATGAGCGATGAAACTCGGCGACGGTGTCGAACAGGCGATCCACAGCATCAGCATGATGTCCAGCCTCACCGAAGGCGGGGTCCTGTCGGCCGCGGCGCTGGCGGAATTCCACGGGGTTTCGACCAGCTACCTGCTGAAACATCTCCAGGCGCTTTCGGGCGCCAGGCTGGTGGAAACGGTGTCGGGTCCGAAAGGCGGATACCGGCTCGCGAAGAAGCCGGCGGAGATCACGCTTCTCGATATCGTGCTTGCCGTCGAAGGACCGGCGCCGGCCTTCCGCTGCGCCGAGATCCGCCAACGCGGGCCGAACCCGCTGCCGGGACGGTATTTCACCAAACCCTGCGGCATCAACGCCGCGATGCTGAAGGCTGAAAAGGCCTATCGCGCCGAACTCGCCAAGGTGACGATCGCCGACATCCTGGCCGACCTCAACGCAACCGACGACGGCGGCATCGCCGCGCGCGGCTGCGCCTTTTTGGAACTCAACGAACGCAGAACCGCCCGCTAAGGGCCATAGGCACGCCGAAGGCGGCCAAAACCCCAAGGAGAAGACCCATGCATCAGCGTCTCAACATGCTCAAGGCCGCCCCGGAAGCCGTCAAGGCCGTCACGGCGCTCGAAAACTACGTGCAGGCTTCCGGTCTGGAGCGCCGCTTCATCCACCTCATCAAGCTGCGCGCCTCGCAGATCAACGGCTGCGCCTATTGCGTTGACATGCATGTGAAGGAATCACGGCATGACGGCCTTTCGGAACAGTGGATCAACATGATGTGCGTCTGGTGGGAATCGCCGGTCTATGACGACAAGGAACGCGCCCTGCTCGGCTGGGTCGATGCCGTGACCCGCATCGCCGATACCGGCATTCCGGATGCCGCCTTCGACGCGCTGAAGGCGCATTTCACGGAGGAAGAGATCGTCAAGATCACCGTCGCTCTCGGCGTCATCAACACCTGGAACCGACTGGCCGTCGGCTTCCGCAACCAGCACCCGATCGACAAGCCGGCCAGCAAGGCCGCCTGATCGGGGGCCGCCTGACGAAAGCTCCCGCCTCAATCACCGCGCGACGATATACCGGTCGGAGCGGTGATTGATGGCCAGCACGAGATTGAGCACGATGGCGCCCAGCACCGACCATGCGACGGTGATGGGCGAAACGACGGCAAAGGCGCAGAGCATGACGCAGAGATCGAAGGCGAGCTGGATGAGGCCCGCCTGGATGCCGAAGCGCTCCTGGATATAGATCGCCAGGATGCCGACCCCGCCGAGCGACGCGCGGTGGCGATAAAGTCCGAGCAGGCCGTAACCGAGCACCAGGCCGCCGAGCAGGGCTGCCCAGAACGGGTGCAGGTACTGGATCAGGAAGAAATGGCTCTCCAGTTCGGTGATCACCGAGACCAGCGCGATGGCGATGAAGGTCTTCAGCGAGAAGGCAAGGCCGAGCCGCTTGAACGACAGGTAATAGAACGGCAGGTTGACGATGAAGAACAGCAGGCCGAACGAAATCCCGAACGCATAATGCAGCAGGAAGGCGACCCCCGCCGTGCCGCCGGTCAGAAGGCCGACCTCGTTCAGGAAATAGAAGCCGAGCGCCGACACCATGGCGCCGATGAAGAGGCCTTGCCCATCTTCCAGCAACGTGTGTTGTGCCGGATCGGCGCTGTAAAATCCGAGACCGCGCCTCTGCTGCTCAGCCAATTTGAACCCCTCAGGTTTTCGGTGATATTGCACTGCAATAAAACTGTCGGCAAGGATCTTCAAGTGTACATCGGCGGGCGCGGAAAAAAGCAGGAATCGGCGGGTTCAGCCCAGCCACTTACCTGGACGTGGAATCCCGCGAATATATGCTGAGAACATCGACTCTGTGGAAGCCCGTCCCTTTAGATCAAGGCTTCCACGAACTGCCAATTGAGGCGGCTTCATCGATGCCATCCGGCAGGTCAGTAACCTTCTGGCGTCTTCAGGTCTTCTACCAGGATTGCTGGGGTGGAGAGTTGTTGTCGATAAAATCTTTGACCTCGGAGTCCTCGGGGCAGGAGATATCGCTTGTTAGTTCATCGTAGACGGCATCGACGATGACAATCCTCATGTCCAGTGCAAGCGGAAGATCAAGCCGATCAGCCATCCAGGGCTGTTGATCGGACCCGCATCTGGCGGGACGATCGTGCACCTCTTCATTCCATTCTCCAGAGCTTGGCGAAGGTGGCAGCTTGATTTTCGATCTCGTGTGCCGGGGGAAGCGGCATCGGAAGGTCAGCATCCCCTAGCGCGACCAGCAGGTCCGCATAGTCTCTTAGCCCAAGGCGGCGGACGACCTCGCGCCGAGAGAGCAAGCCCTTGGAATAGGCCAGCAGTGGGTCCTGGTCGGAAATTTCCTTCTCCGGCTCGGTGATTACCTCAAAATGCTCACGGACAATGGCCGTCATGGTTGTCCGGTTTTGTGCTGCGTACGCTCTTACCCTGGCGACCAGTTCATCTGGCAGATTCATGGTCGTGTTCTTCAACATGCCGCAATCCTCCATCCTCTTCACATATAAATGTGAGATGCATGCGGCCAACAAGAATTTCCTTGGGAGAGAAGGGCCGCATGCAGTATGGGGCCTATGAAAAAACTCGGTATCGGGAATGCTGCTTGAGCGGCTGCAATCCTATGGGTTACTTCTGCCCCATCATTTAAGATTCCACATTTGAGTTCGTGGCTGGGCGTTCAGCCGCGCTTTTTCGACAGAAACAGAACGCCGTGCACAGGTTTTCCGGCATCCATGCGAATGACGGTGTTTTCCACGCAGAGCAGATCGAAGCCGAAGCGGGAAAGCAGCGCGCGGATATAAGCTTGCGAATGGGCGTAACGCAGAGAATCCCGCAGCACGAAACCAGCCCCCCGGCCCTCGTCCTCGCCCGCATCCTCGGCCGAGAACGCGAAGACACCGGCCGGCGCCAGCAGTTCCAGGACCAGCGGGAAGACGGTTTCGAGCGAGCCCAGATACATCAGCACGTCGGCCGCCGAGACCAGATCGGCACGGTGGACCGTCAGGTCGCCGAACAGGCCGGAATCGTCCGATGCAAGGCTGAGGTCCGACTGGCCGAGATGGTCGTAAAGACCCTTGGCCTGCGCCTTCGCCAGCATGTTGGTCGACAGGTCGAACCCTTCGAGGCGCGCGGTCCTGGTTCGGATTTCGGCACCGAACAGGCCGGTGCCGCAGCCGAGATCGACCGTATTGCGGAAAGGTCCGTGCGGCGCGACCAGCGTCGCCAGCTTGCCGGGCACGGAGTAGCCGAGCTTCTCCACCAGAGCAGTATCGAACCGGTCGGCATAGTCGTCGAACAGGCCTTCGACATAACGGCTCGGCGGCCGGTCCGGCGTCTGCTCGGCGCCGATCAGCGCGAGTTTCAGGCGGGCGCCAAACACATCGTCCGGCCGCAGTACTAGCGCTTGGCGATAGGCATCCGCGGCCGTGCCGAGACCGGCCTTGCCGCGATACTCGCCGAGCCGGAACCAGCCGGCCGCCCAGCCGGGTGCCAGTTCGAGCGCCTGTTCGATCAGCTCCGCCGCAGCCGCGAAATCTCCGCCCTCCGCCAGCATGCGGGCGTAATCGGCGCGGCGATCGGCGGTGGCATCGCCCGAGGAGAATTGACTGGAAAACGGGCTGGGCGGCATGGATGATCCTCCGAGGTGGAGGTTCTTTGCCGAAGCCACAAAAAAACTCAAGTTCTATCTGAGGGGAAACGCTTGCGGCGGCAACGGCTGCCGATTATCTCTCATGGGAAATTCGGAGAAGGACAAGGATGGCGGACGGGGTCAACAAGTTCCTGGGCGATACGCCAGGTCGCACGATCATCAAGCTGATCGTGGTGTGCCTGGTGGTGGGTTTCGTGCTGGCATTCTTCGGCTTCACGCCGGACAATATCGTCGACACGATCCGCTACTGGTTCCTGGACCTCTGGTATAACGGTTTCCGGGCGCTCGGCCGGGTCGGCAATTATCTCGTGCTCGGCGCGATCATCGTCATCCCGATCTTCGTCATCCTGCGCCTGATGAGCTACCGCCGCTGACATGACTTCACTGATCAAACCTTCCCGGCGGGACCTCCTCGTCTTTTCCGGCCTGGCGCTGGTGCTTGCCGGCTGCTCCACCACATCAGTCCTGACCCCGACTGCCGGCGCCGAGGACGAGACCCAGGCAGCCCTTCCGATGGTCAACAAGTTGCGGCAGAGCCGCGGCCTGTCCGCGCTCGCGCTCGACATGCCGGCGCGCAAGGCGGCGGCCCGCCAGGCGGTTCGCATGGCGAAAGCCAACCAAATGAAGCACCTGATCGGCTTCGGCGACAGCTTTGGCGCCCGGATGAAGAGCAGCGACGTGGCGCTGCCGGCGGCCGAAAACATCGCCAGCGGCCAGGATACGGTCGCAGCTGCCGTGCAGGCCTGGATCGATTCGCCCAAACATCTCGAAAACATGCTCGGCTCCTACCGCGGCCTCGGGGTTGCCATGGCGCGAACCTCTGCCGGCGCCCAACCCTATTGGGCCATGGTCCTTTCCGGCTGACCCATGGAGAGCGGGGGGCGTAACCAGGAGACCGGGGTGGCCAGGCCGTTCGACGTGACGCACCGGCTGGTGCTTGGCATCGCCATCCCGATGACGCTCGGCTTCCTGACGACGCCGCTGCTCGGTCTCACCGATACCGCGGTGGTCGGGCAATTGGGCCAGGCAGAGTCACTCGCGGGTCTGGCGATCGGCGCCATCCTCTTCGATCTCATCTATGGCAGCCTCAGCTTTTTCCGCACCTCGACCACTGGGCTGGTGGCGCAGGCCTTCGGCCGCGGCGACCGCCGGGAACAGCAGGCGGTGTTCTGGCGAGCCTTCTTGAGCGCGCTCGGCCTTGGGGTAATCATGCTGGCGTTCTCGCCACTGATCCTTCGATACGCGCCGGACCTGATGACCAGCGATCCGGCCGTGGCCGACGTGACGCGCCACTATTTCGGCATCCGGGTGCTGACGAGCCCGGCAACCTTCGCCAATTTCGCCATCCTCGGCTTCGTGCTCGGGCGCGGCCAGGGCATGCTCGGGCTGACGCTGCAGATCATCCTCAACGGCACCAATATCGTGCTCGCCATCCTGTTCGGCCTGGTGCTCGGCTGGGGTGTGGCGGGTGTCGCCTGGGCGACCGCGGCAGCGGAAGTGACCGCCGTGGTGATCGGCCTCGTCATCGTCAGCCGGCAATTTTCCGCCGCCGACCGGCCAACGCGCGCAGACATTTTCGACGCTACCAAGCTGCGCCAGCTCTTCCAGCTCAACGCCGACATCCTGATCCGCTCGCTGATATTGAACGGCGCGTTTGCGGTACTGACCCGCGTCGGGTCGAGCTTCGGGGCGGTGACGCTGGCGGCCAACGCGGTGCTGATGAACATCTTCATGCTCTCGGCCTTCTTCCTCGACGGGCTCGCGGGTGCCGCCGAACAGCTCGCCGGCCGGGCGGTGGGCGCGCAGTACCGGCCGTCCTTCGATCGGGCGCTGAAGCTGACCGGCCTCTGGTCCTTCGTGATGGCCGGCGTCGTCGGACTTTTCTTCATCGGCTTCGGCCAGCCGATCATCCAGCTTCTCACCACGTCGGAAGCGGTGCGGCAGGAAGCCTATGTCTATCTCGGCTGGGCGGCGGTGACGGGGCTGACCGGCGCGCTCGCCTTCCAGATGGACGGCGTGTTCATCGGCGCCACCTGGTCGCGCGAGATGCGCAACATGATGCTCGTCTCATTTGCGGGCTATTGCGTCAGCCTCGCCGTGCTCGTGCCGATGATGGGCAATCACGGGCTCTGGCTGTCGCTCAACCTGTTCCTGTTGATGCGCGGCTTCTTCCTGGCGGCCATGGTGCCGCGCAAGGCGCGTCAGAGCTTTGTCCCGGCCCATTGATCGAGGCGGGCATCCCGCAGCTCGCGGATCGAGGAGACCTTCTCCCGGTCGACAAGGCCCGAAAGCCCCTTTACGATCGTCGCCGGCAGGCCGGGGCCTTCATAGACCATGCAGGAATAGAGCTGCACGAGGTCGGCACCGGCGCGGATCTTTTCCAGCGCATCCGCCGCACTCGAGACGCCGCCGACGCCGATGACGGCGAGGTCCGGGCCGACGCGCTTGCGTACTTTTGCAAGGACTGCCGTCGAGCGCTTGAAGAGCGGGGCGCCGGAAAGACCGCCCGCTTCCTTCGCCTGGGCCTGGTCCTTCAATCCATCTCGGGCGAGCGTCGTGTTGGAGACGATCAGCCCGTCGAGCGGATGCGCGGTCGCCTCGGCCGCGATATCGTCCAGGCCCTCCTCCGTCAGATCGGGTGCGATCTTCAGGAAGACCGGAACGGTCCGGCCATGGCGCAGCGCCTCTTCGGCGCGGGTGGCCAGAATGGCGTCGAGCAGCGCCTTCAGGCTGTCGCGCGCCTGAAGATCGCGCAGGCCCGGCGTATTGGGCGAGGAGATGTTGACGGTGAAATAGGTGGCGAGCGCATAAAATTTTCGGATGCCGGCGACGTAGTCGGCAACCCGGTCGGCCGCATCCTTGTTGGCGCCGATATTGACGCCGACGATGCCTGGCGCATTGCGCCGTGCGGTCAGGCGCGTGAACGCCGCCTCATGGCCCTCGTTGTTGAAGCCGAGCCGATTGATGACGCCGCGGTCCTCCACCAGGCGGAAGATGCGCGGCTTGTCGTTACCCGTCTGGGCCTTCGGCGTCACCGTGCCGATCTCGGTAAAACCGAAGCCGAGCTTCAGCATCGCATCCGGCACCTCGGCATTCTTGTCATAACCGGCCGCAAGCCCGATCGGGTTCGGAAACCGAATGCCGGCGACCGTCTGGGCAAGCCGCGGATCGAGGGCCAGGCGGCAGGCGGGCACGAGGCCGGTTTTGAGGGCAGCGATCGACAGCCCGTGCGCAGTTTCCGGATCGAAAACGAAAAGGCTGCGCGAGGCAAACCCGGCAAAGGGGCCGATCATGGCATTTTCTCCGGAAAGGCATGCAGGCCATCGACGCCGATCAGCAGCGGCATTTCCCAAAGGACGGCCGAAACAGGCAGGGTGCCGTAAAGATGCGGGAAAAGATCACCGCCGCGTGAGGCTTCGTATTTCAGCGCCTCGCCGAGACTGGGCGCATTGACCGCGACCAGCATCAGGCCGGCGACGCCGGCAAAGTGCAGCCTTGCGGTCTCCTTCGCCTGCGTACCGGTGGAAAAATGGATAAAGCCGTCCTTGAGGTCGATTTCGGCGCCTTCGAAGACACCTTTTTGCTTTGCCTGGCGCCAGAGCGTTTCCGGCACGATCTTGTACACTATATCCGTCATCATCAACTCTCGGGGACCTGCTATTCTCCGACCGTTTGCCGCAAAGCCCGGCGCTTGTCCACCGTTACAGCAGGAGGACCACAACATGAAAACGCTCGCATTGGTGACTTGCGTACTGCTCTTGCCGCTGGCCGCCACGGCGCAACAAGCGCCGACGAACCGTTTCCAGCTTCAACGCACCGAGACCGGCATCGTCCGGCTCGATACCGAAACCGGCGCGATGACGCTCTGCCGCGACGAGAACGGCACGCTCGCCTGCCGCATGCAGCCCGACGAGAGGGCAGCCTACGAACAGGAGCTCGACCGGCTGGCCAAACGGGTCACCGCGCTCGAGGAGCGGCTGAGCAACATTCCGCCGGACGCCTTGCCGAAAGCGCTGCCGAGCGATGCGGAAGTCGATCGCTCGCTGTCGATCATGGAGAAGTTCATGCGGCGCTTCATGGCGATCGTCGGCGAGTTCGTGGACGAACGAGAAGCCGATAAACCACAACCCAATCGTACGTGATCTCCCGCACTTGTTTCGGGTCTGCGAGAGGTTTACAACTTTCTAAGATTCATTGGCACGACTATGCTCTTGGGAGGGGGCGTGGACATGCAGACACTCACGATCATCATAGCAGACGACCATCCGCTGTTTCGCGGCGCGCTCAGCCATTCCGTGCGCGGCATTGGAGAAGAACTCGTGATCATCGAGGCCGGCGATTTCGAGGCGGCGCGGCGTGCGGCCGAAGACAATCCCGATGCCGACCTGATGCTGCTCGATCTCGCCATGCCGGGCGTCAGCGGCTTTTCGGGACTGATGTCGCTGCGCGCCGAATTTTCCGGCCTGCCGATCGTCATCGTTTCGGCCAGCGACGATTGCGCCACCATCCGCAGGGCGCTGGAACTCGGCGCTTCCGGCTTCATCTCGAAATCCTCCGGGCTCGACGATATCCGTGCCGGCATCCAGACGGTGCTGGAAGGCGACATCTGGGCGCCGAAAGACTACCTCGCCGGACCGGAAGAAGATTCGGGCCTCACCGAGATCATTGAACGGCTGAAGACGCTGACGCCGCAGCAGAACCGGGTGCTCTCCATGCTCGGCGAGGGACTGCTCAACAAACAGATCGCCTATGAACTCGGCGTCTCCGAGGCGACCATCAAGGCGCATGTCTCGGCAATCCTGCTCAAGCTCAATGTCGACAGCCGCACCCAGGCGGTGATCAAGCTCGGCAAGATCAACATGGCGCTGGTGGCCTGACACGGTTGCGACTGGAACAGGATTTTATTCCTTTCGTCCCTTTACGCGAGGCTGAGGTTCCGTTAAAATTCGGGGTGCGCGCGAGCCGGCAGCCCGCTGGAGCGAGGCGTTCAAGGAACCGGTCGACAAAAGTCTGATCGGTAGGGTTCTGATCGAGAGGTTCGCAGAGCGCTGGATTGTCCGGCCTTGTCTCGCGCACCGGTCACGGGTACGGACGACGATGCTGTCACATGATACGATCTGGAGCGCGATAGATACTCTCGCCCAACGCCACCAGCTGACGCCTTCCGGGCTGGCGCGACGCGCCGGTCTCGATCCCACCTCGTTCAACAAGTCGAAACGGCTCGGGCCGGACGGACGGTTGCGCTGGCCGTCGACGGAATCGATTGCCAAGGTGCTCGAGGCGACGGGCGCCACGATCGACCAGTTCATGAGCTACCTGCCCGCCGTTCCCGGCCGCTCCTCGATCCCGGAAGGCAATTTCCCGCCGCAGAACGGCTCCATCCCGCTGCTCGGTTTTGCGCAGGCCGGCGCCGGCGGCTTTTTCGACGATGGCGGGTTTCCGGCCGGCCAGGGCTGGGACGTGGTGGAGTTTCCGGTCGATCCGTCCCGCAAGGCCGGCGTCTATGCGCTGGAAGTCCAGGGCGAATCGATGATGCCGCTTTATCGCGACGGCGACGTGCTGATCGTCGAGCCGGGCGCGCAGGTGCGCCGTGGCGACCGTGTGGTCCTCAAGACCAAGGAGGGCGAGGTGATGGCAAAAGTGCTCGCTCGTCAGAGCGCCCGGACTGTGGAGCTGCTCTCCCTCAATCCGGAACATCCGAACCGCAGCTTCGACCTTTCCGAGGTGGAATGGATAGCCCGCATCATCTGGGCCAGCCAATAAGCGAGGGAGTAGGAAACTGCTCCTACCCGGCCATCAATAAAGCCCGTTCGGAAAATAGCGCAGGTAGATATCCTGCAGCCGGCCGTTGCGCGACAGGACGCTGAGCGCCTGATCGAAGGCGGCGACCAGGAGTGGGTCGTCCTTGCCGAGCATGATCGACAGGCCTTCACCGAGGAATTTCTCCGAGAGATAGGGGCCGTCGAAGAGGGCGCAGCATTTCGCCGACCCTTCGCCCGCCACCCAGAAGGGCAGTCTCAGGCCATCGGAAAAGGCGGCATCCACCTTGCCCGTCTTCAGGGCTTCCAGCACCGCCTCGTAATTGTCGAACGGTACGGCGGCGATCTTCGGAAAAAACGCCTTCAGCATCAGCTCATGGGCGGTACCCCTGACGACACCGACCGGTTTGCCGGAAAGCGCTGCCGCCGTATCGCCGTCGATCCTGGCCTTCAGGTTGCGGGCGAAACGCGCCGGCACGCCGAGATAAGGCCGCGAGAAGGCAAACCGCTGGCGCCGCTCCGGCGTCACGGCCATGCCGGCCATGACCGCTTCGCCGGCGCCACCCTCCAGGGCCTTTTCCAGTTCGTCGAAGGGCAGCGCCTGGATCTGGCACTTCGCCTCGATCTTCAGCTCGGCGCAGATTTCGCGGGCAAGGTCGACATTGAAGCCGGCAAGCCTGCCTGTCTGGTCGGCGAAGTTGAACGGCGGGAAATCGACGCTCGTCAGGATGCGGACCCGGATCACGGTGGAAAGATCGGGGCGGGCGAGCCGCTCCTTGGCATCGAACATCAGGGGCAGCGGGCTGCTGCCTTCGGCAGCCCGAGCCGGGACCGCGGCGGCAGCAATTCCTCCGGTCAGAAGGCAAAGCCGCAGAAGACGGAAGAACCCCTTGATTTTCGGGGATGCAATCATGGGATGCATCTCTATGATCCAGATCGGGACAGGTTGGGGCGCTCGCCTGCGGGCGGTGTAGCAGAGACATGCGCTTGAGGGAATATCCGCCAGCAGCGCTGCCGGTGCAAGATGATGCGCGGAACAATTCGGCGCCGTCCGGAAACCCGTCGGCCGACGACGGCAGCGCTGCCGGCGATCCGGAATTCCTCGCGCTGTCGGCGCTCGGCTTCTCCAAGCCACTGCTTTCGACGCTGACCGACAGGGCGCGGCGCAACGGAACCAGCATCGAGAGCGAACTGCTTCACAGCGGCCAGGTCGACGAGCGGCCTATTGCGGTGCCATGGCGCGTTACCTTCGCCTGCCCTTCATCCCAGCGATCGATCCGGCTCGGTCGCCGACATGCCGGGCTTGGAAACCAGTTGCCACGCCCGAACCGGGTCAGGATCAACCATCGCCGCCAGGCGCCCACGTGGCGGGCGTACCCGAGGCGAGAAGGCTTGCGGACCGGAAGGCGGCACTGCTTGCAATGCCGCTGCTCGGACAGGACCTTGCGATCGCCATTCCATCTTGGGCACCCCGGGCCGTCTCGAGATCAGGCGCGACGCGACGCGTCCGCGAGACGATCAACGGGCTGTTCGAGCGTTTCCTGAGTTCTCGGCCCGCGTGGTACTCTCAAGCTCCCAGGTTTTCCGCCGGGCTCGGATTGGCCGCCCTCCCCACTGCGCTGATCGGGACGCTGCTTTTTCTGCACATTGTTCTGCTGATCTATTTCGCGTTCGCCGCCGTCAACCGGCAGCAGTTCGCACGCCCGTGCCTCCTCCGCCGGGTCGTCCGAAGCCTGACGGACCGCGCTCACGCCGATCAGCCTTTACCGAGGAACCCGGCTACGGATTGCCGAAATTATGACCACGAACGAGCCTCAAGACCAATCTATTGAAGGAAATTTGACTTGGTCCCTTACTCACGGCACAATGCCTAAAATTATGTACATAAGCGCGAGCTGTGTCCATTTGAATGAACAAAGGTAACTAACCTTGCCCCGCAAGAGAAGCTATTCGCGAGTGACGCGCCAAGCCCTCACCATGCTTGGAAAGCTGATCCGCATCGGCCGGGCCGAGCGCGGCCTGACGGCGCAGGAATTGGCCGACCGAGCCGGCATCAGTCGGACAACCCTGTCCAGTATCGAAAAAGGCGCGCCAGGCCCCGAGATCGGTATCGTCTTCGAGGTCGCCTCACTCGTCGGCCTGCGTCTGTTCGAATCTGACGAGCGCATGTTGCAGGTTCACAGTTCCCGCGTCGACGAAAAGCTGACGCTGCTTCCCAAGAGCGTCCGCCACGCCGTGAAGGAGGTTGATGATGATTTCTAGGGCGAGCGCCACGGAAGCCTTTGTCTGGATTTGGCTCCCCCAGGCAACGGAACCGGTTGTGGCAGGGCGCCTCGTACAGGATCGCGAGCGCCTGCTCTTTGCCTACGGCGCCAGCTACCGGAGCCGAAAGAGCGCCATTCCTATCTATGACCCCGAACTTCCCCTTCGGGAGGGCGTAATCAGGCCCATCAACGGATTGCCGATGGCGAGCTGTATTCGCGATGCCTCGCCCGATGCCTGGGGCCGCCGCGTCATCATCAATAGGCTGACCGGCAAGACGCCCGACGCCGTCGGCGTGCCGGAGCTCAGCGAGTTGACCTTCCTGCTCCAGTCAGGCTCCGACCGGATTGGCGCCCTCGATTTTCAGGCATCGGCAACAGAATATGTCCCCCGCCTTGCCGCGCAAGCCTCTCTCGACGAACTCATGGAAGCGGCCGAACTGATCGAAAAGGGAGTGCCGCTTCCCCCGGCGCTCGACCAGGCTATCAATCACGGCACCTCGATCGGCGGCGCGCGCCCCAAGGCGCTTATCGACGACGGCACCACGAAGTTCATCGCTAAATTCTCGGCAAACAACGATACCTACAGCGTCGTGAAGGCTGAATTCATCGCGATGAAGCTGGCATGCGCCGGCGGGCTCAACGCGGCATCCGTGTCGATAACCCGTGCCGCGCATAAGGACGTGCTGCTGATCGAGCGCTTTGACCGCGGGCGTACAAAGGACGGGTGGACGCGGCAGGCCATGGTCTCGGCGCTGACGATGCTTGGCCTTGATGAGATGATGGCCCGTTACGCTTCTTATGAGGACCTGGCGGAACTGATCCGTCATCGCTTCACGGCCCCCAAGGATACACTCAAGGAGCTCTACGGGCGGATTTGCTTCAACGTGCTGTGCGGCAACACCGACGACCATGCCCGCAACCATGCCGCGTTCTGGGATGGTAAGATGATGACACTGACGCCCGCCTATGACATCTGCCCGCAAAACCGTACCGGCACTGAAGCCACACAGGCCATGCTGATTAAAGGCGACCGACGCGCCAGCACGCTGGCAACCTGCCTTGCGGCCGCGCCGGATTACCACCTGAAAGAGGCGGAAGCCGCCGCGCTGATCGAACACCAGATCATGGCCATAGCCAAACAGTGGCAACCCGTCTGCGAGGAAGCCAGGCTGAGCCCTGTCGACCGCATGCTGTTCGCCGGACGTCAGTTTCTCAATAGCTATGCCCTGGAGGGGCTCGATGGCCACAAGGCACTGCACGATGCATTTGCTGCCGCCCGGAATGCACTGATCGCAAGTGGAGACGCCTAAAGAGGTGAGCACCGCAGCGGCTCAGAAGACGCGCTTAGGGCGGGCATTTCTCAGCTCAATAGACCACGCATCATGGGCTGCTGAGCAGAACACATCAGGGATCAACTTCCAACGGTCGTTCGGGACAAACGACCACTTGGCCCGGAAATGCGTACTCACAACGAGATCCTGCGCCAAATCTGACGGGTGTGCTGCGATCCGATCGGCGCCCTTCAAGAGTGCGTCCCCGTTAGGCACCGATCCAGGCGCCAGCACGAGATTGTCGGCTAGGTCCGCTGTAGCTTACGGCTTCACTGAGGAGCGCTCCAACTCGAAGCGGATCGGCGTGCCACTCTACTGGATGATGAACTCTCCGGCGACGTGGCGGGCGGAGGATCGAGATGCGGTCGAAAACCTCTCCTGGAACAAGACGCCGCATCAGCCGACCGGCAAAACAAGCGGATCCTCAGTCACGCGTGGCATGCCGGAACATTTCCGCTCCCTGGGCGTCAGGTAGGAGGCTCTGACAATGGAGGAGATAATGCACACCTACTACCGTTATGACGGCGGCGCACCCGCACCCGCGCCCGGCGCCCTTATCATCAGGTTCTACCACTCCGGCGACGAGATCCGCGGCTTTGTCCGCAAGATCGCCGAACCCTCCGAAGACGACGCGATTTTTCCGGGAGAGGAAATGGAACCGGAAGCCGCCTTCCGGACGGCCGAGAACAGGAACCGCGGACCGGACAAGCCGCCGATCTTCGTCGAGCTTTCGGAAGGGTTCAATGGGACCCAGCCTGGGGCAGATTGATGTGATGTCGGGGCTTGAGACCTAGACCCGGCCTCATGCCGTTCCTTGCGCAGAAAGCGGGTTGCGCGCTTGTCACTTCTTCATGCCCACGTGAGCCGGGGTAACCATCGCGCCGATCCGCCCGCTCCCGCTGGTTAATGCTTGGGCGTTGTCAGGGAGACGCTGATGCTTCGAATTGGACTATTCACAACGACAGACCTTCCGTCGTATCTACCCCGGCCAGGACAAGCCGCCCCGGTGCATGGCCGAGCCCGGTTGTGATCCTCGTGCTGCGCGGCGGGATGAAAGACAGACGTGGAAAATAAGCAGTCAAATATCAGGGCGGCCGCATGGATGATGACATCCATCGCATTGCTCCTGCTCATGGCCGTCTCGGGTCGTGCCGTAACCCGCGAGATCGACGTTTTTCAGGTGATGGAGATGCGCTCCGTCATCGCCTTTTTCATGCTGCTGCCGCTTGTCCATCGCGAAGGCGGCATTAAGGCGATGCGAACCGGCATTCTGCCGAGCCACATAGGCCGCAACGTTGCCCACTACGTTGGCCAGTTCGCCTGGCTGATGGGCCTTACACTGATCCCGTTGGCGCAGGTCATCGCCATCGAGTTCACCGCCCCAATCTGGGCAGCTCTGATGGCCGCGGCGTTTCTCGGGGAACGGCTGACCTGGCGTAAAAGCGTGGCGATCCTGTTCGGTCTGGTCGGCGTGGCGCTGATCGTGCGCCCGGGCGCGGCAGCGCTCAACCCGGGTCACCTCATCGTGCTCGGAGCAGCCTTCGTATTCGCCATATCCTTCATCACCACGAAGGCCCTGACACGTTCCGACAGCGCAACGAAGATCATTTTCTGGATGCTCGTCATTCAATCGGTGATCGGAATAGTACCGGCGCTGAACGTTTGGGTCTGGCCGTCTGCAGCAATATGGCCGTGGATTTTCCTGATCGCGTTTACAGGTACATTCGCTCATTATTGCATGGCGAGAGCATTGTTTCATGCCGACGCAACGGTGGTGATGCCGATGGACTATCTGCGTGTGCCGTTGTCGGCCCTCCTTGGTTACCTCCTGTATGCCGAGGCGATCGACAGCTTTACCGCGATTGGCGCAGGACTGATCCTCGCAGGCAATCTTTTCAACCTGCGCCGACCCCATGCCAACCGGATACAGGCCACTCCGTCCTGATGGTCGTCCGCAAAACCTGCCCTATTCCGCGTCCCGGTGGTTCTCCTTGAGCAAATCCCTTGCTGACGCCCGGGTCATCGGGGCCATCCATTTGGGCGGTTTCATTCATTTATGCAGTAGATAACCGCACACCCCGTCGACCGAAAAAACATGCCGATTCTGCATCTCCGCGGCCCCGAGCGCTTTCCCCACGCTCAGCCCGCGAGGCGACGACCGTGAACGCCTGCCCGCGCAAGGGCCATCAGCATCGGGCCGACAGCGAACTCGCCTCTTTCGGTACGGCGGGTGAGATCGCACAGATAGCCGCCGGCCGAGTTGATGTGCCCTCCCCTCTCGAGAATGCAGGCAATGACGGTTGCGGCATTTTCCCTCCCCATCGCCACACACGCTTGCTCATAGGCGGTAGGGCTGACCCCCAGCATGGTACGGACAACGACCGCCGCCGCCATCAGGTCGCGCCAGTTGTCGATTCTCCCGCCTGGCCCGTAGTCTGCGATCTGCGGGCAGGCCTGGAGCACGAGCCCAAGTGGGAAGGATTGCAGAGATCCTCTGGCGACACCGTCGTTGCGGGACCCCCTTTCGCTGCTTTGGTTAGCTCCAACGCGTCCGCTCAACGGCTTGGGTTCGTTCGGCAAGGGTGCGACACGCGTGATCTCCAAGCGGGGTTCAGATTCAAAATGGTAGTTAAGATTAGAATTCTGTTTGTGGCGCTCAATCTGAGACTCCCTGCCGTCGATTTTTTGCGTTTTTACCCGGATTTCCAGGAGGTTGATGATCTCCGAGCGCAACATTTCCATCTCGTCCAGAATGGGAGCGAGGGTTTTGATGGTGGCGACACGCGGAATCCGCCCGACCAGCGCTCGGAACATGTCGAGGATCGTCGCCCAATCCCCGGGAACAGCTTCGTCGAAGGCTGCGGCAATCAGCTTGGCGACATCACGCCGGCAGACGGTGAGCCGGTCGCGGGTGATCCGCAACAGTTCTCGATCGGCGACCACCTGGGCGGCCAGGCTCTCGATCTCGGTGGCACGTGCCAGAAGCGGTGCGAGGCTGAAGCCGAACGCCTCGCGGATCTCTCCAGCCCTACTGCGACGGGCGTAACGTTTCCCGTTCGGGCTATCCTTGCGCAGGATGAGACCGGCCTCGATGAGAATGGCAAGATGTCGCCTGAGGGTCGCAGCCGTCATTCCACGGGCGCGGAGGGAGAGCTGGGCGTTGGAAGGGAAGACGACGAGGCCCCTCGCCTCAGTAATCTCGTCATCCGGATAGAAGGTCAACAGCGCATCAAGCACGGTTAGGGCGCGATCGGTCACGCCCAGCAACGGCCGTGCTTCGCAGACGGCTCTGAACAGTTTCCATTTGTTACGGGTGAATCCGGGTTCAATTGTCTCGGCAAGTTGCTGATTTACCAACATGCCAAGCGACATCGCCCGCCGCCCAAAGGGCGTCGTCACATACCTATTCTCCATCTGCCTTCACTTTCGCTAAGGCAAAAGAAATCCGCACGCCCAAACGGCGCCTAAACTCTTGACAGTGATTCGAGGAAATGCGATTCTTGATTTGCTAAGATCTGAGAAGGGCTTCCACGACCATGTCGCTTGGGGGCCTTTTTCTTTTGCGGTTTACGCTCCTTTATTCTGCTGGAATTCTGCAAAGAGGCCCTGGAGTCTCTCCTGCACGAATTGGTCGAACCCGGGCGCGGCCTTGTTATCGAAAACAAAGGTTGCGCTCGATGCGTTCTTCTTGAACTGGACCGGAACTCCGGAAATTTGCGGGTTGACGACGGGGGCCTCGGTTACGGCCGGCCTTCTGACGGCCAGCGCCAGCGCCAGCGCCCGGTGAAACCGCTCGTCACTTGATAGCGGCCGCGAGTTGTCCGCGGACAACTCGGCCAGAATCAGATCAGGCTCCACACTCTCAAGGCGCTCACCCAATTCCAGCCAGCGTCTGCGGCCGATCTCCGGTGCCACGCCGATGGCGGTGATCAAGGCGATCGGCACCTGCCGCGTCACGATCAGCATCTTGGAGAGCGCGGCTTTATCCACACCCAGCGCCGCCATGATGATGTCGCGCGTAAAGCCCCGTTGCTCGAGGCGCAAAGCGAAAAGCGCCCGCTCGATATAGGAGAGGTTGGTTCGGGCGCTGTTTTCCTGCCCTTGGCTGACCACCAGCTGATCATCGGTGAGTTCGCGGACAACGGCCCGTACACGGATACCAAGTTTCTTGACCGCAGCCAGCCGGCGATGGCCGTAGGCGACCTGATAGCGGCCTTTCGTCTGCGGGTGGGGCCTCACCAGGATGGGCACCTGCTGGCCATGCTCGCGGATCTGCTCCACCAGCTCGTTCAGCTGAACGGCGTCGATTTCCAGTCGGTCTTCGACGAAGGACGCATCGATAAGGCCAGGATCGATCTCGACGACCATCTGGCCCTGGGCCAGCTGCCGTTCAAGGTCGTTCGCCCGTTCGACCTTCTCGGTGATGTTGCCGAGGGTCTTGGTGATCCCGCCCACGGGGGCCGGATTGCGGGCCTGTGGCACAAAGCCGGCGATCGGGCGATTGTCCCTCAGGGCAGTGGGCTCGGGGCGCACCGCGGTGGACGAGGATATCTCGATGAGGTTTTTTCGTGCCATCTAATTACTTCCTTCCCCACGTGGATCGGATATGGGCCTCGATCTCTGCATTCACGAGATTGAGTGATTCCCAGGCGCGATCGTAGGTGCCGCGGACAAACAGCGACCTGTCCACTTCATAAAGCGTTTGCTTCGTCACCCCGGCATCGGCGATGGCGGTCGATTTCAGCATCGCATTCTGAAGCATGCGGTTGCCAAAGATGGCGCGCATGAAGCCCGTCATCTGGCTTTGCGGGCCGTCATTGGGTTCAAATCTGGTGACGAGATACCGCATCCAGTCGTAACTCGTCCGGCCCCCTGCCCTTTCGACCACGGACATGAGCTCGCTGGTCATGGTCAGGAACTGCGACATCGACATAACGTCGAGCATTTGCGGATGCACGGTGATCAACACGGACGTGGCAGCGCAGAGCGCCGACATTGTCAGGAACCCGAGCTGCGGCGGGCAATCGACGACCACGACATCGTAGAGGCTTTCGATTTCGGTCAGCGCCTCGCCGATCCGGGCGAAGAACATTGTCTCCGCGGTTCCGGATGCCATTGCCTTCGGGGTCTCATGCTCGAACTCCATGAGCTCAAGATTGCCAGGGATCAGGTGGAGATGGGGGGTATAGGTGGCGCGCACGATATCGGCAATCGGCCGCGGATCTTCATAGCGGATCGCGCCGTAGAGCGTCTCTGCCTCGCCGACGTCGAGTTCCGGCTGATGGCCGAACAGGGCCGAAAGAGAAGCCTGCGGGTCGAGATCGACGGCCAGAACGCGGTAGCCTCTCAAGGCCAGATATTGCGCCAGATGCGCGGCGGTGGTCGTCTTGCCCGAGCCGCCCTTGAAGTTCATCACCGACACGATCTGAAGCTTGTCGGTGCCCTTGCGGGCCGGGACGTATTTCGGCGTCCCGTTGCGTTCATCGAGAACCCGACGGATCCGATCCATATCGTCAGCACCATAAAGGCGCCGGCCATTGGCAAGGGGGTCCGGGCCGTGCCCCTCGGCTGCGACCTGCCTGAGATAACCCTCGCCGATGCCAATGAAACCCGCTGCCTCGGCAGGGGAAAAGACCCGCATCGTCTTTTGAGAAAGGGGTGGGAAGATTTTGGCCTGGTGCTGCTGGAGCTGATAGGACAGCTCCTGCGCGTCTGTTGCCAGAAGGGAAGGAAGATGCTCTTGATCGTCCTGGATAACGAGACTCGGCTGCATTTGATGTTTTCCCGGTTAACTGCGCAATTTCCACAAAAAGCGCTTTAACTGCGCAGTTACATTATGCTCCGATTCGTTACTGATTGACAAACGCTTAACCAAACCGTCGTGCTCTCCTGCTTTCCGCGTAAGTTGCACCCGTTGACGCGTCTTCTGGATTCATTTTTCGATGGTTATAGGCAGGTGGGTTTTGGATCAGGAGCTGAGTAGTCCGCGGACTACTCAGCTCCTCACCTCATCGATGAGGGGTATTCAAATCCGGTCCTGAACTGATCAAGGTGGACTGCACATCGGTAGGCGCGGTCAGTTCTTTCCAATCGGGCGCCTCACGGATGACCTGGCGCAATGGACGTTGTGGACTGGTTTGCGCGCTGGCACGAAGGGCAATGCGACGGAGATTGGGAGCACGGCGTCGGTGCTTCGATCGACACTCTTGATAATCCTGGCTGGTTGCTAAAGGTCGATCTCGCCGGCACGGACTGCGATGGCCGGATACTCGATCGGATCACTCAAAATTACGAGCATAAGCTGGACTGGTGGACGTGCTGGACGGAAGACAACGTGTTTTGTGGCGCTGGCGGCCCCCGTCAACTTCGGTCGCTTCTTGAGGCGTTTCGAGACTGGGCAACGAGCGTCCGCTAGGATGCCTGCAGGCATTTTGACGCCGCAGCAAATTCTGACCCGTATGCCGAATGAGGCGATATGATCCGGTCGACTTCGGGTGGCGCGCGACCGGCCGCTTCAGCCGAACAAGTCTGAAGGCGCTCCTCGCGTGAATGATCGTTGCGTGCTGAGCGGCACCTTCTGGGTTTTGCGATCACCTTCGGCGTCGCGTGGCCGAGCGTTTATGGCCACTCACCATTTGCTACAGCTGCTTCGTGGGATGAGGAAAGGCGAGTGTCTGGGATAGGAATGATGGGCGCCATCATCCGCAACCTCTGACGGCCGCATCCAGGTGACCGATAGGACGTCCGTCCGCGCTCACCAGCAGGCTGCCACGGCAAAGGGGATCGGGAGCATCGTCTCGTCGGCCCCGAGACGGGCTCGCATCCATGCGGTCGTCGAGGCACAACGGCTTTCGATCCGGCTCAAGCCTTACTCCTTGCCGAGCACACGATCGGCCTGTTGCCGACCAGCCGCGCGAGCACGTTGGTCGGGATGCGGTCGTTTGGCCGATAAAGCCCATGACGCGGATCGTATCGGCGCATCTCTGTGCAGCAGAGGTGCTTTGGCCACTGTCCACCCGGGTCCAGCCGGTGCTGGAAATTCCGCGTCAGCGCGGGCTAAACCGCGAGCGCAACCGGATCGAGCGCGTCTTTTCCAAACTGAAGCACGTCCGCCGCGTCGCCACTCGCTCCCACAGGCTTGACGAGAACGTCCTGGCAATGATCCAATTCGCCTCAATGCGGTTGCGGACGTGCGCTTGAGGCTGGGGATCGAAGGACGTCATCCTTGCCATTGGTAGTCCGCGGACAACTGAGAAATTATCCAAGAATCTTGGGTGTGCGATCGGTACGGGGGAGCGCGGATCCAGGGACTACCCTCGAGACCCTGTTCGGCAATCCAAACGTCCCGTTGATGATCGGGGAGGAGGCACCGGCGGCTGATATGGGTGCAACGACCTGGGGCTGAGAATGTCCCGTGGCAGGCCGGTGGTGCGGGGGACGTAGAGACTGCACGCCTCTACCTCTTCAACGAATGCAAACCCGACATGACGCCGCGAACACGTCAGGCTGCTGACCGTGTCGAGCTTCGAGCGAAACCGTCGCCGCGACAGGTGGCGCGGCGACGCGGTTCCCACCGGTCCGTGGGCTCTGAGAGAGAACCGTGAGAGCGACGGCCATTTGGTCGAGCCTGTCGCGGATCCCGCCGTCGGCCATTCGGCGGTCGGCGCGGGAGGGATCTGGCGATGAAAGGGGCCGCGTCCGACAGGCTGCCTCAGCGATCGAGCCGGGCGATGGCTGGGCCAGGCTTCTTTCCCGATGACCCCATGGACGAGATGAGCGCCGGCGATTTTAAGCAACGGGCTCGATCTGCGAACTGAGGTCCAGAAACACCACTTTGGTCGTCAAGGGACGGCGGGACGGCTCTCGCGCCAGGGATAGCAGTCTCCGTTTGGGCAAGCGACCGCGTCGGTGCTCGCATGGGTGAAGCGCCCGAATGAAACGTCGCCAAGTCTTTAGGTCCGCTATCGCCGCGTGCGGATCCCTGGATGCCGCAGGATCTTCCGGACTCATTTTAAACGGCGGCGGGCAGGGGAGGGGTGGTTAAACTCGCTTGGGACGATCGAGGTTGGAACTGCCACAAATCATTATGACGTTTGGGTTAGCGATAGTTCGACGAATCGAAATTTCATCCGCATAGTGCCTTTCCAGGATGAGATCGGATCCAAAGGCATCGACGGATTGCGATGTGGCCTCCGCGGAGGCGGCGGAGCCTTCCAAAACGATAAATTTTCGGTCGACACATCGTGCGGTTTCTCTAGCCAATTTTGCCAGAAACCGCACTCTCCCGGTCTATCCCACCTGAACTCGCTGCCAACCGTACCGCTGGCACTCAGACGGATCGTCCTGTACTCAGGACCAGGCGCAGCCTTGAAACGCACCGATGGGCAGCTTCAGGTATCGCATGCCGTTGGCTTCCGGTTCCGGAAGCCGGCCGCCATTGATGTTGATCTGCAGCGCGTGCAGGATCAGTTTCGGCATCGGCAGGGTGCGATCCCGCTTTTCGCGGATGGCGACGAACGCGTCCTTGTCGGAAGACTGCTTGAGATGGATGTTCTCCGTTCTCTGGCGCTCCACCGTGCTTTCCCACTGCGGCTGCCGGCCGCCGGGCTGATAGTCGTGTCCGACGAAAATCCGCGTATCTCCCGGCAGTGCCAGGATGGCCTGAATGCTGGACCACAGCGCACTTGCGCTGCCGCCGGGAAAATCCGTGCGGGCCGTGCCGCCGTCCGGCATGAACAGCGTGTCATGCACGAATGCTGCGTCGCCGGCGACATAGGTGATCGACGCAAGCGTATGGCCGGGCGAATGCATGACGTCGACCTCGATCTCGCCGATGGAAAACGTTTCTCCATCGGAGAACAGGCGGTCCCACTGGCTGCCGTCGACAGGCAGGTTTGTCCAATTGTAGATCTGCGCCCAGATTTTCTGGACATCGATCACGTGAGCGCCGATGGCCATCGGCGCGCCGGTCACGCCTTTCAGGTAGGCGGCCGCGGAAAAATGGTCGGCATGCGGATGAGTGTCGAGGATCCACTGCAGGCGCAGGTCGTGCCGGCGGACATGGTCCAGCAGGGCATCAGCGTTATGGGTCGCCGTCGAACCCGACTTCTCATCGAAATCGAGAACCGGATCGATGACGGCGCAGGCCCTGGTTTGCGGGTCGCTCACCACGTACTGGATCGAACAGGTACGCGGATCGAAGAACGCGGCGACGTCAGGTCTATGCATAACGAGCCTCCCGAAGGTCCGGCGTGCGCGGAGAAAAGATCGCCCGTGCGGGATCGAATGTATAAAACTCGGTATAGGAAGCCGCATCTCGCGCCAACTGTGCGACAGATTGAAGGATGAACTGGACTTTCTCGTCCGAAAGCAGAACGCTCAGATTGAGCCGTGTGAAGCCCGGCTTCTCGATCTCGTTGCCGCTCAGGATTGCCTGCCTGATCCGCTCCGACGTCTCGGGATCGATCGACAGCAGCCGGTGCACATACGGACCTGCGCAGGCGCAGCCCCCGCGGGCCTGAATGCCGAACCGGTCGCTGAGCATGCGGGTGACCAATTGCTGATGAACGTAGCCGCCCTGGCCGTCCCTGATGCGAAACGAGAATATCGGCAGCCGCGCCATCGCGGCGGAGCCCAGAAGTTCGATCTGCGGCACGTCCTGCCAGGCGGCGAGCGCCCTTTGCGTGAAGATGTCGTTCAGCCGGCGGATTTCCTCCAAGCCGATCGCATGCTTGACGAGGAAGACCAGTGCCGCCCGGATGTCGCCGACGACGTTGGGCGTTCCGGCTTCTTCGCGGGCTTCCAGGCTGTCGCTGTAATCGTGGCAGGTGGGCGATACGAATTTGACGGTGCCGCCGCCCGGCCAGGACGGCTTGTTGGTGACGACGGCGTCATGCCGCACGATCAGGACGCCGGAGGCGCCCGGTCCGCCGAGGAACTTGTGCGGCGATACCACGATCGCGTCGATCTCGGCGCCTTGCTCCGGCGTCATCGAGATCGGCATGTAGGGGCCGGCGCCGGCATAGTCCCAGACGATCTTGGCGCCCGCCTGTTTCGCAAGCCTGGTGACGGCGGCAACGTCGGTCGAGATCCCGGTTATGTTCGATGCGGCCGAAAACGAGCAGATTGTCAGGTCGGCAGCGGTGCCCTGAAGGGCCTCGTCCAGAAGGACAAGATCCGGGCCGCCGCCGCTGCCTTCGGAAATTTCGACAATCTCAGCGCCACTCTCGCGCCAGGGCAGGATGTTCGAATGATGCTCGTAGGGTCCGACGATCACGCAAACCCGCCGACCGGCAGCGATCGCATCGGTAATGCCCAGCAGGTTGACGAGCCGATTGAGGCCCGCAGTCGCGCCGGATCCCGCAAAAATGGCGGCATGCCGGCTGTCTGCTCCGCAGCATTCTTTGATGACCGACCGCGCCTCACGCCGCAAGCGGGTCATCATTCCCCCGCAATAGGAGGCCTCCGTATGGCTGTTGGCGTAATAGGGCAGGACCTCGTCGAGAACAAACTGCTCGACCTGCCTGAGCGCCCGTCCCGAGGCGACGTAGTCGGCATAAACGAGATCCTTCAAGCCGAACGGCCCGTCGACCTTCGCCTTCGAACCGATCAATCCGTCTTTCAACGCGGTGATCCGATCGGCGACTTCGAGGCTGCTTTTGAACTTGCCAAGAACGGTGACGAGTTCCTTTGATGGATTGAGATCGGCCTGTTCACGCATCGTCGGTTCTCCAGACAGCAATTGACAGCGATTATAATCTCGACCACCGTCTGAAACCTTCACCTATTTTTCAGGCAACAAGCGGAAATGCGGGTCACATGATCGATAAATCTGTCAGTTTTGATCATATCGATCTGAAAATCCTGACCTGCCTCCAGCGCAACGCCGCACTCTCGCAACGGGATCTGGCCGAGCAGGTGGGACTTTCGCAAAATGCCTGCTGGCGCCGGCTGCAGCGGCTCCAGTCAAGCGGCGTGGTGGGCGGTTCCCGCGCCGAGGTCGATCTCGAGATGCTGGGCTTTGACCTGACGGTCATCGTGATGATCCGGACCCGTCACCATTCCAAGGAATGGTCCGAGGATTTCCGCAAGCATGTCGACCGGCTGCCGGAAGTCATCGATTTCTATCGGATAGGCGGAGACTGGGATTATCTGATCAAGGTCGTCACCCGCGGAATTTCGGGCTACGACGCCTTCTATCAAAAGCTCATCACCAATTTCGACCTGGCGACCGTGACCGGATTTTTCGCCATGGAGGCCATCATTCGCAATCGGGCCGTGGACCTAAGCCGCCTGAGGTGAACCCACGAGGCCGGCGGCATATCCCGATCGGTCAACTCAAGCCTCTCCTGCGTTGACGCGAAATTAGGCGATATCCGCAGATTCAGCAAATGCGGGTGGGGGTTGGATGCAGCGGCGCGGTCTTCCGTTACGAAGGGGCGCGAGACGGGCAATCTATTTTAGTTAATTAGAAATTATCAATATGGTGTGACATTTTGCCCTGACGATCGAGCCGGTCGCCCCTAAGCGCCTTTGGAGAGCCGCAGCATGAACCGCCCAAGCATCAAGCAAGCCCTCGTCCTGAAGCTTTCGATTATCAGTGTGTTCATGATTGGTTTATCCTATGTCTCCCTCAGCACGATCGCGACACTCAGCGCCAATGCGGAGCAGATCGGGACCTTCTGGATACAGCGGCTGTTGACGGCCCGTGAGATAAAAGGCGATTTCCTCGATCTCAAGCTTGTCTATGCCAGCTACATCCTCGACGATACGGCGGAGGAGCAGAGTATCGGGAAGCGAAAGATCGACGCCGCTGTCGCTGCTGTCGAAAAGGTTATTGCTGACTACGAAAACGGCGTCCGGACTGAGCGCGGGAGGGAACTGATCAAGCGGATCAAGCCGGAGTTCAGCAAATACCGCGCCTCGGCTGAGCAAATGGTCGCACTTCATAAGAGCGGAAAGACACCGGAAGCGGTTCATTTATTCAAGAAGGACATGGAGTCGCAAGCCGAACTGGTGGACAAGGGGGTCACCGATCTGGTTGCGTTCATCCTCAACCAGGCTGAAGGCTTTGTGGCGGCAAGCGGTGCCTCCGCGAAGTCCGCTTTCCTGCAGACGGCGGCGATCGCCGTGCTTGCGGTGCTCATAGTTCTCGCCGGCATCGTGTTTGCGATCTCAGGCGTCGCGAATCCGATCCGAAGGATCACCTCCGCGATGAAGCAACTGTCGGACGGAGACCTTGATAGCGATATTCCTTACGCCGGGCGCGCCGACGAAGTTGGTGAAATGGCCGGTGCAGTTGAAGTTTTCCGTCACAACGCCCTCAACCTCGTCAGGCTCGAGAATGAAGCGGCAGAATCCCGCATCGAGATGGAGGCGGCGCGCGCTGCCGCCCAGCAGCGCGCAGAACGGGAGGCCGAACAATTGCGCTTCGCGACCACGACATTGGGCGGAGGTCTGCAGCGGCTTGCGGCGGGCGACATCTCATTTCAGCTTTCTGAGCAATTTGGGGCCGAATACGAGGCGCTGCGCGAGGATTTTAATGCTTCGCTCCGCCAACTGGGCACGACAATCGGCGCGGTACTCCAAACCGTACAGAGCATAGACAGTGGGACCGGTGAGATTGCATCCGGTGCTCAGGACCTTTCCAAGCGCACAGAACAACAGGCAGCCTCTCTCGAGGAGACGGCTGCAGCCTTGGATGAGATTACGTCCAATGTCGCGATGTCGACGAAACGTACCGACGAGGCACGCAATGTGGCCCTAGAAGCCAATGCCAGCGCCAAACGGTCAGCGACGGTCGTATCGGAAGCCGAGAAAGCCATGCGGCGCATCGAGGACAGTTCGCAGCAGATTTCGAACATCATCGGTGTAATTGATGAAATCGCCTTCCAGACGAACCTTTTGGCGCTCAACGCCGGTGTCGAAGCCGCCCGTGCCGGTGAGGCGGGCAAAGGTTTCGCAGTCGTCGCACAGGAAGTCCGCGAGCTTGCTCAGCGGGCTGCTCAAGCGGCCAAGGAAATCAAAGGGCTCATCCAGAAATCATCGACCGAAGTGGAAAATGGCGTGAAACTGGTTCTCGAAACCGGGACGTCGCTCAAGTCGATCGGTGAGTACGTTGTACAGATCAATCAGGTCATGGATGCGATTGCCACCTCGGCGCGCGAGCAATCGACCGGACTTGCCGAAATCAATACGGCCGTCAATCAAATGGACCAGGCGACGCAGCAGAACGCGGCGATGGTCGAGCAGTCGACAGCCGCCGTCGCTTCGTTATCCTCCGAGGCGAGCCGCCTGCGGCATCTTGTCAATCAGTTCCAATTGAAGAGCGACAATACGACCGACATCCAGCGGATTGCGCGGTCCTTGCAAACCGGCCGGCCCGTGGAGACGATCGCTCCCCGCCGCGCGAGCCAAAGATGAAGCGCGGCGGTTGTACGGGCACCACTTCGCCTTTGCCCTACAAGGGGCTTCCTGAGGCGGTGGTTCTACCCCGCGACGGGCTTCGCAACGCCACTTCCGGCCTCGACGCGGTCAGCCAAAAAGAGGTCGTCACGTTCCTGCAGGAGAACGCTTCGGCAAACATCCCTGCTTCTTCATCAGGCGGATCAGCAGGCGCTTGGCAGCCTTGGTACTGCGGCTGGTCTGAACGATCTCGTCGAGAACGTAGCCGTCCTGATCGACGGCCCGTCAGAGCCAGTGCTTGCGGCCACCGATGGTCACGACCACCTCGTCCAGATGCCAAATGTCGCCCGGGCTTGGCGGCTTGCACCGCAAGCGACCGGCATAGTCCGGGCCGAATTTCTTCGCCCAACACCGGATCGTCTCATGGGAAACGACGATGCCGCGCTCCAATAGCATTTCCTCTATCAAGCGCAGGCTCAGCGGAAATCGGAAATACAGCCAGACCGCATGGGCGATCAAAGACGGCGGGATATGATGACGCTTGTAGCTGATTGTGGATTGGATCATGATCGGCGACTACCGCCGAAACCTTCTGTACCGGTTAACCTGATATCATCGTTCAAACATAACTCAATTACCGCCTCTGTCTGACAGGGGCGGTTTTGTCGTTTGTGGCGCCCCGCCTCCCAGGACCAGAACCGCTGGCAGACCTCGGTGTCAGGCGAAATGAGAAACTGGCCCCCGCAAATCTTCACTTCGCTTGACACTCCGTGGAGCGGCAATCGGGTATCGCACTGAATCACTCGACGATCTGATCCGGGCCGCCATGGCTCGGCTGGCGCGATCGCCTCAAGGAAGCGGACCGGATCAGATCTCGATTCCTCAGAACCGCGACTAGGGTGGTGTTACGCTTCAGGCATCTAGCCAGTTCTCGGTGTTCAGCCCGGGATACGCCGCAAAGTCTCGCACATTGTTCGTAACCAGAATGGTGTTCAGCGCGATTGCATGCGAGGCGATCAACTTGTCCAAATGGTCTCTTTTCCGCTCTCGCGTCGCCATGCGAACCGGCCCATAGGCACGCGCCGCGATCATGTCGAAAGGTTCCACCGTAATCAGCATGGACAGTGCATCGAGGTTGGCGCGCTCGCGCTCCGGATCATCCGACGCGGAAACGCCATAGTCCAGCTCCGCGAAGGTAATGGCTGATATGACCACATCGCCCACATAACAACCGGCAAAGCGGCGAGCCACTTGTTCCGGCTGGTTCTTCATCAGGTAGATGCACATATTGGTATCGAGCATGTAGCGCGGCATCAGATCTGATCCCGCTCGGCCTGCTCATGGTCTTCCCTGCCGTCCTGCAGGAAGGTTGGCGAAAAACGGGCGAAGACGTCCAGAACGCCGGCGAGCGACTGGCGAACGGGTCGGATGCGTAGTTCGTCACCGACCCGTTCGATCTCCAGCTCGACATCCGTGCGATCAAAGGCCAGCTCGGCCGGGATACGGACGGCCTGCGAATTGCCGTTCTTGAAGGCTCTAGTGGTCTGCATGGCGCGCTCCTTGTATGTACGAGGATGTACTATATGCCTCAACCACCTAAATGTACATCCGACGTGTGTATTTCAACGGATCATGTCTTGTCAATTCTCGAGCCGTCGTTTGGACCCCGGCCAGATCCGTAGAAAAGTCTGGCTGGCCCGAATTCTGCTGCTTCGCACTCTCGCGAGTGACTAGGATGAGTTGCTGATGGAGCCGATGCGTCGATCATCCGGTCGCGAGTTTGTCTGGGGTTGATGGAAAAGCTGGCCTTACCGCGTTATCACCGATCGATGGTGTGCCACCGACGGTCATCAGAATCACCAAAGCGTGGGCGACATGCCGTTCGTCGTCGAGCTGGTGATGTCAGGTTAAGTCTGACAGTTGCGGATCGGGGATGCTCCGGAGTGATCAGGTCGCAATTCCGGCAACATCCTTCCAATGGGCAATCGCTGCAAGGCGATGCAGATGGATGGCGAAGGCGGAACGATTGGATCGTGCTGGACAAACAGATTTCGGACCGCAGAAAAGATGCTGACGAAACGTTGCAGCGCGCCCGGCGAACGGAACCGCTGCATCACTGGCTCCCGCTTCCGCAAAGGAAGATGGGAGTTCTCGGCGCGATTGTTCAGCCCCTTATGTGATCGATGCTCCCCGGCAGGTATGATCTGACGCCGCACGGCGCCATAAGAACCAAGCCTGTCGGTGACAATACACTTCGGCAAACATCCCTGCTTCTTCATCAGGCGGATCAGCAGGCGCTTGGCAGCCTTGGTACTGCGGCTGGTCTGAACGATCTCGTCGAGAACGTAGCCGTCCTGATCGACGGCCCGTCAGAGCCAGTGCTTGCGGCCACCGATGGTCACGACCACCTCGTCCAGATGCCAAATGTCGCCCGGGCTTGGCGGCTTGCACCGCAAGCGACCGGCATAGTCCGGGCCGAATTTCTTCGCCCAACACCGGATCGTCTCATGGGAAACGACGATGCCGCGCTCCAATAGCATTTCCTCTATCAAGCGCAGGCTCAGCGGAAATCGGAAATACAGCCAGACCGCATGGGCGATCAAAGACGGCGGGATATGATGACGCTTGTAGCTGATTGTGGATTGGATCATGACCGGCGACTATCGCCGAAACCTTCTGTACCGGTTAACCTGATATCATCACCGTGTGAGGTCGTCGGTCACGGCACCATCAGAGATGCCCGTGGCCGATCGACGCCGTTTCCCACGAATCCCTCGATTGGCTTGAACGTCTTTCTCAGCTCTTGCGCGGCTCCTCGGGGACAAGGCTTTCCAGGTTCAGGCCAAGCGCATCACCGAGCCTCTTCATGGTCGGCAGGGTCACGGCCATATCGAGGATCGAGCTGACGGTCTGGTCGACGGGGGAGGGCATGCGTTCGCCGGCCTCGCCTGAGCGGCCAAGGCCGGTGATGTGGTTGATCGAGATGCCCTTGATCTTCTCGGCCGGCTTGACCATCTCGCCGATGATAGCGGGCAGGGCGGCGAGCCGCGCCTTTTCCATCTCCATGGCCGCCAGTTCCGGCGAGCGGGTGTTTTCCGCCTCGATCCGGGCGGCCTCGCCGTCGGCCTCGGCCTTCTTCTGGATGCGCAGCGTGTCGGCCTCCTCCCGGCGGATCAGGCCGCGGGTCTTGGCGGCGATCTGGTCGCTTTCGGAAGTGATGCGCACGCGTGTCGCCTGCGCTTGCGCATCCTGTTCGGCCGCCAGCAGCGCCAGCCGCTTGCGGCGCTCGGCCTCTGCCACCTGGCGCACCGTCTCGAGATTTTCCTCCGCGGTGATCACGGCCGCGCGCGCGTCCGCCGCCTCTGCCTTGGCCTGGCTTTCCTCCTGGCTCTTTGCCGAAATCAGGATGGAGCGATCCTGCTCGGCGATTTCCAGCGCACGCGCCTGATTGATCTCGGCCTCGCGGATGATCTGTTCGCGGGCGATAGAGGCGGACTGGATGGCGCGTTCCATGCCGATGCGGGCTTCCGCCGCCGCGGTCTCGGCCTCCGCCTTGCGGCGGGCGACTTCCGTCAGTTGCTGTGCCAGCAGCAGTTCGATCTCCTGGGTCTGTTGAATTTCGGCGCGACGCTGTTCCAGCTCGATTTCCAGCTTGCGGCGGTTGGAATCCACCTCGGCGCGGCGCACGCTGACCTGGCTCTCGCCCTCGATCTCGGCCCGCTCCTTCTTTGACTTGGCAATCACCTCGGCGAGCTTGCGCATGCCCACGGCGTTGAAGGCGTTGTTTTCGTCCAGAGCCGAGAAGGGCGTCTGGTCGAACGAGGTCAGCGAGACGCTGTCCAGTTGCAGGCCGTATTTGGAAAGAGTGCCCGAGAGGGCTTCATGCACCTGTCGCACGAACTCCCCGCGGTTTTCATGCAGTTCGTCCATGGTCATCTGGGCGGCGACTGCGCGCAATGCATCCACCATCATCCCGTCAACGAGGGACTTGAGCTGATCGGCCTGGAAGGTGCGCCGGCCCAGCGTCTGCGAGGCCCGCACCACCGCGGCTTTTTCCGGAACGACCGAAGTGTAGAACTCGGCGCCGACATCGATGCGCATGCGGTCCTTGGTGATCAGGGCGCTGTCGCCGGTGCGCGTCACGTCCATGCGGATGGTCTGCATGTTGACGCGTCCGACCTCGTGGAAATAGGGGATCGCCAGCGTGCCGCCGTCGATCACCACCTTGCGGCCGCCGATGCCGGTGCGCACGAGGCTCACCTCATTGGTGGCCCGCTGGTAAAACAGGGCGGCCAGCACGATCAGGATGGCCGCAAGAATGAGTATGATGATGATCCAGCCCAGAGCGCTCATGGTAAAAGTCCTTTCGGTGCCGGTCAGAACTGCGGCGGGAAGTGGCGGCCGCCGCGATCGAGCGTGATCCAGCGCAGCTCGGTGAAGGCGTCGAGCGACCAGCGCCCGCCATATCGCCCGACGCCGCTGGCCTTGGTGCCGCCGAAGGGCACATGCGGCTCGTCGTTGATATTCTGGCAGTTGATGTGGCAGATGCCGGTTTCCAGCCGCTCGGCCAGCCGCAGCGCTCGCGCCTCGTCCTTCGACCACACCGCGGCGGTCAGCCCGTATTCTGTGTCGTTGTTGAGCGCTGCCGCCTCGCCATCGTCGCGGAACGGGCAGACCACGACCACAGGCCCGAAGGTCTCGTCGTGCCATATGTTCATGGAGCTGTTGACGTTCGTAAGCACGGTCGGCTCGACGAAATTCTCCCAGGCGCGGCCGCCGAGCTCCACCTTGGCGCCCTTGGCCACCGCATCGTCGATCAGTGCCTTGACGCGAAGCGCCTGGCGGGTGTTGACCAGCGGGCCGATGACATTGGAGGGATCGTTGGTATGGCCGGTCTTGAGCTTGCGGGCGCGCGCCAGGAAGCGTTCCATGAACGGTTCGTAGATCTTCTCGTGCACCAGCAGCTTTTCGGTGGACATGCAGACCTGGCCCTGGTGCATGAAGCTGCCGAAATTGGCGGCACGCGCGGCGGCGTCGAGGTCGGCATCCTCCAGCAGGATCATCGAATCCTTGCCGCCCAGCTCGACGCAGACCTTCTTGAGATAGGCGCCGCATTTGGCGGCGATCTGGCGGCCGACGGCGGTGGAGCCGGTGAAGCTGATCGCCTTGACCTTGGAATTGCCGATCATCTCGTCGCCCACCGCGCCGACGCTGTCACGCGAGCAGGTGACGACATTGAAGACGCCGGCCGGTACGCCGGCCTCCTCCAGGATCTCGGCAAAGTAGAGGCCGCCTGAATAGGGCGTGTCTTCCGAAGGCTTCAGCACGATCGTATTGCCGACGGCAAGGGCTGCGGCAAAGCCGCGCGAGGTCAGGATGCCCGGCATGTTCCAGGGGCTGATGACGCCGACCACGCCCAGCGGAAACCGGGTGGCCATCATGAACTTGTGGTGTTCGGATGGCAGCACGTCGCCGATCGACTGGTAGCAGAGCGCGGCCGCAGAACGGAACACCTCCGCCACATAGCCTGCCTCGAACATGCCTTTGCCCTTCCAGCCGCCGCCCTCGGCCATGGCCGCGGCACAGAAGTCCGCCTTGCGCTGATCCCACACGTCGGCGATCTTCAGGAGCAGGTGCGCGCGTTCGTGAAAGGCGCGGCCCGCCCAGTCGCCGAAGGCCGCCTGGGCGGCATCGATCGCCCGGCGCATGTCGGCAGCGGAGCCGTCCGGAATACGCGCATAGACGGAGTTGTCGGAGGGGTTGAGGTCTTCGAAGGTGCGGGCGGCAGGCACCCATTGCCCGCCGATGAACATGCCCCTGACGGAGGGGGTGGGGGACGTGACGACATCAAGCATAATGCAATCTCCTCAGTTGCGGTTGGGATCGTGGCGCCATGCCCGAGCGCGGGCGGCGGCTTCCTCGATCTCTTTCAGGACGGATTTCAGTCGATCCTGGCTGTTGCCCATCTCAAGGGAGGGCGAGGCCGGATAGGATGGCGGGACGGCGGTGTGGCCGCGCGGCGGCGCGGACGGCATGGCGGTGGCGTGTTCGGCCCGGCTGGCGCGGCTCGCCTCGGCGATGATGTCGCCGAGCGACAGGCCTCCGAGCAGGGCGTCCGCCGCGCCGCGCATGGCGGGGGCAGGGGATGCGACCGGACGAGGGATGGAAGCGGATCCGGCTGGTGTGGGCTGTTCCTCATCCCCCTGCCGGGACCTTCTTCCCGCCTGCGGAGAGAAGGGAGAAGCCGCGGCGTTTCCGTTCCCCCTCGCCCCGCTTGCAGGAAGAGGGTCGCCGAGCGCAGCGGAGGCGGGGTGAGGGGCGGCCGCATCCCGTCGCGCCGCCGTTGGCAGGGCAGCAAGAGCGGCGGCGGCGATATCGGCCGGTGACGCACCCGATGTCCGTGGCGGGACATGCGTGGGAGTTGTGGAGTGGGCGGGTGTGGACCCAGGCGCAGTTGGCGTCGCCGTACGCGCGCCCGGCCGTTGACCCGATGCCGAGGCCTTGCCGCCGCCCAGATAGGCGGCCTGCACCGCCGGATCGTTGCGCAGGTCCTGCGCCCGTCCCTCATGGATGATATGGCCATTCTCCAGCAGATAACCCCGGTCGGCGATGGCCAGGCTCTGCTTGGCATTCTGCTCCACGAGCAGGATGCCGATGCCGGTGTCGCGCACCACCTTCAACGCCTGGAACAGCTCCTTGCAAAGCAGGGGGGAAAGACCGAGCGAGGGCTCGTCCAGTGTCAGCAGAGCGGGGTTCGACATCATCGCGCGGCCGATCGCCACCATCTGCTGCTCGCCGCCGGACATGGTTCGCACGATCTGCCTGCTGCGCTCCTGCAGCTTGGGAAAGAGCCGCAGCACGCGCTCCAGATTGCCGGCCTCTTCGTCGCGGGCGCGGGGTGCATGGGCTCCGAGCCGCAGGTTTTCGGCGACCGAGAGATCGGCGAAGACGCCTCGGCCTTCCGGCACGAGAGCAATGCCTTCGTCGACGATCCTGTTGGCGGCAAGCCCCAGTATATCGCGACCCTGCATGGTGATCGTGCCGGTCGCGCGGCCCTCACAGATGCCGGAGACGGCCTTGAGCAGGGTGGATTTGCCGGCGCCATTGGCGCCCAGAATGACCACGATCTCGCCCCGGCCGACTTTGAGCGATGCGCCTTCCAGCGCGCGGTGCTGGCCGTAGGAGACGGACAGTCCCTTCACCTCAAGCATCGTCATCGTCTCCCAGATAGGCGCGAATCACGGCGGCGTCGGACAGGACTTCGGCGGGGGTTCCCTCGGCGATCTTGGTGCCGGCGGCCATGACGACGCAGCGGTCGCAGAGCGAGCGGATCGCATCCATCACATGTTCGACGAGGATAACCGTCCGGCCTTCGTCGCGCAGGCCGCGGATCAGGCGGATTCCCTCTTCCAGTTCGGTCGGGTTGAGACCGGCAAGCCATTCGTCCAGCAGCACGACGCCCGGCTCTCCGGCGAGCACGCGGGCCAGTTCGACGCGCTTGGTGTCGATATATGTCAGCTGCCCCACCATCATATGGCCCCGGCCGGCCAGACCCACCTTTTCCAACATGGCCTCGGCGACCGCATCCGCCTCATGGCCCCAATGGCGGCGATGGCCGAAGACTGCGCCGGCCTTGACGTTTTGCAGCACGGTCATGGAGGGCAACAGGCGCACAAGCTGGAAGGTGCGCGCCACGCCGCGCCGCGCGATATCCTGCGCGGCAAGATGCGTGATTGGTTGTCCCCGCAGGCTGATCGCCCCCGAGGTGACGGGAAAGGCGCCGGAAATCAGGTTCAGCGTGGTCGATTTTCCCGAGCCGTTCGGCCCAATCAGGCCCAGCACCTGATGTTCGGTCACGTCGAAATCCATGCGGTTGACGGCCACCAGACCGCCGAAGCGCTTGGTCACGCCGCGAAGGGATAGCAGGGCAGTCATACATAGCCCTCCGCCGATCGCATTCTCCTGGCTGCCAGGTCGATCAGCCCGACAAAGCCCTTGGGCAGCAGGTAGACGATGACGAGGAAGCAGACGCCGAGAAGCAGGGTGGTCTGGTTGGGGAACGACACGGAGATCGCCTCCCACAGGAAGGTGAAGGGGATGACGCCGACGAGCGGCCCCCACAGCCGGCCGGTTCCGCCCAGGAGCGCCATGATCACCACCTGGAAGGACAGCATCGGCGAGAAGGCGAGCGACGGCTCGATATAGACATAACGCGGAGCGAGCATGGCGCCGGTGATGGCGGCCACCGCGCCCGGCACCATGAACAGCAGGATCTTGGCGCGCGCCGTGTCGATGCCCGAATGCCGCGCAACCGCCTCGTCGTCGCCGATGATCCTGAGCGCGAAGCCCAGCCGCGAGCGGCCGATCAGCCAGCCCAGCAGCCAGACCAGTGCGGCAAGCCCCAGCAGCTGCCAGTAGATGTGCATCTCGCCGATCGAGGTCAGCACGTAGATGCCCTTGGTGCCGGAGATGTTCTGGCTCCAGGTGATGATCTGGCGCACGAATTCGGCCAGCCCGAGCGTGAAGATCACGAAGTAGACGCCGGACAGGCGCAGCGTCGCCAGGCCGACAAGGGCGGCCATGACGGCGCCGCTGAGGCCGGCAATCGGCAGCAAGGTCCAATAGGGCAGATACTGGATGCCGATGCCGGTCACATAGGTGCCGACGCCGAAAAACGCGGCACTTGCGAGCGAGATGTAATGGGTCGGCCCGGAGAACAGCGCCCAACTGGTGGCCAGCACCGTATACATGGCAATGGTGACGCCGATGCTCAGGCCATAGGCGCCTGCCGTCCAAGGGAGGCAGGCCGCAATGGCGAGCGCTATGGCGCACAGCGCCAGATTGCCCCAGTCGCGAGAGGAAAGAGCGCTCATGTGGTCGGCCTCCCGAACAGGCCCTGAGGGCGAAACAGCAGGATCACGACGAACAGCAGGTAGGCGGCTGCCAATGTCAGGCCGGGATCGATCAGGCGGGCGACGAAGGTTTCCAAGAGACCCAGCAGCAGGGCCGCAACGATCGTGCCGCGCACGTCGCCCACACCGCCCATGATGACGATCACCAGCGCCTTCAGCGTGAAAATCACGCCCGTCGAGGCATCCAGCGTCAGGAAGGTCGAGATCAGTGCGCCGCCGGTGGCCGTGACCGCGCCGCCGAGCGCAAAGGCCAGCGCCGCCGTGCGCCGGACATCGATGCCGACCAGCCGCGCGGCTTCCGGGGCAACCGAGATGGCGCGGATCGTCATGCCGGCCCGGCTGCGGTTGAGCCACAGCCACAGCAGGCCGCAGACGACGACAGCGGCCAGAAACGCCGCGACGCGATTGGCGCCGTAGGTATCGCCGAGGATATGGACGGGCTCCGAAAGATAGGAATAGCTGAAATAATCGCCGCCAAAAAAGGCCAGCATCAGGCCGACGGCCACGAAGGACAGACCGAAGGTCGTGAGGATGGAATCCACCTCCAGCTGGCCGCGCGAATTGGCGCGCTTTACCAGCGGGCGCAGGAAAATCAGGTAGATCAGCCAGTTCAGCAGAAAGGCGACCGGTGCCACGACGAACACGGTCAGCAGCGGGCTGATCTGGCTTCCGGTCCATAACCAAAAGGCGACGAACCCCCCGGCCACCAGCATTTCGCCGTTGGCGAGGTTCATGATCCGGGCCATGCCGTATTGCAGGTTCAGGCCCATGGCGATCAGCGCATAGGTTCCGCCCAGCAGTAGCCCTGTTATGAATATGTCCATGCCATTCCCCGGCTTGAAAGATGCCCCGGGATCCGGCTTGCGGATCCCGGGAATGCCTGTTGCTTTTACTTCCAGGCAGCTTTCTTCTTCACGTCGACAGCGCCGTCGCGACCGGTCGAGGCCACGCCCTTGAACACGCCGCCCTGCCACTGGCCTACCGTCCAGAACGAGGGGTTGTTGTTGTGTCCGTCGAACTTGATCGGGCCGATCACGGTGTCGAAGCTGTTTGCCTTGATGTGCTTGATGATGGCGGCATTGTCGAAGGAGCCGACAGCCTCAATCGACTTTTCAAGGACCTGGAAAGACGAGTAGACCATGGCGCTCGCCCAATAGTCCGGCTTGGCGCCCGTGACCTCTTCGTGGCGTTTGGCATAGGCCTTGAAGGCCTCTCCGTCGGCATTGACACCGCCGATGCCCAGCACACCGTCGACCGCCGTGCGGAACCGGCCCGCATACGCCGGGAATGCCGTGGCGACGGCGGTGAAGAATGCGCCGACCTTGAGATCTTCGACAATTGCCTGTTCGGTCAAAGCGAAGGTGTCCGGCGGATAGGACCAGGCAATGAAGGCATCCGGAGCGGCGGCCTTGGCGGCCTTCATGACCGGCGACAGGTCCTGGGTGCCGAGCGGATAGGACGTCTCGTAAACCAGCTCGAAGCCGGCTTTCTTGAAGGCGGGCTTGGCCTCGTTCATCAGTTCGATGCCGAAGGCGTCCGCGACGTTGACCATGGCGAGCTTCTTGCCGATATCGCCCCGATCGCGCAGCTTGACCATGGTGTCCACCACACCCTGCACCACCGGCTTGGCGCCGCCGAGCGTGATGAAGACGTTGGGGAACTGAGCGGATAGGGCGTCGGCCTTGTCGGTGGTCGCCGTCGAGGTGATCATCGGCAGGCCGTAGCGTGCGTAGATCGGAGCTGCGGCCAGGTTGAGGCCGGTCGAATAGGGCGGCAGCACGATCTTTGCCTTGTCCTGGTCGACGAGACGCTGCACGGCCTTGATGGTTTCGCCCGGATTGGTCTGGTCGTCGTATTCGATGGCTTCGAGCTTGTAGGTCTTGCCGCCGACCTTCAGGCCGCCGCGACCGTTCACGTCGCTGATCCAAAGCTTGACGTTCGGCCAGTAGCTGACCGCCGCCCCGCCGGCCAGCGGACCGGTTTTGGGCGCAACCGCGCCGACCTTCAGAACCTCCTGCGCCATGGCCGGAGCTCCGGCCACGCCGGCTGCAAGCGCCAAGGCGGCCAGCCGGGTAAATGTCCTGCGTTTCATTCTCTTCTCCTCCCGTTGTTGCATGCTAAGTCCGTGTGACGGGCTCATCCGACCTGGTCGGGCAGGTCCCGTTCGGTCATCCACTGGATTTCGGTGAACTCCTCGATCACCGCCCTCCCGCCAAAGCGGCCGTAACCGCTTGCCTTCACGCCCCCGTAGGGCATCGTCGGATCGTCGCAGACGGTCGTCCCGTTGATATGCACCGCCCCGACTTCTATCCGCCGCGCGATTTGCCGTGCGCGCGGCAGATCGACCCCGAAGACTGCGGCTGTCAGGCCGTATTCCGTATCGTTGGCAACGGTCACCGCCTCGTCGGCATCCGCCACCCGAACCACGCCGACCACCGGGCCGAAGGTCTCTTCCTCGTAGATCCGCATGCCGTAGGCGACATGGTCGAGTATGGTCGGCTGTATCAGCGTGCCGGCATTCTTTCCGCCCGTGACCAGCACCGCACCCTTGGCCAGGGCATCGTCGACCAGACCGTGGAGGCGCGCCGCGGCCTCCGGACTGATGACGTGGCCGTAGAGCGGCTGGCCGGTGGCCGGATCGCCGCACAGCCGGTCGGCCTCCACTTTCAGCCGCGCAATGAAGCTGTCGGCCAGGCTTTCCTCGACGATGATCCGGTCCGTCGACATGCAGACCTGGCCCTGGTTGAAGAAAGCGCCGTGGGCGACCGCCCTGGCGGCTCCGTCCAGATCCGCATCGGCGAGCACGACCGACGATGCCTTGCCGGAGAGTTCCAGCAGGCAACGCTTGAGATGCCGCGCCGCCATCTCGGCGATCTGCCTGCCGACCCGGGTCGAACCGGTGAAATTCACGCGCCGCACGGCCGGATGGGCAATCAGCGCTTCGACCACATCATGGGCATCCTCGGGCGCGCTGCTCACATAGTTCAGCACACCGTCCGGCAGGCCCGCGTCGATCAGGATCTGTGCCACGGTCTCGTGCACCTTGGGGCAAAGCTCCGAGCCCTTCAGCACCACCGTGTTGCCGAGCGCCATCGGCGCTGCAACCGCCCGGACGGCCAGGGCCACCGCCGCATTCCATGGCGCAAGCCCCAGGACCACGCCGGCCGGCCGACGGATCAGGCGGTAGCGCACGCCCGGCGGCCCGCCTTCCACCTCGTCGTCGCGGATGGCATCGACGAGGCTCGCAGCCTGACGCAGGGTCGCCTGGGCAACCTCGACATTGAAGCGGACCCATTCGGGGGTTGCGCCGACCTCGAGGTGAGCGATCGCACACAAACTGTCGACGCGTTCCATCAGCATGTCCGCCCCCCGCAAGAGCAGTGCCGAGCGCTCCTGCGGTCGAAGGCCGGACCAGGCCGGAAAGGCTCCGGCCGCAGCATCGGCGGCGGCTTCCGCTTCCGTCGCACCGAAGGCCGCGGCCTGCGTCAACACCGTTCCCGTGGCCATGTCGCGGCGTTCGTAACTGCGCTCATCCAGCGCGGAAACGGACGCTCCACCGACGATACCCCTAGCTACGAACATGCGTCCTCCCAAACGGCCGTTCGTTGATCCTCCCGCAGCCCGTCTTGTTATTTTTTCAGGGTTACGAGCCCTATTTTGATTGACATCGCCGCAGAGTAAATGACGTTCTGTGGGAATGTATTTCCTCGTTGTGGGATTTTAGATGCCCGACCGTAAACGGCTTTCGCCCAGCCCCGCCCCGCGGCCGGAAGCACCTGTTCGCGCAGAGCGGTTCCGGGCAGCGCTGCAGACGCGCGTGCTCGGCCGGGCGGGTCTTGGCGACGCGGAAAACTTCCGGGCGCTGATCCTCGAAAAGGGCGAGGCGGCCCTGCGCGACGGGGATGAGCTGGTTCTTCCCCTGTCCGGTCCGGTCATGGGCTGGATACCGTGGCGGGACGGCATGCGGCTGGAATTGGGTGCCGGCGCGCAGGGGACCCATCTGCTGCTGGGAGCTTCGACGCTCGACCGGGTCCTGCAGCGCCGGGCGGAAGCATCCCAGCTACGTTTCATGGTGGAGCGGTCCTCGTTCATGCGTCTGGGTGCCGGCAACAGTGCCAGCGATGCGGTCGCCGCCTGCTTTACCGGCATACTGGCCGAAACCCTGCGCCCGGGCCCGATGTCGGCGGCCGTGGTGGAATCGCTGCTGCACATTCTGCTCGTCCACCTTCATCGCAACCTGCCGGCCGGTCATGGCGCGGGCGCCCAACCCGGCGCCCCCAAGACGCTTTCCAGCCAGTTCACCGCATTGGTCGAAAGCCATTTTCGCAAGCACTGGACGGTCGCCCGCTATGCCGGCGAACTCGGCATTTCGCGCGACCGGCTGAACGACATCTGCCTGCGCGCCTATGGCCGGCCGCCGGCGCGGCTCATCCGCGAACGGCAGCTGATGGAGGCCCGCATCTATCTTGCGAGCTCGCCCCTGTCGCTGGGGCAGGTCGCCGGTGTCCTCGGTTTTGCCGGTGCCGCTCAGTTCAGCCGGTTTTTCAAGTCGCTGCAGGGCCAATCCCCCGCGCGCTACCGCCTCGATCTGCGCCGCTTCAGCCCGGTCGATGCGTCAAGCCAGAACGCTCTTCACGCCTGGCCGTGAAATCGCTCTATCCGGAAGTCATGGATGGGCGTCTCGGTCGCGCCGGTCGAGATCAATTCCGCCATCACGTCGCCGACGCCGGGGCCGAGCTGGAAGCCGTGGCCGCAAAAACCGAAGGCATGGAACAGCCCCGGCGTCGTCGCCGACCGTCCCATAATCGGAAGGCCGTCGCCGACATAACCTTCGCAGCCGGACCAGGTGCGGATCACCGAGACATTGGCGAGCGCCGGCAGGATCGGCAGCAGGGCACGCAACTGGCCGGGAAGCCGGGCGGGGTCGGCCCTGGCATGGCCTGTGTCGAGCGAAACATCGGTACGTTCCGCTCCGCCACCGAAGACGATGTTTCCGCGCTCCACCTGGCGCAGGTAACCGCCGCCGTGGTCATGGCCCCAGACGCCGACAACCGGCAGGATGCGATGCGGCAGCGGCTCGGTTACCCCCATCTGCGGCCCCTTCGCCACGATCGGGACGGCTTCCCCGAACTGCGCGGAAATCCGGGCGCCCCAGGCGCCGGCGGTGTTAAGGAGGCAAGCAGCGGCATGGACGCCGTTCGAGGTTTCTACCTCGAAGCCATAGGCGCTTCGCCGGATCGCTTTCACCTCCACGTTCTCGACGATCTCGGCACCGATACGTCGCGCGGCACCGGCGAAAGCCGGGGCGATCAGGCGCGGATTGCCACTTCCATCCTCCGGAGAAAAGGAGGCGGCGATCGCCTCGGGTCCGAGCCCCGGAAAACGTGCACGGAGTTCCGTCGCGGTAAGTTCCTCGAGGTTGAGACCCCAAGGTCTGGCGGCTGTCGCGAAACTGCGCATTTCCTCGAGACCCGCCTGGCTGAACACCAGCCGGACATGGCCGGTCGCCCGAAACTCGACGTCCCGATCCAGCATCTCCGCCGCCTTGCCCCAAAGCGTCAGGGATCGTCGGGCGAGGGGAAGTTGCGGCAGGTGGCGGCCGCTGCGGCGGATATTGCCGAATGAAGCGACCGTCGCGCCGCTGCCCACCCGGTTTCGCTCGATGAGCGTCACGCGCACCCCGCGCCGGGCGAGAAAATAGGTCGATGCGGCCCCCATCAGGCCACCACCCAGCACGATCACATCCATAAGGCCGTTTCCGCAATGTCTTTCATCATCGCCACCATTCCGGTGCGGGCGACCGGTGTCAAAGTCGAGGTTTTCATCATCCCATAAGCCGGACCTATGGGACGCCCCCCTGGCGAGGCATAAGCGGCACTTATGGGCAGCGGCTTTTTCGCTCTTGGACCGCCTTTGCCAATTCGTGCCAGCTTCATGACAAGCAGCAGGAAAGGATTGAGCGACATGGACAGTGCGGCCGCGCCAGGCAAAGGAACCAGCGATCAGCAGGACTGGAAGATCGGCGTCGATATCGGCGGGACCTTCATCGACTTCTGTGCACTGGAAACGCGATCCGGCCGGGTTGCCTCGCTCAAGGTTCTGACGACACCGGACAATCCGGGTGCGGAACTGATGACGGGACTATCGCTTCTGGCCGAACGGGAAGGGCTCGAACCGGCAGCCGTCAGCCGTTTTGTCCATGGAACGACCGTCGGCATCAACACCGTGATCCAGCGTCGCGGGGTGTCGCTGGCGCTGATGACCAATGCCGGTTTCGAAGACGTCATCGAGCTGGCTCGGTTGCGGATGCCGGACGTCTATTCCCTGTTCTGCTCCCGGCCGGACCAGCTCATTGCCCGCGACATGATCTTCGGCATTCCCGCTCGCTTGCGGGCGGATGGCAGCGAGATCGAGGCGCCGGATCTGGAGGCGGTCGTGGCAGCGGTCGCAAAGGCGAAGGCCAATGGCGCCGCCGGCATCATCGTCTCCTTCCTGCATTCGTGGCGCACCGACATCCATGAGGTGGCGGTCAGGCAGGAAATCGCAAGGCTCGCCCCGGAACTCTTCGTCTTCACGTCATCCGAGGTCTGGCCGGTGATCCGCGAATACGAGCGGACCACCACCGCTATCCTCAACGGTTACGTCCATCCGCGTGTCTCCGGTTATCTGACCGCACTCGAGGAAAAGCTGTTGTCGCGTGGCGTCACGGCGCCGGCGCTGCTGACCAAGTCGAACGGCGGCGTGATGAATGCCGACGAAGGCAAACGGTCCTGTGTGCAGATGCTGTTGTCGGGTACCGCCTCAGGTGTCATAGGCGCCGCCTGGCTCGCCCGCCGTGCCGGCGAGAAGCATATCCTTACCCTCGATATCGGCGGCACCTCGGCCGACTTTGCACTGATCATCGACGGCGAACCGCAATTCGGCACCGGCGAACTGGTCGGCGAGTTCCCGTTGCATATCCCGTCCGTGTCGGTCAGCTCGATCGGCATCGGCGGCGGCTCGATCGCCAGCGTCGATGCGCAGGGCGTGTTGCGGGTCGGGCCGGAATCGGCCGGCTCGACGCCCGGACCGGCCTGTTACGGACGCGGCGGGGAGCAGGCGACCGTGACCGACGCCATGGCCGTCTGCGGCTGGCTCGGTCACAGCCAGATGGCCTACGGGCAGCTACAGATCGACGTCGGCCTTGCCCGCGCGGCCGTCACGCGGCTCGCTGAAAAGATCGGACGGACCGCGGAGGAGGCGGCCCAGGCCATCCTCGACGTCGCCATCTCGGAAATGTTCGTGGAGGTCGAGAAACTCGCATCGCGCGCCGGCGTCGATCTCAGGGAATTCACGCTGATGCCGTTCGGCGGCGGCGGCCCGATGCTCGGCGCCTTCCTCGCCCGCGAATTTCATATGGCGAAGGTGATCGGCGCAACGCGCCCGGGTGTCGTCTCGGCGCTCGGAGGTCTGGTGGCAGATCTGCGCGGTGACTTCATCCGCACCGTGTTTACCCATCTCTCCGACCAGGCGGCACCGCAAATGCGCGAGGCGCTGGACGCGCTTGCCGTCGAGGGGCGCAACTGGCTCGCCAAGCAGGGGCATGCCGGCGCCGCGACGCTCAATGTCTCCGCCGACATGCGTTATGTCGGCCAAAGCTTCGAGATCGAAGTGCCGATCCAGCCAGCCTGGATCGCAGAGGGCAAGCTCGGTTCGATCGAGGAAGCCTTTCATGCCATGCACGAAAGACTCTACGATTTCCATGATCCCGACGGAGCGATCGAGATCGTCAACCTGCGGCTCTCGGCCATCGGTGCCGGCCCGGCACTGGAAATCCCGGTCAATGCCCGCGAAGACGGTGAGGCGGCTATTCCAGAGCGCGAGATCCCGGTCTTTACCGGCAAGAGTTTCGAATGGATCGGCCTCTATCGGCGTGATCGCCTGCGTCCCGGCAGCCGCTTCGCCGGCCCGGCGGTCGTTGCTCAGGAAGATACGACCTTTGCAATCCCGAGCGGCGCCCATGTCGAGGTCGATCGCCAACTGAATCTGCATCTCACCTTTTCGGAGTAACGGCCCATGTTCGATCCCTTGAACCTTCAGGTGTTTGCCAATCACACCCGCGCTGCTGCCGAAAACATGGCCTATACGCTGCAGCGGACCGCGCATTCCGCTTTCGTCAAGGAGACGGAAGACTTCACGGTCATGCTGGTCAACCGCAAAGGCGAGACGTTCGGCGTGCCGATGGGATTGGGAGCGACCTGGTATCCGGGCCTTACCTATACCCGCGCGATCGCGATGATCGACGATTACAAGCCCGGCGACGTGGCATTCACCAACGATCCCTATTCCTGCTTCGTGGCGACGCACGCGCCGGACACCCATCTGTGGAAACCGGTCTTCTACGATGGCGAGATCATCGCCTGGACCGGCGGTCATATCCACAACACCGACATGGGCGGCGCGGTGCCGGCCTCCCTGTCGCGAGCGTTGACGGAAATCCATCAGGAGGGCATCCGCTTCCCGCCGATGAAACTGGTCAATGAAGGTGTTTTCGACGAAGACATTCTGAAGATCATGACCACCAATGTCCGCAAGCCCGATCTCAATATAGGCGACATGAAAGCCCTGGTTGGGGCGCTCAACACGGGCGAGCGCAAGATCCTCGCCATGGTCGAGAAATTCGGCATTGAAGCCTTTCTAGAGGGCACCGAGGTCCTGCTCGACCATGCCGAAGCGCAGGCCCGCGATCTTCTGCGTGCGATGCCGGACGGGACCTGGGAATTCGTCGATTATGCCGACGAAGATTCGGTCGAAGCCAACCCGTGCCGCCTGAAGCTGACGCTGACGATCCGGGGCGACGAGGCGATCCTCGACTTCACCGGTTCCGACCCGCAGCTCGGCTCGTCGCTCAACGTGCCCTCGGGCGGCGACCCACGCCATACGATGCTTCTGGTCGGTGTCTATTACGTACTTTACACGCTGAACCCGAAGATCCTCCTCAATACCGGCCTAACGAGACCGTTCACCTGCATCACGCCAAAGGGCAGCGTGCTCAATCCGATCGCGCCGGCTGCCGTCGGCATGCGCTCGCTGACCTGCGCGCGGCTGCGCTCCGTCATATTCGGCGCCTTCTGCCAGGCCGTGCCTGAAAAGCTGCCGGCCGCACCGGCCGGCAACAATTGCATCGTCAACGTCATGACAACCGACGAACGGAACGGCCGCACGGTGATCGCTGCCGTCAATCCGGTGGTCGGCGGCGGCGGCGGCATGCCCCACCGCGATGGCACCAACGGCTCCGGCGCCGATGCCGCCTATCTCAAGAATACGCCGATCGAGATCACCGAGACGGAAGTGCCGATCGAGTTCGTCAAATATGGCCTGGCAAGGGACAGCGGTGGCGCCGGACGCTGGCGCGGCGGGCTCGCGACCGAAATGGCCTTCCGGGTCTTTTCCCCCGGCAGCCGTATCACCGCGCGCAACCGCGACCGCAGCTTCTTCCGGCCCTGGGGCACGCTGGGCGGCAGGGCTGCCGGCCTGTCCGACATGGTGCTGAACCCGGGCCGTGACGACTTCCAGCGGCTCGGCAATATCGATACCGCGGTTCTGCAGCCCGGCGATGTCCTGGAGATCCGCTCAGCCGGCGGCGGCGGGCGCGGCAACCCTGTCGCACGCGAGACCTGGCGCGTGGCGCAGGACGTCGCACGCGGTTATGTTTCTTCCGAGGCTGCCGAGCGTGACTATGGCGTCGTCATCCGCGGCGGCATCGTGGACGAGGCCGAAACCGAAAAGGTGAGAGCCGCTCGGACCGCGCCGACGCGATACTTTCACTATGGCCCCGAGCGCGAGGGCTACGAGGCGCAATGGACGCCGCAGGCCTACGACCTGCTGACCGACCTGCTGCAGGGCCTTCCCATACATTGGCGCTTCTTCACCAAGACGGAGATCTTCCGTCGGATGAAGGGGCGGGTCGGAGCCGAAGGCGTGGCCGCCGCGTTCGCGGATGTGCGCGCACGTTTCACGAACATGCCAAGCCCCGCCGAGGCTCGGAAAGAGGCTGCTGAATGACATCGGAATTGCAGCCTGCCGATCTCGGGGGCCGAATTGTGCGCCTTGCCGAAAAGGGCAGGCCGCAGGTTCGGTTCCGGCTGGATGGCGCCGATTGCCAGGCACTGGCCGGCGACACGGTGCTCACCGCCGTCCTGGTCTGCGCGCCTGCCGTGCGGCAGTCGGAATTCGGCCGAGAGAAACGGGCCGGCTTCTGTCTGATGGGAGCCTGCCAGGACTGCTGGCTATGGCAGGAAGACGGCGGGCGGCTGCGGGCCTGTTCCACATTGGTCGCCGAGGGCATGCAATTGCGGACTGTGCCACCGGAAACATGGCCATGACGGCGCCGGGCGGTGAAAAAGTGATGATCGTCGGTGCCGGCCCGGCCGGTATCCGCGCCGCCGAGCGTCTCGTTCAGGCCGGGATCAGACCCATCGTCATCGACGAGGGCATCAAAGCCGGTGGCCAGATCTATCGACGCCCGCCACACGGTTTCGCACGACCGCCGGAACAGCTCTATGGATCGGAAGCCCGCAAGGCCGTGGCACTCCATACGGTGTTCGACTACATGGTTGCCGCCGGACAGATCGACTATCATCCGCAAAGTTCGGTCCTGACGATCGCCGGCGATTTTCTACAGGCGCTGACGCCGGCCGGTCGCAGGGATTTCACCTACGACCGCCTGATCCTTGCCACCGGCGCCATGGATCGCCTGGCGCCGATCCCCGGCTGGCAGGCGCCGGGTGTCTACAGCCTCGGGGCGGCACAGATCGCCCTGAAGGCGCAGGGCGTCGCCCTCGGCAGCCGGATCGTTCTTGCCGGTTCGGGGCCGCTACTGACACTCGTCGCGACCCAGTTGCTGAAAGCCGGCGCCAAAATCGCCGCGATCCTCGACACGTCTTCCATCCGCAACCAGGCGGCGGGTCTTCCGGGCATGCTGGCAAGGCCGGGCCTGGTCCTGCGTGGCCTGCTGATGCGGGCAAAGCTCGGCCGGCTTTATCATGCCGGCGTGACCTTGGATCGGATCGAAACCGACGAACGCGGCCCCGTCGGCCTGTGCTGGCGGGATGCAAGCGGCCGGGCGCATGTGACGGCATGCGACATGGTCGGCCTCGGCTGGCATCTGCGCGCCGAAACGCAGCTCGCGGGCCTGGCAGGCTGCACGTTCGACTACGACGAAAGCTGGTCGCAATGGCTGCCCCGGACCGACCGGATGGGCAGGGCGGCCGAGGGACTGTATCTGGCCGGTGATGGTCTGAGAATTCTCGGTGCGGACGGTGCGGAGGTCGCCGGTCGGCTTGCCGCGACCGCCTGCCTTGTCGATATGGGTCTTCCTTCGCCGGACGCGAGATCGGATCTGCGCCGGTTGGGCCGCTACGAAGGTTTTGCCCGCGCCGTCGCGCGCGCCTTTCCCTGGCCGGGCGAAATGGTCCGCGCCGTTCCGGACGAGACGGTCGTCTGCCGCTGCGAAGGGGTGACGGCAGGCGAGTTGCGCGAGAGCGTCGTTTACGGCGGGGGCGAAGCCAACCGGGTCAAATCGCTGGCGCGCGTCGGAATGGGCCGCTGCCAGGGGCGTTACTGTCAGCTCGCCGGTGCCGACCTGATCGCCGAAAACGCCGGCATCAAGGTTTGCGACGCGGGACGGCTCCGCGAACAGGCGCCCGCCAGGCCCCTGCCGATCGGCCTCTGGGTTCGCGATGCCTGATCGGTTTGGCTAGGAGGTTTACGATTCCAGGCCGCTTGCCTTCAGGACGCTGGCACAGGCTTCGCGCAGATCGTCGCGCATGGCGAGATGGCTTCCCGTCAAAGGCCGGTCCCGGCTGGTGAGCAGGGCAATCGGCACGGAAATCTTCTGCCGCAGCTGCCTGAGGACAAGGCCGGGGAACTGCTGCCATGGCAGGAGCCCATCGACGATTGCGACACCAAAGCGGTCGCGGACGAAGGGGAGGGCGGTAATCGAGATATCGATCTCGATCGCCGGGTTGAATATCTGCATTTCCGCGGCCGCGGCGCTGACCAGTAGGCGGCCCGGCAGTGTGCCGGCCCGGTAGGAGATCAAAGTTTCGTCCTGCAGGTCGGCAAAGCCGATTTGATCCAATTCGGCCAGCCGATGGTGTTCAGGGACGATGCAGACAAGCTGCGTGTGCCCGAGTGTCTCCACCTCGATGCCCGGACGGGCCGTGTTGTTCATCACGATTCCGAGCGGCGCATCACCGTCGCGGATCATGTCGACGACGTTGACCAATGGGGCGATCAGCGAGCGCACGACGATATCGGGATGGGCCGCACGGAACGACAGGAGCGCCTTGGGGACGATCGCCATCGCCGGGGGTGCCGACGCGGCGACCCGGATCAGTCCGGTGCGGCCGAAACGCATGTCCGTGGTGCGGCGGCGAAGGGCGCCGAGTTCGGAAAAAATCCGTTCGCACTCCGGATAAAGCTCTTCGGCCTCCCGGGTCGGAACCAGCTTTCCGCGGACCCGGTTGAAGAGCTTGAAGCCCAGCTGGTCCTCGGCATGCAGCAGGATCTGGCTGAGCGCCGGCTGCGATATGTTGAGCATCGCCGCAGCCCCGGTCACCGTCCCGGTCCGCATGAGCATGCAGAATACCTCGAGCTGGCGTGCCTGCATCCGGTTCACCGTGTCCTTTGGTTCGCGGGTTTCACTCTAGTCTATAGGCCCCAGGATCAGAAATCCGCCACCTTGCCCCAGGCGGAGGTTTGAAAACGTTTCGGATGATAGGGTAGCGGATCGACGATCTGGTTGGCGGCGGTGACGATGTCGGCGATCAGGTGGCCGGCGCCGGGTCCGATACCAAAACCGTGGCCGCTGAACCCCGCGGCCAGAATGAAGCCCGGAACACTCGCGACTTCGCCGATCGCCGGAACCCCGTCCGGGGTCGAGTCGATATAGCCGGCCCAGCTGGCAGTGATGCGGCGCCCGCCGAGCGCCGGCAGCAGTTCGACGGCGCGCTCATAGGTCAGCTTGATCGTGCTGGCGTCGACGGCCGGATCGAGGATGCGCATATGCTCCATCGGCGTCGGCCGGTCCAGCCGCCAGCGGGCCAGGCTTTCATGACCGCTGCGCAGACCTTCAAGACCGCCGGGTGACAGGCTGCGCCAGCGGCGCATGAACATCGGCAGGAACTGCGCCGCGAAACGCATGTTCTGGGCCGTCAGGTCGATGCGTCCGCGCCCGCTGATGGCGAGCGTGTGGCCGCCGTCACCCCGGCGAGTCACCGAGACGCGGGCTGTGTGGAGCGCATCCGGCAGGTTCCCGTCACCGGGACCGACGGAGAGAATGGAGGAGCGGGTCGAGGCCTGCGGGAAACGAATGCCGAGCTGGCGGCAGAAGGACGACGCCCAGGCGCCGCCGGCCAGAATTGCGACCTTGGTCCGGATCGTGCCGTGTTCGGTTACGACGCCCGAGAGCCTGCCGCCTTCCATCTCAATGCCGCGCGCCGCGCAGTTCTGGAGCACCGCCCCGCCCAGCTTTACGATCGCGCGGGCGACTGCCGGGGCGGCATTGGCGGGGTCGGCGGTCCCGTCCGTCGGCGAGTACACGCCGCCTTTCCAGCTGCGTCGCGTCGCCTTGCCGCGCTCGCTTGCCTCGGCACTGTCGAGCATGTGGGTGGTGACGCCCACCGTGCGGGCGAAATCCCGCCAGCGGGCCCAGCCTGCCAGCTCTTCCTCGTTGTCGCTGAGATAGAGGAGACCGCAGCGCCGGAAGCCGGTATCCTCGCCGGTCTCGGCGGCAAAGCGTTCCCACAGGTCGAGGCTTTTGGTCGCCATCGGAAGTTCGCGCGCATCGCGGTTCTGCTGCCGGCACCAGCCCCAATTGCGGCTCGACTGCTCGGCGCCGACACGCCCCTTTTCGATGAGCACCACTTTCAGGCCGCGTCCGGCGAGATAATAAGCCGTGAAGACGCCGACGATACCGGCACCGATGACGACCGCGTCGGCGGAATGCGGCAGTCGGGCGTCGGTTTCGACAAGCGTGAGCGGTGCTGGCATGACAATCGATCTCCTGGCGCAAACGGGTCGGTGCGCCAGCATAATGGTGCAGCCCGCGTCGAGGTTACTGCACACGCCGCTTGAACCGCACAAGATTCCGCTCATGGCCGATGATGCAACTTATTGTGCTGGCTGTTCGTGCGCAGAATGGAATAGACAAGACAAGCCAATGCGTTAAAGTCGATCTCGGAAATCTGCGGCATAAAATGCCGCTGCCCTTGGGAGGTGTCCTCACGTGAAGCTCGATCGTATCGACATCAAGATCCTCTACGAGTTGCAGAAGAACGGTCGCATCACAAATGTCGAGCTAGCCGAGCTGGTCAATCTTTCACCCAGTCCCTGCCTGATGCGCGTCAAGAAACTTCAGCAGGAAGGTTATATCGAAGGTTATTCGGCCCAGATCAACATCGGCAAGCTTGGCCAGACCCTGACGGTCTTCACCGAGGTCACGCTCAAAAACCATCGGCAGATCGACTTCGCGCGTTTTCTCGCGGCCGTGGAAAAAGTCGACCAGGTGATAGAATGCCACCTGGTGTCGGGCGGGTACGACTATATGCTCAAGTTCGTCACCGCCGGTATCGGCGAATATCAGACGATCATGGAACGGCTGACCGATATGGATATCGGCATCGACAAATATTTCAGCTTCGTTGTCCTGAAGTCACCGATCGTCAAAGCCCATATGCCGCTCATCAGCCTGTTCCGGGTATAGCCGCGTACGGTCCAAGCCGAATTGTCTACGGACGTGAGACGGCAATTGCCGCCTCAGCCGTGCACATAGGTTTTGACGAGTTCCGGATCACGCTCCAGGCGATCGAGCCAGCTCGGATCGAGCTTCGGCACGGACGAGAACAGCAGTTTCGAATAGGGGTGCTGCGGGACCTTCGAGATCGCAGGCGTGATTTCCTCGACCTTGCGGCCGTTATACATCACGACGATCTCGTCGCAGATCGCTTCGACAACCGACAGATCGTGGCTGATGAAGATGTAAGAGAGGGAAAGCTCCCGCTGCATTTCCTTCAGGAGATCGATGACCGCCGCCGCAACGACGGTGTCGAGGGCAGAGGTGATCTCGTCGCAGACGATCAGTTTCGGCTCGGCGGCGAGCGCCCGGGCAAAATTGACGCGCTGTTTCTGACCGCCTGAAAGCTCGGCGGGGGTTCGGCTGCGAAGCGTTTTCGGCAGGCGGACCATGTCGAGAAGCTCGTCGATCCGGGCATCCCGGACCTTGCCTTTCATGCCGTGGTAGAATTTCAGCGGCCGCCCGAGAATTTCCTCGATCGTTTTCGCCGGATTGAGCGAGGTGTCCGCATGCTGGAAGACGATCTGCAACTCGCGCAACTGCTCCCGGCTTCTCTGCCGGGCGGAGCGGGCAAGTTCGTGCCCGTCGAGGATCAGTTGACCGGCTGATGCGGGCAGGATACCGGCAATCGAGCGAGCAAGCGTGGACTTGCCGCAGCCGGATTCGCCGATGATGCCGAGATTGCGGCCTCGTTCGAGGGAAAGGCTTGCCTCCTGCACGGCCTTGACGAGCGGCAGACCGTCGGCTTGGACCGGGCCGTATCCGGCAATCAGGCCATTGACCTTCAGGAGCGGCGCGTGTTCCGGCGCTGCAACAACGACGCTTTCGCCGCGAGACTTCGGTTCAAAGGCCGACAGCAGCTCGCGCGTATAGGGATGCTTGGCATCGGACAGGATATCGGCAGTGCTGCCGACTTCCTGCACATCGCCGCCACGCAGCACGACGATGCGATCGGCAATCTGTGCGACGACCGCCAGATCGTGGGACACATAGACGCCGGCAATGCCGCTTTTCTTCATCACCGCCTTGAAGGCCCGCAACACCTCGATCTGGGTGGTCACGTCGAGCGCGGTGGTCGGCTCGTCGAAGATGACGAGCTTCGGATCGGCGATAAGGGCCATCGCGGCGGCAAGCCGCTGCAACTGGCCACCGGAAACCTGGTGCGGATAACGGTTGCCGATCTCCTCGGGATTGGGCAGCGAAAGCGCCCTGAACAGGGAAATCGCCTTCTCCCTAGCCTGTGCCAGCGGCATCAGCCGATGAATGCGCGTCACTTCGACGACCTGATCGATGATGCGCTTCGACGGGTTGAACGCGGCTGCGGCGGACTGCGGCACATAGGAGACCTCGAGGCCGCGCACACGTGCGCGCTGACGCTCGCTCAGCGTCACCATGTCCTTGCCGGCCACTGTGACGCTGCCGCTCGAGATCCGACAGCCGGGACGGGCATAGCCCATGATCGTCAGCGCGATCGTCGTCTTTCCCGATCCGCTTTCTCCGATCAGGGCGACGATTTCGCCCGGCGCGACATCGAGATCGATGCCCTTGATAATCTCGATGCGGCGGCCCGCATCGGTCGTTGCCTCTACCCTCAGATCGCGAATTTCAACGAGATTTTCCATTCACGTGCTCCGATCGCGTATCTTCTTGGGCAAATTGTCGATCAGCAGGTTGACGCTGATGGTGAGGCTCGCAATTGCCAGCGACGGGACGATGACGGCGGGCGCCCCGAATGGCAGGCCGCCGATATTCTCGTGAACCAGTGCTCCCCAATCCGCATAGGGCGGCTGGACGCCGAGACCGAGGAAGGAAAGCCCGGAGAGAAGGAGGACGACGAACACGAAGCGGATGCCGAAATCGGCAAGCAGCGGCCCGGTGATGTTCGGCAGGATTTCCGAAAAGACGACATAAGGGATGCCCTCGCCACGGGTCCGGGCAACCGTGATGTAATCCATCGTATTGACGTTTACGGCAAGCGACCGGGCAAACCGATAGGCGCCGGGTGTGTAGATCACGGCCAGCATGAGGATCAGAACGGGGAGCGACGACCCGACTGCGGCAGCAACGACCAGACCCGAAAGCTTGCTCGGAATTGAGTTGAGGGCATCGAGCAGGCGGCTCAGCAGCGTATCGAACCAGCCACCGATAACGGCGGCTGCCATGCCGAGCGCCGCACCGCTGAAACACGCGAGGCAGACGGCGGCAAGCGAGATGCCGACCGTATAGCGGGCGCCCATGATGATGCGCGATAACATGTCCCGGCCCAGGTAGTCGGAGCCGAGAAGCAGTTTGCTGCTGATTGGGCCGAAATAGTCTTCGTCGATGATCTCGCCAACGGGATAGGGGGTGATGTGGGGCGCGAGAAGGGCGATCACCGCCCAGAAGAGAATGATCGCAAAGCCGATCATTCCAACCCAGCTGAAACGATAGCTCACTCTGCGGGGCAGCGTCGTGGAAGTCGTCATGGTCAGCGCACCCTCGGATTGGCCAGGATTGCAACAATGTCGGCGAACGTGATGAGTGCGAGGTAGCCGACGCAGAAAATGATGGCGCAGGATTGAATGAGCGGGAGATCCCGGGTGGAAACGCCGTCGACCATCAGCTTTGCGACGCCCGGGTAGTTGAAGATCGTCTCGACGATGATGACGCCGCCGACCAGGTAGGAGAGCGCGAGCGCAATCGCATTGGCGATCGGGCCGACCGCGTTCGGCAGTGCGTGCAGCAGGACGGCGCGCCGGCGTGACGCGCCCTTGAGGATCGCGGCCTCCACATAGGGCGTGTTGATCGTATCGATGACGGCGGCGCGGGTCATGCGGATCATCTGGGCCGAGACGACGAAGGTGAGCGTGACGACCGGCATGGCGTAGATCCTCAGCACCTGCCAGAAGGACGTGACGTCGCTGGCGAAAGAAAGCGCCGGCAGCCATTTGAGATAGACGGAGAACAGGAGCACGGCCGAGGTCGCGATCATGAACTCGGGTACCGAGATGATGCCGATCGTCAGGATTGTCACGATACGGTCGTAGACCGAGCCGCGAAACATGGCGGCGGTGATGCCAAGCGTCAGCGACAGGGGAACCGCAAAAAGCGTGACGATGCCGGCAAGGCGCATCGTGTTGACGAACCGCGCCCCGATCAGCTCTGCCACCGGCACGTTGTTGACATAGGATATCCCCAGGTCTCCCTGCAACAGGCCGATGAGCCATCGCCCGAAGCGGAGGAGGGCAGGTTCGTCGAGATGCATCGCGGCCCTGAGACCGGCAACGGCTTCCGGCGTCGCGGCCTGACCGAGCAGGATCGTGGCGGTATCGCCCGGCAGCATTGCCGTTGCGAAAAAGACCGCAAAGGACACGATCAGCAGCGTCAGCGCCGAACTGCCGAGCCGGTTCGTGATGAGTCCAAGGACATAGGTGCGCAATGGGGTTTCCTTGCCTGAAAAGTTCGAGATAGCCGGCACCATCCGTGGACGGACCAGGACAGCGCTATCAGGCGCAACCACGGCGGCAGAAGACAGCGCTCCTGCCGCCAGGGATCAGCCTCAGGCGTCGAGCCAGACGTATTCGGCAAAGGCGTAACCCATCATGCCGCCGAGCGGGTTGGCTTCAAGCCCCTTCAATTTCGACGAGATCGCATCCACGTTCGAAATGTAGACCGGGATGACCGTACCGGCTTCCTCGGAAATCATCACCTGCATCTGGCCGTAGATTTCCTTGCGCTTGGCCTCGTCGAGAAGACCGCGCGCCTCGACGAGCATATTATCGAATTTCTCCGACTTGTACTGGCTTTCATTCCACGGTGCGTTGGAGGCGTAGAGAAGCGAAAACAGGATGTCCGGCGTCGGCCGCGGGTTGATATTGCCGAAGTGAACCGGTGCCTTCAGCCAGTAATTCGACCAGTAGCCGTCGGAAGGAACGCGCTGAACGTCGAACTTCATGCCGATCTCCGAGCCCGACTGCTGGACGATCGTCGCCATTTCAACCGCCGAGGTCGCCGCTTCCGACGTGATCATCGGGATGGACTGGCCGAGCAGGCCGGCCTTCTGGAAATGGAACTTCGCCTTGTCCGGATCGTAGGCTTTCGGTTTGAGGTCGGCATTATGATAGACGCTGGCCGGCGAGACCGGCTGGTCGTTTGCGATCTCGGCAAGGCCGCGCAAAACGGATTTCTGAATCTGCTGCCGGTTGATCAGATACTTCATGCCGGCGGCGAAATCGGCCTTGTTGCCGGGGGCGAGATCGAGACGGATGTTGAGGTCGGTATAGTTGCCCGACGTGGTCTGCGACAGCACGAAGCCGGGCTGGCTTTCCACCAGCTTCATCGTGCGCGGCTTGATCGATGCCGCGAGGTGGATATCTCCCGAAAGCAGGGCGTTGACGCGTGCGTTGTCGTCGCTGATGGCGAAGAACTCGAACGAATCCACGTTGGGACCGCCAGCCTTGAAGTAGTTGGGGTTCTTGGTGAAGATCGATTTGACGCCCGGCTGGAAGGTCTCCATCTTGAACGCGCCGGTACCGATGCCCTTCGAAAAGTCGGTCGTCCCGTCCTGCACGATCATGAAATGGTGCTGCGACAGGATGGTCGGCAAGTCGGCATTCGGGCTGGCCAGGGTAATCTCGACCGTCAGCGAGTCGAGATCCTTGACGTCGGTGATCTGTTTGGCGATCGCGTTGACCTTGGAGCCGACGGCAGGATCGAGATGCCGCTTCAGCGAAAAGACCACGTCTTTCGACGACAGCGACTTGCCGTCGTGGAAGGTGACGCCGGAGCGAAGCTTGACGGTCCAGACCTTGGCGTCTCCGCTCTTGATGCTTTCGGCGAGTTCCATCTGAACGGTGCCGCCCTTGTCAAGGAAGGTCAGGCGGTTGTAGATTGCGCAACAGCGGACGTAGTCGGTCGACAGCGACGCCTTGGCCGGGTCGAGTGTATCGGCGGTCGACGACGACCAGCCGGCCGCCTTCAAATGCCCGCCCGACTTCGGGGTGGCAGCCACCGCGCTGGAAGCGCGGCCGAGGATCAGGCCACCTGCGGAAAGCGCAACGCCACCTGCCAGCATCATCGTCAGCAGTTCGCGGCGGCTTGCGCCCCGGCGGATGGCGTTCTCGATCATGGCGTCGTCGGACGTCGTCCAGTTCGTGATCTTGTCGTTCATGTCATTCCCCTTTTCGCTGGTTGGCGGGCAACCCATCTTCCGTGGTTTTGGCCCGATGCTTGAAAATCGTGAATTCTGTCAGTTGTCGTGCGCGGTCCTCACAGCCTCGGCCAATCCGGCCATGGACGTGAAATGATAGTCGGGTTCGGTGAACCGCGACGGCTCGATCGTGCCGCCATAGCCAGGCTGCGCATGTCGACGCTGGATCCAGCAATTGGTCATGCCGAGATCGCGGGAAACGCCAATGTCGTGATACTGGCTCTGGGCGACATGCAGGACGTCGCTCTTGTCGCCCCCATCCTTTGCAACGAAGTCGAACACCTTGTGGAAGAAGGCCGGATCGGGCTTTTCCGTACCGGTGTCGTCGGCGGTGAAGGCGGCATAAAATGGATTGCCGAGCGCCATCGCGAAATAGTCGAAAGCCCAGCGGCGCGCATTGGTCATGGCGATCAGGCGATAACGCCGGCCAAGCTCTGCCATCGCCGCGGCACTGTCGGGGAAAGCCTTCCAGATCTTGGCGGAATCGCGCAGGCGAATGCCATAGGCCTCCTCGGCCGGCAGCCCGAGCTTCGGCGCAATCGCAAGATAGACGCGCACCAGGTCGTCGGGGAAAAGATCGGCGTCTCCGGAATACCGGGCGGCGCGATACAGGGAAAGCGCCTCTTCGCTGTCGATGGCGACATCGGCTTCGGCGGCGATGCCCTGCAGGCAGGACGTCAGACCGCCCTCGAAATCGATGAGCGTGCCGACCACGTCGAAGGTCATGTACTTGAATTCCGGAAGAGCTTTCGTCAATTCCATATCCCCAGTTGATGCTGCTGGCGGAGCGCCGTCTGCGAAAGAATATGCTGTTCCCAACCTGGACCTTTTTCTAGCAAAAATCCCGGATTTTAGGGGCGTCAAGGCCCTCGTTAGCGACAATAGTGACAGTTCGGGGGAACGGTTTTCGCCGAATCGGTAGGGCCGCTCGGCACAAAATTTCGAAAACGGGCTGCCGACGATATTTCCGCCGGCAGCACCGAGGCTCAGGTCAACCCTTCACCGCGCGGCGGACATCGGGATCTTCCAGGGTCTGATCCAGGGTCTTTGCGGTACGTTCGATAATCGCGTCGATATCCGCCTCCGTGCAGCAGAGCGGCGGGGCATATCCAATGACGCCGTTCGCAAAGGCCCGGATCACCAGTCCATTGTCCCAGGCGCGATCGAACACCCGGCGGGCCGGCGCGGCTTCGGCCGGAAGCGGTGTCTTGGCGGCCTTGTCGGTCACCAGCTCGATGGCCGCCAGCATGCCGCGACCCCGGACATCGCCGACCAGCGGGTGGGACTTGAGGCTTTCGAGACCTGCCATGAGCCGCGCGCCGGCCTTGATGCCGTTTTCGAGCAGCCCGCCTTCGTAGAGCCTCAGCACTTCCAGACCCACGGCGGCGCTGACAGGGTGGGCCGAATAGGTGTAACCGTGCCCGACCGCCGAGGCACCGGCGCCATCGGCGATCACCTGGTAGACATGATCCGCCATGAGCACGGCGCCCATCGGAACATAACCCGAGGTCAGGCCCTTGGCCGTCGTCATGAAATCCGGGACGATGTCATCCTCGCTGCAGGCAAACAGCGGTCCGGTGCGGCCGAAGCCGGTAATCACCTCGTCGGCGACGAACAGGATACCGTATTCCTTGCAGAGGTTGCGGATCGCCTTCATCCAGCCCTTGGGCGGAACGATGACGCCGCCGGAACCCTGGATCGGCTCTGCATAAAAGGCCGCCACGCGATCGGCGCCGACCGCCTCGATTTTCGCTTTCAGGGCAGCAAGCGAGGCTTCGATGATCGATTTCGCGTCCTCGCCGACCGGGTTGCGATAGGGGTAAGGCGAGGGGATCTTGTGCTGCCAGTCGAAGGGAATGCCAAAGCCCGCATGGAAGTTCGGCAGCGCCGTCAGGCCGGCGCCGACCGTGGAGGAGCCGTGGTAACCCTGCTCGATCGAGATGAACTGATCGCGCTGTGGCTGACCCTTGGCAATCCAGTAATAACGGATGAAGCGGATCGTGCTGTCGACGGCGTCCGAGCCGCCAAGCGTGAAGTAGACATGGTCGAGATCGCCCGGCGCACGGTCGGCAAGCTCGGCGGCAAGCCGGATGGCCGGCTCGGAACCGAGGCCGAAATAGGCGGTCGCGTAGGGAAGCTCCCGCATCTGACGGGCCGCAGCCTCGACGATCGACTCATGCCCGTAACCGGCGTTTACGCACCAGAGGCCGGCAAAGCCGTCGATCAGCTGGTGCCCTTGCGCGTCGGTGACGGTCGCGCCCTTGCCTGAGGCGAGCACCCGCACGCCCTGTTTTTCATGGCCGCGATAGGACGCGACAGGATGGACGAGATGGGCGCGATCGAGTTCGATGAGCGAATTGCTGAGCATGGTCGTCTCCGGATCAGCCGAGGGCTTGGTTGGCCAGGGCAAAGGTGGTGAATGTCGAGGTGGCGGGACGGGCCACGATCGGGCGTGCCATTGCAATGCCGCCGCCCGCATGGGTGAGCGAATGCTCGGCCAGCCAGGCGGCGAGGCCGGCATCGCCGGTATCGACCCTGAGGAAGGCACCGGACCGGCGGCTCATGAAATGGCTGACGAGCGCCTTGGCATCCTCGAGATCCGTCGCGACGACGGGTCCGACGACCTCGCCGCGACCGAACGCCCTGATGCAGGCAAAGCCTGCGATCTTGCCATTGCGGCGGATCAAGGCGAACGCGCCGATTTCGGTAAATTTTGCGATCAGCGCCGAGCGGGAGGCGCCAAAGGCGTCGCGATCGATGGCGGTAATCTCGGAGAGATCGGCAGCCGTGGCGGTCTCGGTGTCGGTGGGCGCCGACACCTCGCCGACGGTGCCCTGATGCTGGAAAACGGCGCCAGTCTTTCGGAAACCCAGCTTTTCGTAAAGCGGCAGGCCGTCGGAGGTGGCGATCAGCCGAAGCGGGCGCTCGCCACCAAGTCTAAGGACTGCGTCCATCAGGCGGCGTCCGACGCCACGGCCACGCATGTTGGCTCCGACGATCACCATGTTGATGGTGGCGCAGTCATCGCCGTAGGGGGTCATCAATGCCGTGCCGACTACCTGGCCGGTCTCGTCCAACGCGACCACGCCCTGGCTCAGATGCAGGGCGACCTGCCAGTCCTGCAGGCGGTGCGGCCAGCCGGCTTCGCGCGAAAGGTGGGTGGCGCGATCCAGGTGCTCGATGCCGAAAGGTATGGTTTCGATGTCTCCGACTTGCATCGACAATGCTCTCCATTTTGAGCTTCGAGTTTCGAGGGGAAGGGGCCGGACGATTATCCGAAGGCGGGGCCGGCGGCGGTATCTTTCGCCAAACCGGCGGCATGGGACCGCATCTTATGCCGCGCGTCCGCAATCAGGGTCGAAAAAAGCCTGGTCGTTGGCCGCCGCGCCGGCCACGATCTGCAACCAAATGCCAAACCGGCGCCACGATACGAAACTTTCTGCTTCGGATTGGGGGAAATCAGTCGGCTCGGCTGCCATAAGCGGCCTTATGATCATGTCGTCAACCGAAAGGCTCGATGGGCCATCACGCAAGGACCAAGCGCATGACGACGTTCCGCCCGAAATACATCACCTTCGACTGCTACGGCACGCTGACCAACTTCCAGATGGCCGAAGCTGCGCGTGACCTCTATGGTGATCGTCTCGACGAGCCGCGCATGGTGAAGTTCATCAAGAATTTCGCAGCCTACCGGTTGGACGAGATCCTGGGCGACTGGAAACCCTATGCGGACGTCGTCCATAACTCGCTGGAGCGCAGCTGCAAGGCGAACGGCGTCGCCTTCAAGGATGAAGACGCCAGGATGGTCTACGAGCGCGTGCCGACATGGGGTCCCCATGCGGATGTGCCCGCCGGTCTTGCCAAGGTCGCCAAAGAAATCCCGCTCGTCATCCTCTCGAACGCGATGAACGACCAGATCCACTCAAACGTCGCAAAGCTCGGCGCGCCGTTCCACGCCGTCTATACGGCGGAACAGGCAAACGCCTACAAGCCGCGCTTTCAGGCCTTCGAATACATGTTCGATATGCTCGGCTGCGGCCCGGAGGACATTCTTCATTGCTCCTCGTCCTTCCGTTACGACCTGATGTCGGCGCATGACCTCGGCATCAAGAACAAGGTCTGGGTCAACCGGGGTCACGAGCCGGCCAACCCCTTCTATGGCTATGTGGAAATCTCCGACATTTCCGGCCTGCCGGGCGTGGTCGGTCTCTAAGGAGGGCCGAAGCCGATGCAATATGTCTCCTACTGGCATGATACGGCGCCCCGATTTACGGGCGCCGTCGACGGGCCGATCGAAGGTCACTACGACGTTGCCGTGGTCGGCGGCGGCTTTACCGGGCTCGGTGCGGCGCGGCAGCTCGCCATGGCCGGCGCGAAGGTTATCGTGCTGGAGGCGGAGACGGTCGGCTTCGGAGCGTCCGGCCGTAACGGTGGCCACCTGAACAACGGCCTCGCCCACAGCTATCTCTCGGCCAAGCAGGAGCTCGGCAAGGAGCGGGCGATCGCGCTTTACAAGGCGCTCGACAGCTCGATCGACACGCTGGAAGCAATCATCGCCGAGGAAGGCCTCGACTGCAACTTCCGCCGCGCCGGCAAACTGAAGCTTGCTTCCAAGCCGCAGCATTTCGAAGGGCTTGCCCGGAATTTCGAGGCGGTTCACGCCGAGGTCGATGCGGATACGGCATTGCTGTCGCCCCAAGACCTCGCCCGAGAGATCGGTTCACCTTTCCACGGCGCCATGCTGTCGAAGAAAAGCGCCATGATGCATATGGGACGCTACGTCGTCGGCCTCGCTGAGGCGGCAAAAAGGCGCGGTGCCGTCATCGTCGAGAAGGCGACGGTCACCGATGTTTCGAAATCGGGCGGCCGACATGTGCTGAAGACTGCCAAAGGCTCGGTCACGGCCGACAATGTCCTGATGGCAAGCGGCGCCTACACGACACCGAATTTTGGTTATTTCCGCCGGCGGATCATGGCCGTCGGCAGTTTCATCATCGCCACGCGGCCGCTTTCGGAGCAGGAAGTCGCCTCGACGATGCCGGGCAACCGCACCTGCGTCAATAGCATGAATATCGGCAACTACTGGCGTCTGTCGCCGGACAACCGGCTGATCTTTGGCGGCCGCGCTCGATTTTCGGCGACCTCCGACCAGCGTTCGGATGCCAGAAGCGGCGCAATCCTTCGCGACAGCCTGACCCGCATCTTTCCGCAGCTATCCCATGTGGAGATCGACTATTGCTGGGGCGGTCTGGTGGACATCACCAAGGATCGTTACCCGCGGGCGGGCTTCCATGACGGGTTATGGTACGCGATGGGTTATTCCGGCCATGGTGCGCAGCTTGCAACCCATCTCGGCATGACGGTCGCCGATGCAATCCTCGGCCGGCCTGACAGAAACCCGGTCAAGGGGCTGGACTGGCCGGCAGTCCCGGGTCATTTCGGCAAGCCGTGGTTCCTGCCGCTGGTCGGGCTTTATTACAAGATGCTCGACAAGGTCCAGTAACGGAACTCTTGCCATGCTGAGAACAAAAAAGGTGGGGTTGCGACCGCAACCCCACCTTTTTTGGATAAGCTTCCGGGTGCGGAAACGGGCTCAGTTGAGCCCGCCGATATGGAAGGCCTTCACTTCCAGATATTCCTCGATCCCGAACTGCGAACCCTCGCGCCCCAGGCCCGACTGCTTGACGCCGCCGAACGGGGCGACCTCGGTCGAAATCAGGCCGGTATTCAGCCCGACCATCCCGAATTCCAGTGCCTCGCCGACACGCCAAGCCCGCTTCAGGCTTTCCGTATAGAAATAGGCGGCAAGTCCGAAGGGCGTGCCGTTGGCAATGGCGAGCGCTTCCTCCTCGGTCTCGAAACGGAAGAGTGGCGCGACCGGGCCGAACGTCTCTTCGCCGGCAAGCTGCATGTCGGTGGTCGCTCCGGTCAGCACGATCGGAGCCGTGTATTGGCCACCCGCCGGCAGACCGGCCTTGGCCGTGACGATCGTCGCGCCTTTGGCGAGCGCATCCTCGATATGGCGGTTGATCTTGGCGATTGCGGCATCGTTGATCATCGGGCCGATCGAAACGCCCGGCTCGGTTCCGGGGCCGACCTTCATGGCATTCACCCGGGCGGTGAGCTTCTCGGCGAAACGATCGTAGATGCCCGCCTGTACGAGAATGCGGTTGGCGCAGACGCAGGTCTGGCCGCCATTGCGGAATTTCGAAATAATCGCCCCTTCGATGGCAAGGTCGATATCCGCATCATCAAAGACGATGAAGGGAGCGTTGCCGCCCAGTTCGAGCGACAGCCGCTTGATGCTGTCGGCCGCGCCGCGCATCAGCAGCGAACCGACCGGCGTGGAGCCGGTAAACGAGATTTTCCGCACGGTGGTGTTGGCCATGATCTCGTTGCCGATTTCCTTCGGCATGCCGGTGACGATGTTGACGACGCCTGCCGGAATGCCGGCCATTTCCGCGAGAACCCCGAGCGCAAGTGCCGAATAAGGGGTGAATTCGGAAGGTTTCACCACGACGGTACAGCCGGCGGCGAGCGCCGGCGCGATCTTGCGGGTGATCATCGCGTTCGGAAAATTCCAGGGCGTGATGATGCCGCAGACGCCGACCGGCTCCTTCAAGACGATGATACGGCGGTCCGGCGTCGGCGAGGGAATGGTGTGGCCGCCGATGCGGCGTGCCTCTTCCGCAAACCACTTGACGAAGGAGGCGCCGTAACGAATTTCACCGCGCGCCTCGTCGAGCGGTTTACCCTGTTCGGTGGTCAGCATCAGCGCCAGATCTTCGAGATGTTCGATCATCAGGCCGTACCAGGTTTCAAGCAAGGCGGCGCGCTCTGCGTGGGTACGCTTCTTCCAGGCCGGATAGGCCTTCTCGGCAGCCTCGATCGCCGCGCGTGTCTCGTCGCCTCCCATGTCGGGAACGGTGCCGATTACCTCTTGGCTCGCCGGATCGAAAACATCGACGGTCTTGCCGGACCGGGCGCCGACCCAGGTGCCGCCGATCAAACCTTCTTGCCGAAACAGGGAGGGGAGCTTCAAATTCCGCATATGTCCAATCCTCGATACGATGTTTAAAGTGCGGCGAGCAGCGCCGCAGTGATGGTGTCCGTCCGGTCCTTGCCGGGAACCGTGCCGATGCCGCTGGCCGTGACCGTTTCGATCGCCGTCATGACGGCGTTCGCCGTATCCTTTTCACCCAGATGATCGAGCATCATTGCGCCGGACCAGACCGTGGCGATCGGGTTGGCGATCCCGAGATGGGCGATGTCGGGCGCCGAGCCATGCACCGGTTCGAACATCGAGGGCGCATTGCGCTCCGGGTTTATATTGGCCGAGGCGGCAAAACCGAGGCCGCCCTGAATGGCCGCACCGAGATCGGTCAGGATATCGCCGAACAGATTGGAAGCGACCACGACGTCGAGCGTTTCCGGGGCCATCACCATGCGCGCCGCCATGGCGTCGATGTGATAGCTGGTAACCTCGACGTCAGGATATTCCGCCGAAAGCTGCCGGGTGACGTCGTCCCAAAACACCATCGAATATTTCTGGGCGTTCGACTTGGTCACCGAGGCCAGCTTGCCGCGCCGCGACCGGGCCTGTTCGAAGGCAAAGCGCAGGATGCGCTCAACGCCCTTGCGGGTAAAGATCGACGTCTCGACGGCAACTTCGTCGGCCGTGCCCTGATGGATACGGCCGCCTGCGCCGGAATATTCGCCCTCGGTGTTCTCGCGGATGCAAAGAATGTCGAAGGCGGTCGCCTTCAGCGGTCCTTCGACGCCGGCCAGCAGGCGGTGGGGGCGGATGTTGGCGTATTGCACGAAACTCTTGCGGATCGGCAGCAGCAGGCCATGCAGCGACACGGAATCCGGCACTTCTGCCGGCCAGCCGACGGCACCGAGCAGGATGGCGTCGAAGCTGCGCAACGTTTCGATCCCGTCGGCCGGCATCATTGCGCCGGTTTCCTTGTAGAAGGCGCAGGACCAGGGAAATTCGGTAGCCTCAAACGCAAAGCCATGCGCTTTGGCGGCCTTCTGCAGCACCGACCATGCGGCCGCTGTCATGTCGCGGCCGATGCCGTCGCCAGGGATCAGGGCAATCCGGTATGATTTCATGTTCTTCGTCCTCAAAGACTGATCAAGACGCTCTTGCTCTTGCGATTGGCGTGGAAGGCTTCCCGGCCTAGATCCTTGCCGATGCCGGACTGCTTGTAGCCGCCGGTCGGCAGGATATGGTCGCGCGAGCGGCCGTAGCGATTGACCCAGATGGTGCCGGCCTGCAGCCGGCGGGTAAGGCGGATCGCCCGCGAAAGGTCGCTGGTAAACAGGCCGGCGGCAAGCCCGTAGCTCGGATGATCGGCAAGCATCATGGCTTCTTCCTCATCCTCGAACGTCTGCAGCGTCAGAACGGGCCCAAAAATCTCCTCGATCACCGCTGGCGACGTCTGGTCGACGCCGGTGACCAGGGTCGGAGAGTAGAAATATCCGGGAGCGTCCATGGGGCGCCCGCCCGTCAGGCATTCCGCCCCGGCTGCGACGGAGGCCGCGATGATGTCGTCGATGCGCCGGCGCTGCCTGTCGGAGATGATCGGCGAATACTGGCTCGCCGCGTCCCAGGTCGGGCCGGGCACGATCCCCTGCATTTTCTTCAAGATTGCCTCGATCAGCGGCGCGGCAACGATTTTTTCGACGATCAGGCGCGATCCGGCGACACATGCCTGACCGGCATTGCTGGTGATGCTGGCGGTCACCGCGGCCGCGGCCCGGTCGATATCGGCATCGGCGAAAACCAGCTGCGGGCTCTTGCCGCCAAGTTCCAGCGTCATCGGCTTGATGCCGGTGCGGGCGATGTTTTCCATGATCGCCGAGCCGGCGCGGGTCGAGCCTGTAAAGCTTACTTTGGCGATATCGGGATGGCCGGTGATGGCGTTGCCGGTGGTCATGCCGTCGCCGAGCACGATGTTGATCAACCCGGCCGGGATGCCGGCGCGCACGGCGAGTTCCGCCAGGCGGATGGTCGAAAACGGCGTCATCTCGGACGGCTTCAGCACGACGGCATTGCCGGCGGCAAGTGCCGGACCGAGTTTCCATACGGCCATGTTGATCGGGAAGTTCCAGGGCGTGATGGCGCCGACGACGCCATAGGGTTCCGTCATGATCATGCCGAGATTGCCGTCGTCGGTCGGCACCAGGTCGCTGCCTTCCTTGTCGGCGAATTCGGCGAAGAAGCGGATCTGTTCGGCCGAGACGGCGATGTCGCCCTCGACCAGGTGGCCGACCGGGCGGGTGGAGGAGACGGCCTCCAGCCTTGCAAGCGCCACGGCGTCCTGTTCGATGAGATCGGCCCAGCGATGCAGCACCTTCACACGCTCGCGCGGGCGGATGCCGCCCCAATTGCTTTGCTTCAGCGCCGCCTTCGCCGTCTGCACCGCCTGGTCGACGAGATCCGCATCGGCGACGGGGCACTCTGCATAAGCCTTGCCGTCGGACGGCCGGTGCATTGCAATGACGCCTTCGGCCGCCACGAGGCGATCGCCGATGAAATGTCCCATCGGCAGGGCCAGGCTGTCGGGATCGAAACTCAGGCTCATCGGCTTATCTCCGGTCACTGGACGGCAATATTACCGGATCGGTGGAGCGGCTTGATCCGGTAGAGCGAAGGGCCGCAGCGGAAAAATCCGTTTTGGCGGTCAATCACGGCGTATTCTGCGGAGCGGCCCGCAAGCGGTTGCCGCGCTGCGGCCGCACCTATCAAGGGGTGACGGTGACGTAGATCTTGCGGACGGTCTCGATGGTCTTCCAGACGCCGACGAAACCCGGCTTCATGACGAAACTGTCGCCTGCCTTGTAGACAACGGGCTGGCCGCCTTCGGGGGTGAGTTCGACGACGCCGGACAGGATGTGGCAGAATTCGAAGGTCTGGCCCTTGATCGAATGTGTGACGCCGGGCGTCGCTTCCCAGACGCCGGTATGCACCAGTTCGCCATGGGCTGTGTCCTGCGCCCAGGTCTTGAACTGCGGATCGCCCGAGATCAGCCGGTCCGGTGCGGGAGCGTTTTCGCGCGGTGCAAAGGACGGGTGAGGCTCGATGGTCTTGAGAAGCGACATGGTATTCCTTTCGAGGTTGAAGATTCAGTAACCGCGCTGCCGATCGATCAAGCCGGCCGGGTCGAGCCCGGCGCGAAGCCGCTTGATATTGTCGATGACGGCGCGCGCGGCGGTATGGGGCTGGGTGATGCTGGCAATATGCGGGGTCAGCAGGATGCGTGGGTGACGCCAGATAGGATGGCCGGGCGGCAGGGGTTCCGGGTCGGTGACGTCGATCACGGCGCCGGATAGGTGCCCGCTGTCGAGGGCAGCGAGAAGCGCGTCCTGGTCGAGCTGGGGGCCACGTCCGACATGAACCAGTCCAGCGCCCGCCGGCAACCTGGCGAAAAGCTCCGCGTCGAGAAAACCGCGGGTCTCGTCGGTCAGCGGCAGGAGGCAGATCAGCACATCGGTCTCGGCAACCATGGTCTTCAGATCGTCCTCGCCTGAGAAACACCTGACACCTTCAATCGCGCGCGCGGACCTACTCCAGCCGGACAAGGGAAAACCGAAGGGTTTCAGGCGCTCAAGCACGGCCTGGCCGAGATTGCCAAGCCCCAGGACGCCGATACGGCGCTCTTCCGCCTGAGCCTGCGGCAGGACCTTCCAGACCTCCGCCTGCTGCTGTGCCAGATAGGCGGCCAGGTTGCGGTGGAGCGAAAGGACGCCGAGGACCACATATTCCTGCATCATCCGCACGATGCCTTCTTCGACCATGCGCACGATCTTCACGTCGTCAGGCACACTGGCGGTGCGGAACTGGTCGATACCGGCGCCGGTCGAAAACAGCACTTCGAGATTGCGGTAGCGCGCCAGGTTTTCCGGCACTGTCCAGGTCATGAGGTAACGTACCCGCTCGGGGTCCACCGTCGCCGGATCCATGGAGAACGGCAGGTCGGGGAGTTCCCGGGCAAAGGCATCCTGGAAAATCCGGCCGCGGGCCACATCGGAATTGAAGAGGAATGTCATGGTCGGGATACGTTCCTGCTCATTGGAGTTCTGCGCGGCAATGCCGACCAAGCGCTTCAATCATGGCCTGGCAGTCGTCGAGTTCGCTCGCCAGAATGAATTCATTGGGTTTATGGGCGCGGGCGATGTCGCCAGGCCCGCAGATGATCCCATCGATGCCGGCGCGCTGGTAGAGACCTGCCTCCGTGCCGTAGCTGACAGCCGCCAGCGGCTCGGCGCCCGTCAGATCTTGCAAAAGACCGGCGAGGGGAGAGGTTGGCGCCAGCAGCAGCGCCGGATAGGCGCTGAGAACCTGCCAGTCGACATCGAAGCCCTTCATCGCCAAGGCTTCGGTAACCGCCCGCACCGGGGCAAGCAGCGCTTCGGGATCGACCGAAGAGATGGCACGGGCTTCCAGTTCAAGACTGCAGATTTCGGGTATGATGTTGACCGCCTGACCGCCACGGATCGTGCCGATCGATAGAGAGGAGTAGGGTGGCTCGAATTCTGCCTCGAACGGTCCGCGGGAAAGACCGACGGCCGCGGCAACCGCAGCCTGCTGCACGTCCGTCATGGCGTGGATCGCGTTGAGGCCGAGATCAGGCCGGGAAGAGTGGCCCGAACGACCCTTGAGCGTCACCCGGGCTGCCGCCTTTCCCTTGTGGGCCATAATGGCGCGCATTCCGCTCGGCTCCCCGATGATCGCACCCAGCGGAGGGGCACACAGGTCCCGCAACCGTGCGAGAAGATGCGGCACGCCCCGGCAGCCGGCTTCCTCGTCGTAGGAGAAGGCCAGGTGGACCGGGCGGGAAAGCGGACTTGCGAGGAGCGCGGGCACGGCTGCCAGAGCGGTCGACAAAAACCCCTTCATATCGCTTGTTCCGCGTCCGTAGAGCCGGCCTTTCTCGTTCCTCAACGAAAAGGGATCGCTGTCCCAACCGGCCTCGGCGGCCGGGACCACGTCCATATGGCCGGACAGAATGTAGCCCGGGTGGTCGGCAGGACCGATCGTGGCAAAAAGATTGGCCCGGTCACCTTCAGGCCCCGGCAGGATATGCGCGGCGATCCCGAAGGATTTGAGATAGTCCGCAATCCATTCGACGATATTGCCGTTGGGCGTGCCAACGACCGAGGGAAAGCCGACAAGCTTTTCCAGGATGTCCAAAGCGCGCATCGACTGTTCCCGCCTCTAAAAAGCCATGACCTCGTGGCCGCCACACCTTGCTTTTGCAGAGCATGCGAACCAATCCTGGCAGGCAAGGTTAGAGGCAGAAGAAACCAATGGCTGCCGAAAGTGGACGCGATACGGTGAAATCTTGTGTTCGGTTTCGCTTCAGCAGTGAAATGTTTCGCGGGACCTCGACTAACGTGACTGCCGGGATATCCGAGCGGTTCGCCCCAGGGGATATACGATCTCGGCTGGATAATGATGGATAGCGAATTACCAGGAACCTTGAACGTCGATAATTTCGAGATGCGCTTTGCGGATATCTCGAGTGTCGAAATCTCCAAGCTGCAGGCTTTGTCGATCTCGGTGGGCTGGCCCCACAGGGCAGCCGACTGGCAGCATCTGCTCGACATCGGGAAAGGATATGTCGCGCTTGACGAGATCGGCCGCGTGGGAGCCTCGGGCATGTGGTTTCCCCATGGCGACGGCTTCGCCACGTTCGGAATGCTGATTACCTCCCCGAGGCTGCAGACCAACGGCGCGGCCAGGTGGCTGATGAATCGGATCATGACGGACAGCGGCCGCAACCGCATTCGTCTCAACTCGACGCGGGAAGCCCAGCGGCTTTATGCTTCGTTGGGATTGAAGCCGACGCAAACGGTTTATCAGTATCAGGGCACAGCGATCGCGCCGATGGCGCTTCCGTCTCTGGAGAAGGGGCTTGTTTTGAGGCGGCTGGACCGCGGCGATCTCGACACGGTGATCGCCTTCGATGCTCCTGCCTTCGGTGCTGATCGAAGCCTGCATCTCCTGCGATTGTTCGAGAGTTCGATCTGCTACGGTCTTTACCAAAGAGAGCGGATGCGCGCCTTTTCGATGCGCCGGCGCTTTGGGCGAGGGCATGTGGTCGGGCCGGTGGTCGCCGGCAACGACGAGGACGCCATCACGGTGACCCACCCGCATATTGCGGCCCATGCCGACGGGTTCCTGCGCGTAGATACACATTTCGATAGCGGCCCATTTGCCGCGCTCATCCAGCAGTCCGGGCTCAGCATCTGTGCCACCCTGACGACGATGGTGACCGAAGAGGTAGCCGGCTACGGCGCCGGACAAAATGGCAGCCCGAGGGTTTATGCCCTGGCTTCGCATTCCCTCGGATGAGCCTTCGTCTGTGGCGGCTCCCCCTGAAGTAGCGGTATGGAAATTCGAACCTGTCCACTCCAATGACCGTGGCCAGAGTTCGAGCGAAGGGCGAGAAGCAACCTCTTCCATCCTGGCTTTGACCTCAGTCGAGAAATAGAGCTAACATCCGGACAGCGGCGGCGGCCTGTCGGCTGGGGAACGCCCTGTGAACGGAGATGCAGATGAGGCGCGCGCTTTTCCTCCTGAAATTCACGACGATGATGATCGGCACGGTTTGCCCGGCATCCGGCGTCTTTGCAGGCGCTCAGCCGGTTCTTTGGAGCGCCCTGCGGCCTGCGGATCAATCGAGGTTGGATGCTGCCCTCCCGGGCATGGCGTCCAGCCGGCCCCAAGGAGAAACGCTTGCCTGGCGTGACGAAGCCCGGACTGTGGAGCTGACCGGGTTCATCCTGCCGGTCGACCAGGACGGCGAGAACGTCTACGAGTTCATGCTGGTCCCCTGGGCGGGAGCCTGCAGCCACAGCGCGGCGCCGCCGCCGAACCAGCTGGTGCATGTGGTCGCTGCCGAGCCGTTCCATCTTTCGCGAGTTTATGAAGTCGTCACCGTGACGGGAAATCTGCGGCCCGGTTTGGACAAGGCCCAGCTCTTCATCATGGACGGGGTCCGCGTCCTCGACTACGGCTACAGCATGAGTCAGGCCCAGGTGGCGAAGGCGACCGGCTTCGTGGACCCGGACCTGAAGACCATTTCGCCATTGGGGGTTCTTGCGCGATAAGAGAACCGCCACCGCCAACGGCGGCAGGGTTCTCCATTCTCCCGAATGGATGTGAAAGCCGGGGCCTTCGACCAGCGTCACGCTCGATCGTTATCAAAGAACCCGTTGAGCAAGACGGTGACCAGGGCGATCGCGGCGCCTGGCCAGATCATCAGCATTGGGTGGTCGAAAATGAACATGCGGTATTCAAACAGCATCGATCCCCAATCCGGCTTCGACGGATCGGCCCCGAGACCGATGAAGGCGAGCGAGGCATAGGCGACCGCCGCAAGTCCCGCCTGGTTGCCGACATAGGCGTACATCAGGGGCAGGGTGTTGGGCAGTAGATGCCGGGCGATCATCCGCAAGGGTGCAACGCCCAGGCTCCTCGCTGCCAGGATGAACGGCTGGCCAAGCACCCGCTGGCTCAGCGAATGCGCAAGCAGCGCATGCGGACCGATGCCGGCCAGACCCAGCGCCAGTCCGGCGCTGAGCGGCGAAAGGCCAAAAGTCGCCGCTGCCGTCAGTGCGACGATGAGCGTCGGCACCATGACGAAGAACTCGCAGAAGCGCAGGATCACCGTTTCGCGCCAGCCGCCAAGGACGGCGGCGGCGGTGCCCAGCAGGGTGCCAAACAAAAAACCGATGGCACCGACCGAGAGGACGACGCAGGCCGTCCGCCATCCGCCGGCCATGATGCGCGATAGAAGATCGCGACCGACATGATCGGTACCGAGCAGGTGGCTGGCGGTCATGCCGGAATGACGGGCAAGCATGTCCACCGCATCGGGGTCATGTGGCTGCCAAAAACCGCCGACGCAGAGAAAACCGGCGAGCGCCGCGAGCATGATCAGCCGGGGCATCAGGCGAGACGCGGATCGAGAAGGCGCATGGCGAGATTGGCGCCGGCATTCATCACAAGCATCCAGATGGCGATGACCATGACATAGGCCTGCAGCACCATCTGGTCGCGCGCCGCGATGCTCTGCACCAGGAACTGGCTGATGCCGGCAAGGCCGAAGAGGATTTCCATGGTCGCGGTGCTGCCGATCACCCAGCCGGCTTCGGAACGGACTGCCGACAGGAGGGCATAGAGAGCGCTGCGGTGGCCATGCCGCCAGAGAGCCTGCTTTTCCGACAGGCCCTTGGCAAGTGCCGTGCGGAAATGCGGCTGTTCGGCGGTCTCCTTCAGGTCGCGCCGATAAACTCGGGCGAGAACGGCAACCGAATGCAGCGCGATCAGCAGGACCGGCAGGACGATCGCGGTCCAATCATTGACGAAGGGTCTGAGCCAGCGCAGCTGCACGCCGAGCACCCAGAGAAGAACAAGGCCAAGCCAGAAGGCCGGCACCGCCTGAACGAAGACCGACAGAGCCCGGCTCATCCGATCGGCAGTGCCCCCGGGATAGGCCGCTGAGAAGAACCCGAGCGGGATTGCCAGCCCGATCGCCAGTGCCAGGCCGGCGAGGCCGAGCGTCAACGAGACCGGCAACCGCTCGGCGAACTCGGCAAGTACGGGCTCTCCGGTCCGGAAGGAGCGGCCCCAGTCGCCGCCGAGGAAATCCGCCAGCCAATGCAGATACCTGACCGGCAGCGGCTGATCGAGCCCCCACTCCGCCCTCAATGCGGCGACGGTTTCCTCCGTCGCCGGCAGGCTCCAGACGCGAATGGCGATCGCGACCGGATCGGCCGGCATCAAGGTGATGACCGAGAAAGAGGCGAGCGAAACCGCCAGCAGCCCCGCTATCGATTGTATGCCGAACCGGGCCAGTCGCATCACGTGGCCTACTCCGCCTCGCCGATATCGGCGCGCAGGACGTGGTAGTCGGATCCCCACGGCTCGTAGTTCTTCAGCCGCTTCGACAGGCCGACATACCACACGGGCGATACCAGGAAGGAGGCGGGCGCATCGGCGAAGAGTTTCTGCTGGGCATCCAGCGCGATCGCCACCCGCTTTGCCGGATCGCCCTCGGTCGCAAATCGGTCGAGGATCGCGTCGAAGTCCTGCGAGGCGTATTTCGCATAGTTCAGCGAAGCGCCGCTTCTCAGCATCGAGTTCAGGAAAAAGGCGGCGTCGCCGCTCGGGGCCGTGTGCTGCGCCCAGAGCGCGATGTCGAAGTCGCCGCCCGAAGCGACCTGCTGGATGTTCTCCACCACCTGCGTATCGACCGCGATGCCGATCTTGGCGAGTTCCGCCTTGACCACCGGCAGCATGGTGACGAGATCCGGGCGCTGCGGATAGGTGATGACCAGCAGACGCAGCGGTGTGCCGCCCTTTTCGCGCATGCCGCCGCTGCCTCTCGCCCAGCCGGCTTCGTCGAGCAGCGCGCCAGCCCTGGCAAGATCGGTCGGGCGGGCCTCCTGGCCGGCAAAGGGGAAATAGGCGGCGTAGGCACCGGTGGCCGGTTCGCCGCCGTTGATGGCGGCTGCAAGCTCCTTGCGGTCGAAGGCCAGATCGATCGCCCGGCGCACCTTGACGTCAGCCAGCAGCGGCCGGGCGGTATTGAAGAAAGCAAGATACTGGTACCCGACCGGGAACGACTTGATCGTCAGGTCTGGGTTGGTCTTGAGCCGGCTCACGACCTCCGACGGCAAGCCGAAGGCCATGTCGAGTTCGCCTGCTTCCAGCGCCAGCGTCAGGGTCTGGGCATCACCGAACTTGCGGAAATTGACCGGCGAACGCCGGTCGGCGCCAGCGAAATGCACGTTGGGCTCCAGCGTGATCGAGGCATCCGTCTTGAAGGCGGAGATCCGGTAAGGACCGCTGAAGACGGCATTGCCGGCCTCGGTTGGTTTGTAGGCAATCAGCGGCCATTCGGCGAAGAGTGCCTGAATGAACGGCACCGGCTTTTCGGTCGTCACCTTCAGCGTCAGGTCGTCGCCCGCCTCGAAGGTCAGCTTGCCGCCGGTCGCGAGCGCCGCCTTGTTGTTGGCGAGCGTGGCATCGAAACCGGCTGCCAGTGCCTTGGCGGTGACGGGCGTGCCATCGGAGAACAGGCGGCCGGGTTTCAGGGTCACGGTCCAGATCAGGTCCCCGATGCGCTCCGCCTTCTCGGCCAGCTCCGGCACGAGCTTGCCGTCCCGATCGACGGTGAAGAGGTTCTCGCCGACGCCATGGCTGACCAGCGCCCAGCCGTTCGAGCCCTTGGCGGGGTCCGTGCCGCTGGTGATGTAGGTGGCACCGACGCGAAGCGGCTCGCCTGCGAAGACAGTGCCTGCGGCGGCCAAGGTGGTGGCGGTGAACCAGGCGGCGGCTAGGCGCGATAGCGTCTGCGACGTCAATTCTCTCTCCTCTTGTTCTGTTCGGATGGGATACGAAGCCGCTGCTTGCGGCCCGTTGGGTGATAGGCGAAGTTCTCGACGATCCGGCCGCCAAGCAGGTGCTCGCCGACGATCCGGTCGATCGCATCTTCGGTGACGCCGCCGTAATAGGTGCCTTCCGGAAACACCTGCAGCACGGGCGCCAGACTGCAGGGACCGAGACAGGTGGATTTTGCGGTCATCGTGCCGTCGCCGGCAGCGCGCAATTTCTGCCGCTCCTGTTGGTTGCGCAGATGTCCCCAGATCAAATCGGCTCCGGCCGCGTTGCAGGGGCCGCCCTGGCAGACGAGTGCGCGGCGTTTCTGGGCTGGCACGAGTGAACCTTCGATGACGGGTGGGTTTTCGGTTTTCGGGACATCCAGCTCCTCGGCCGTCTCCAGCAGTTCGCCGAGAAGCTGCGCCATCAGCGTGCTGGAGGCGATATCCTTGGCGACGGACAAGGCCGGCCAGGGGCGGCTGTCGGCGGCCTTCCAGCGCGTCAGCGATTTCGTTAGCCAGATATGGAAGCTCGGCTCCATGGGCAGGACGAGCGGCACGATGACGACGGTTTCGACATCCTCGTCGAGCAGATTGGACAGCGCTTCGCGCAGCGAGGGGGTTCCCTGTTCGGTAAAGGCGAACCGCACCGTTCCGGCCCCGGTCATGCCGGCCGCAAGTTTCGCGAGCCGCTGCATTTCCAGATGCGGCGATGCCGCAAAGGCGGATTTGGCGATCAGGAGGACGGCGCGCCCGGATACGTTCTGGGAAGATAATCCCTGTGTTTTCACTGCCTTCGTCTCACTCAAGGAGGCGGCAGCAAAAATGAAGGTTGCGGCAGGCACGATGGCCCGACGGAACCGTCATTCCTGTGGCACACCCCGACCACGGAACTTCTATCGTCAGGCAGGTCTCCTGGCTCGCGGGTCAAAGCCTTCATCGTCCGTCTTCCCGGCATTGACTGCCAGTGACATGTTGGACGAACGGCTCACCGCTCACAGTTGCGGGACAGCTCCGGTTTTTACCGGATTCCCTCTTAGCTTCCATCGCGGGATGGAAGAACCTTGACGCCGCCAACCTACACTCCCGCTGCCGACTGTCAACGGCGCCGCTTCATGCAGCATCACGCGGCTGGTCCGGAACTGCCGTAACAATTCCGGACCAAGGTTATTGCATCAATGCGATGCGCCGGAGCCGCCGACGGCAACGATCGTAAAGGGTTTTCCTTCGACGGGAATCGTCCGGACCTCCTTCAGGCTTTCCGCATCGACAACGCGAACCAGCGAGTGCCGCGGATCGGTAATGACGATATGGCCGTCCGCAACGGCAAGACGCGGCCGCGGATCACGCCAATGGCCGTCCTTGCTGTAGGGCTCGGTGACCTTGGCTTTGCGAACGATCTCGCCCTTGATCACGTCCAGCACATGAAGATCACCGTCCTCCGTCAGGATGTAGGCACTGCGCGGCGTTGCTGGGTCCAGCAGGAAGTCGACGCGGCGGGTGGGCAGGGCGATCAGTCGGAAGTGCTTCTCGGCGTCCGGATCGATCAGGACGATTTTGTCCTCGCCGTAGTTGCCGAGGAAAAACTGCATCGCCTTGCCACCAAGCAAGGTCCCGGTGCTGCCCTTTGGCAGATCCGCCGGGTAAGCGAGCATGTCCAGCTTCGGGCCATCAATGCCACCGGGCCGGGCAACGAGAACTCCTTCCTTGCAACCGAAGGCAACCAGCCGGGCCGAGGTGGCCTCGCCGTGAAGATCGGTGCATTTCGCGACGTCGCCGAACTGCTTGCCCGCCTGATCGACGACCCGAAGGCCGACCCTCGGCGGCAGTTCGTCGGGCTTGGTTTCGATTTCAGTGTTTGGGACCGACACGAGCACGAAACGACCCATCGTCACCGCTACGCCGTGATGCGGCTTCGTCGTGTCGACTGTCTTCACGTGAGCCCTGCCTTCGAGAAGAGCGGTTTCGTCGATGATATCCGCCTTGCCGCCTCGATCGTAAAAGAGGATCGCATGGTCGTCATGCGGAACGACGTGGAAAGGACGCTTGCCCTCGAAAGTCACGGGCAACAGCCCGACGTCGGAAACCTCCAGATCCCGATGCTCCCCGTGATCGGAGAAATCGATGCCAGTCCTGATGACGTGCACGATGTCATCATCCGACTGGGTAACGAATACGGTCTGGCCGGACGCGCTGGCGGTCAGTGCCGCGGGGCCCTTGACGTCATGGCGGCCGAGTTCTTTGCCGTTCTCGAAGTTGATGGCACGCACGACGGGGTTCGTGTGATCGCCGACAAACAGACGCCATGCCTCCTTCGTCTCATGATCTTCATCGGCAAACGCTCCGGACGCCGCGAAGATCAGGCCTGCCGCGACAGCGCCTAGCAGGCGGCTTGTAGTGAGGGACAAATTCATGAGGTTCCTTCCTTATTGTTTGAACTTTTGTAGCGCCGAGCGCTTATCCAGCACATGGCTATGTACGTAATATCGTTACATTCAATGTTGAGAGTGTAATAACATTACATAGGCGGCCGTTGTCAATCCCTGCGATGGCGACATTTGCCTCGTCCACGCTGGTAGGGCATGCAGCCTGCGGGTTTGACGCGGCAGGACAAATGGACCTCAAAGATTGCCTGGCGGCAGTCGGCCTTGCCGTTTGAGGAAAATCCGTCGTTGCTGACATAAAACTCTTACATATCGGGAGGAAATCTGCTGTCGGCAGGCCGTGGGGCCTGGCAAACGGCAGAGGACCTTCTCCGATGAAGACATTGCAACAGGTGGCGACACGAGCCGGATGTTCGCTGGCGACGGCGAGCCGGGCGCTCAGTCGCAACGGCAATGTCAGCGATCGCATGGCCCGCAGGGTCCGTCGCGCGGCGGCAGAGCTCGGATATCGGCCGATCAATTCGACGGCCGGCAGGCCCGGGCAACGGCCGGTCGTCGGCGTGCTGATCCCCAGCATCACCAATCCCGTCTTCGCCTCGTCGCTTTCCAGCATCCAGAACCGCATGCTGGTCGCCGGCCACGGCGTGCTGATCGCCCAGTCGAACTACGATCCTGCACGCGAGGCGGACGCAGTCGCCTCGCTTCTCAACGACCGGCCGACCGGGCTGATCCTGACCGTCTGCGATCCCGCCACAAGCGTCACCCTCACATCCTCGCTGCCGCCAACCGTGCTTCTCAACAACATGCCGACCTCGCTGTTTCCCGCCGCCGTGACCGTGGACAATCGGGGTGCCGGCCGCGAACTGACGCAGATGCTGATCGGTCTCGGCCATCGGCGTATCCTGTTCGTCTCCGGAAATTTCGCGGCCTCTGACCGCGCGCGTCGCCGGCATGAGGGTTATCGCGATGCGATGAACAGGAATGGCGTCGAACCCTTGGGAGCGGTCGAGATTTCCTTCCTCAGCGGCTACGATCAGCTCGATCTCAGCGTGGCGCTCGCGACCGTGTCGCCGACGGCGATCATCGCCTCCAACGATCTTCTGGCACTTGGCGTCATCAGCGCGCTGCGGCGCGAAGGACTTTCCGTACCCCGTGACATTTCCGTGGCCGGTTTCGACGGGATCGCCATTGGACGGCTGATGGACCCGCCGCTGACGACTGTGGAGATGCCGGATGCGAGCATGGGGGCGGCGGCGGCCTCGCTGTTGCTGGACATGGCCGAGAATGCGGCACCCCCCCGGCATCTCGACGTTGGCTATATGCTGCGCCGGGGCGGCACGGTGCGGGCAATCCGCTAGCGCTTCGTGCAAAAGGAAAACCGCCGCTTCCGATCGGAAACGGCGGTTCGTGGTGTGGTTGGGCCGGGCTGACGCTTAGCTGCGCGGCAGCAATCCCTTCACTTCGGAAGCGGCATCCTCCAGCGCTTGCCTCGGGGTGGCCTGCTGTTCGACGATCCGCGACAGGTTTTCAACGATCGCCTGGGTGACCTTGACGCCGTTGGTGCCCGGGAAGGCGTACCAGGGAACCATGCGGTCCATCTGGCTGAGGCCGGCGACGAAGAGCGGGTTTTCCTTGTAGAAATTGCCGAGATAGTCCGGCGACTTGGCGGCAAGCGCATTGTTCGGAACGTAGCCGGTGCCCGGAACGACGACGGAGGCGCCATACGGACCGGCGGCGAACTTGGCGAACTTCCAGGCGGCCTGCTGCTTTTCGGCATTGCGGGCGAGGATGACGACGGCATTGCCGCCGGTCGGCAGCTTGCCCTTGACCGGATCGATCAGCGGGATCTGCGCGGTGCGCAGTTCGAACTTGTCGCCTACGCTCTTGATCGTGTTGCGCAGGGCGCCGGTCGTCTTGAACTCGATGCCGACCTTGCCGGCGAAGAATGCCTGTTCACCGGCCTGGGCGGTGAAGACCGGCAGGCCGCCTTGCTTGACCATGCGGTCGAGGGTTTCGACAGCCTTCAGGCCTTCCGATCCGGCGAAAGCGACGGATTTTTCGTCGGCGCTCAGCATTTGGCCGCCGGCGCCGAACAGAAGTGCCGAAAACATCCAGTCGTCGCCCTGCCAGCGGAAATCGATGCCTTCCACGCCGTTGCCGAGCGCCTTGATCTTGGCGCCGAGCGCGATGACTTCGTCCCAGGTCTTCGGCGGAACGTCCGGATTGCCGCCCGCAGCCTTCACGAGGTCGGCATTGTAGTACATGATCGGGTTCGACGTGGCGAAGGCGAGGCCGACCTGCTTGCCGCCCACCTGCGCGAGCTTCAGGATGTTGCTCGAGAAGCCGAGCTTGTCCATGTCGCCTTCCTTGGCGACGAATGGGGCGAGATCGACCGGCAGGTCGCGCTCCTGAACCATGCGCAGGCGGTTGAGGCCGATGAAGGTCAGGTCCGGCATTTCCGCCGTGCCGGCCTGGCGCATGATCAGCTGGATGCCTTCTTCATAGGTCGCGGACGGGTTGGCGAACCGGATCTTGATGTCCGGATTTTCTTCCATGAACTTCTTCGAGATCGTGTCCATCACGTCCTTGAAGAAACCCGGCATCGGATAATGCACGGTCAATGTCGTTTCGGCATGGGCCGGAAGCGACACCGTCATGGCAATCGCCGCGGCGGCGAGGATGTTGGTGAGATGCTTCATCGCATAGTCTCCTGGTTGATGCCGGTCAGCCTTTGAGACCGGTCATGGTGATGCCCTCGACGAAGCGCTTCTGTGCCAGAAGAAAAGCAGCAACGAGGGGAGTGGTGATGATCAGCGTGGCGGCCATTAGGGCGCCGTAGTCGTCGCCGGCCTCGGCGGCGCGAAAATAGAGAAGGCCGAGCGGCGGCGTCGCATAGGTCTGGTTGGAAACGACGATCAACGGCCAGTAGAGGTCGTTCCAGTGGGCGACGACCGAGAAGATCGCGAATGCGGTGATCGCCGGCCAGGCATTCGGCACGATCACGCGGCCGATAATGCCGAGCTCCGACATGCCATCGAGCCGGGCGGCATGTATCAGGTCGTCCGGTATTGCGCGGAAGAACTGCAGGAAGAGGAAGATGCCGAAAACGGAGATGGTGAAGGGGGCAACCAGCGCGAAATAGCTGTTGAGCACGGCCATGCGGTCGAAGGCGACATAGAGCGGCAGGGCGGTGGCGTGGATCGGTACCAGCAGGCCGAGCATGACCAGCACCATCATCAGCCTTGCCGCGCGGAACTTCAGCTTCGCCATGGCGTAGGCGCAGGGAATGGCGATCATCACCTGGAAAACGAAGATCAGCGCGCAGACGGCGACGCCGTTGAAAAGCAGCCGCGTCATCGAGACGCGCGTCAGCGCCTTGGCGAAGTTGGCGACATAGGACCAGTGCTGCGGGATGAGCGACAGCGACGAGGAGAAGATGTCGCTCTGCGCCTTGCCGGCGGTCGAAACCATGAAGACGTAGGGGGCGAGAAATATCGCCGCACCGAAGATCAGGATCGACAGGCGGACAGCGCGCCCGAGGGTGAAAGCTGAAGCATTCATGAGTAATGCACCTGCTTGTCCTGGACGCGGTATTGCAGGAACATCAGCACCACCAGGATGGCCAGGAAGACGACCGTCATCGCCGAGGCGTAGCCGACCTTCAGGTAGACGAACCCTTCCTGGTAGATGGTGAAAAGCAGCACTTCGGAAGCCTTGTTCGGCCCGCCCTCGGTCAGAGTCTTGACCGTTTCGAAGACCTTGACCGCATTGATGATGCTGATCGTCGTGACGAACAGCGTTGTCGGTCCGAGCATCGGCCAGGTAACCAGCCGGAACCGGTCGAAGGCCGAGCGGGCGCCATCGACATGCGCGGCGTGATAGAGCTCGCGGGGGATTGCGGTGAGGCCGGCCAGGAACAGGACAAGGTTGAAGCCGACCGATTGCCAGATGCCGATGATCGACAGGCTGTAGAGGACGGATGTCGAGGCGCCGAGCCAGTTGGGACGCGGCAGGCCGCCGAGCGCCAGAAGCGCGTTGATCGGGCCGATCGTCGGATGGAAGAGATATTGCCAGACCGTCGCCATCGCGACGAGCAACGAGGCGACCGGCAGGAAATAGGCGGTTCGAAAGAAGGAACGGCCGATATTCTCGCTTTCGATCAGCATCGCAAGGCCGAGCGCCATGAAGATCGAGATCGGCGCGACGATCGCGGTATAGACCGTCGTGTTCCAAAGCGAGCTGCGGAAGGTGCGGTCGGTAAAAAGCTCGGTGTAATTGTCGAAGCCGACGAACCGGAAACCCGCATACCCGAGTTCGTAGTCGGTAAATCCGAACAGGATCACCACCGCGACCGGCAGCAGGATGAAGACGAACAGGAGAACCATAGCCGGCAGCGACAGCACGAGTGCCGCGCGCGCCTCCTGCCGCTCCGCAGCCGAACGGGCAGGTTTTCCGATGAGGGGGAGTGCAGCAGCGACCGCGTCAGCCATGGGCCGTCTCCCGCATGACGGCAGCATCAACCGGTGTCGAGGGCAGGCGATGGCCCTCCTCGGCAAAGACGAAGAGACGGTCGGCGGAGAAGTCGAGACGCACTGGCATGCCGGCGACAAGGCCGGCGCCCTCGGCGGGTGAAAGTTTGGCGACCACCGGTTCGCCGATCGCATCCAGGCGGCAATAGAGGACGATCTCGGAGCCCAGGAACTCGATGCGGTCAATGCGTGCCGGCAGGCCCTGCTGGCCAGTGCGGTGGACGCGGACGAATTCCGGGCGGATGCCGATCGTCACCGGCGCGCCGGCTGCGACCGTCTCGCGGGGCAATCCGACCCGGATATCGCCGAACGCTAGCGTGCCATCGGCCCCGACCTGCGACGGAAAGAGGTTGATGCGCGGCTGGCCGATGAAACGGGCAGCTTCGACATGCGCCGGATCGTCATAGATCACCTGCGGTGAGGCGAGCTGCAGCAGCGAACCGCCGATCATCACCGCAACGCGATCGGCCATGGACAGTGCTTCCGCCTGGTCATGGGTGACATAGAGTGTCGGCACGCCGGCGCGGCGGTGCAGTTCGACGATCTCTCCACGGGCGTGGACGCGCAGGTTGGCATCCAGGTTGGACAGCGGTTCGTCCATCAGGAAGACGGAGGGACGGCGCACCATGGCGCGGCCGAGCGCGACGCGCTGGCGCTGGCCGCCGGACATCTGGCCGGGTTTGCGATCGAGCAGGTGATCGATCTTCAGCGACACCGCCATCTCGCGCACGTCGCGCTTGATCGCCGCCACCGCCTTGCGCTGGCCGGGCATCAGCGGGCCGACCAGCGGCAGGCGCTGCGCCCGTGTCAGCTTGCGCATGACCATCGGCACGGCGATGTTCTGCGCCGCCGTCAGGTGCGGATAAAGCGCGTAGGACTGGAACACCATGGCGACGTTGCGGTCGGCCGCCGGCACCGGCGACAGGTCGCGGTCGCCAAGCATGATCTCGCCGGCGTCAGCGCTTTCGAGACCGGCGAGGATGCGCAGCAGCGTGCTCTTGCCGCAGCCGGAAGGGCCGACGAGGGCGATGAACTCGCCGGGACCGGCGTCAAAGCTGACGCCCTTGAGGATCGGATTGCCGGAGAAGGATTTTTCGATGCCGCGAAGCGAAAGGGCGGTCATTCGACGCTCTCCGTTTGCTTGGCACTGGTCGGGTAGACTTCCTCGATGACGTCGTCGAGGACATAGGCGGTCATGCCGGGCACGGCGACGATGTCGCTTTCAACGTCGTTGCCGAATTCATGCACGACCGCGCCGACCAGCCGCTCGCCCGGCATTTCGCGCACCAGCTTGTCGAGGATGAAGGCGGCAGACGGAGCCCAGGTAAGCGCGGTGTTTTCGAAACGGCCCTGCCAGGCCCAGTGCAGATGGCCGCTCGCGAAAAGCGCCACGTCATGGGCGGCGATCAGGTCGTAGAGACGCTTGCGTTGCGCCGGGCGGACGCTCCAGTAGCCCGTGTCGCCCTCATGCGGTTCATCGACGAACAGCGGCTTGTGGGCAAACAGCGCGATGCGGCGGCCACGACGCTCTTCGAGGGTTCCGCGCAGCCATTCGAACTGGGCTTCCTCCTCATCGTCCTCATGACCGAGCAGGAGCGAATTGAGGCCAATGAGACGCCAGTCGGCGGTGTCCTCGAACCAGCGGTCCTCGCCGACGAGGTCCCGCCAGCGGGCAAGGCGCTCGGCATTGACGGGCTGTTCGCAACCCGGCAGGTGGCCGACATCGTGATTGCCCGGCAGGATCAGCATCGGGATCGAAGTCTGCCGCATCAGGTCCATGCAGAAGGTGATGTCGCCCGGCTTATCGGCGCCATCGACGGTCAGATCCCCGGTATGGATGATGAGATCGGCACGGGTATCCTCGATCCATGTCAGCAACGGCGCCCAATTGCCGTTGAAATGCGACGTCTCCGGGCTGAAATGGGTGTCGGTAATCTGGATGATCTTCACGGCAGCTCTCCGGTCTCGCATGTACCTTCCGCAGGTGGGAAGGCTTTTACGGTTCCTTAGAGCGCTATCGTGTCAGGCCGGTTACAGAGTTTTCCAGCTTTCTTTCATTTCCGTCACAGGACTGTAAAACAGGCCGGTTTCCGCTTGGTGGATCGCTTCATCGCACATTCAAAATGCCCTCGGGCGAACAACCTCGGTGTCTTGAACCCACGGTCCCATTTCCTAAATCAATCTGCGGTCCACGGCGAAAAAGGAAAGGAGGTCGCGATGGCTAACACGTTGTTTGACAAACCGCTGTTTGTGAAAACATCTCGCTATGTTCTAGAGCTTGCCAGCCTGGAAGACGTCTTCGACTTTCTCGACGAGTGGCCGATCGACAAAAGGGGCGACACATACGAGGTGTTGTCGAAGGCTTGTCGGATGGCCGCTCAAGGCATCTTCCCCTTGCCGGCAATCCGAGAAAACGTGCGCCGGTTCCTGCTGAAGGAGCGCGTGTTGGCGAATATCGAGGAGGTGCCTCTGTTTACAGGGCGCACGACCGACCGCAATCTCGGCTCATGAGACAGAAAAGCCCCGCAGCCGGTTCGGGTTACGGGGCTTTAGACGAACGAAATTGCCCGGTCGTGTCAGCAGGAATTTGCCTGGTTGGTCGGGCTGTTCGGGTCGGAGGTAGACGCGTTGGTGCCGGCCGGCCCCGCAGTGGTTGGGCTCTTGCCGCAATTGGAGTTGCTGCTGCCGGCCGTACCTGCGCCCTGGGTGTTGGCGGTACCCGTTGCTGCCGTACCGGATGTTGCCGTGCCTCCGGCACCAGTGCCCGGGACTGCGGTCGATGTGCCGGTGCCCGAAGCGCCGGTCGAACCTGAACCGCTGGTGCTGGAACCGCCGCCAGCACCCTGTGCGAATGCAGAAGTAGCAAGACCGAGCGCGAGAGTGCTCGCAGTGAGAAGTTTTACGATCATGAAGTGTTTCCTCTCTGTTTTTTGTCACCGCCTCCTAACCGCGGGTCGTATCGAAAGTTCCCGTCACTGAACCATTCGGCCACAGGCTGGAACCGTGAGAGTTTCGGCGTTGCGTCAGGCACACCATAGGTCGCCTCCGCTAGCGGAACCGTGGGGCAATCGCCCGAGCTGCACCAGAACCTCGACCGGAATTCCGGCTCGATAAAAGTCGGACATTTTTGCGGGTTCATAGGCCTTGCGACTCAAAACCGGAATCTGGAATCCGTCTGGATTGGGCGGCGTTGGTTTAGTGCTGTGCCATCTTGGCATCAGACCAGCCGAGATTGCCATCGACGGATGTCGGTCGCGCCGGCCTCGGCGAGAATGGTTGCGGACGCCCTTTTGAGGCCGTGTGACGAGCATTCCGGCAAATCGGCATCTTGCGCCACTGGCGCATCTTGTTTCCGAAGCCGTTCCGCCGAATACCTCGCCGTGGTCGGTGATGAGGAAGGTCGGCTGATCATGCGTGATCGCGTCCAGCGCCTCGATTGGCTCGTCTGTGATGGGCAGGCTGAGAGACTGCGCATAGTTGCCAGAACCCTTCTCCGGCATGAAATTCGGTGCGCTCGCCGACCAGGTTCCGCCAGCCGAGCTTGACGAGATCGGACCGCCGGACCCCGAAATTGACCATGAGTTCCATCGCCAGCCGCGCAGTCCTGCCGAGCGAATAGGCGGCGCGAAAGCGCCAGTTCCGCCTTGCTTTAGGTGTGGAAACCGGGCGATCTGTGAATTTTTGTGACGCTGTTTGCCGGATTGAAGGTCGCATCTGCGGAGATGGCTGGCACCGTTGAGCTAAATGGTCAGCGCTACGAGTTTCGCACGGTTCGCAATCAAAGCTGTCACGTGATTTAGTGGCACAGGATCTGCGGCAATTGGCGATATCTTTTCTGATAATTGGGAAATCGCTTTTCCTGTGGCATCGGCTAGCTCCTTCACCCGCCGGCGTACCAAGAGCAGGCCGACACCCGTCTCCTTCGAGAAAGCCTGCCAACCAGCGGCGTCCATTTCTGCAAGCGTTGCGCGTTTTCCGACCCGCATAGCCATTTTCGGAGAAAGGCCTGGATAGGCCACCGTCGACAGCAGATCATACAGCGGAGCCATTCGTGCTCCCCGATCATCATAAAGGATTGAGAAATTCTTGCCGTGAGCGTCCGCATTTCCGACAATGAGATTGAAGATCGCAGCATCCAGGAGATTTGCGATGTCCGAGCCCGGCCGCTCAGATACCCGCCGCAACAGCTCAAAACAATCCCTGAAGGTCGGCCCGCCCTCGCTTGCGTACTTTGATTCAGGTGGCACACCGAGTGCTTGGCAAAAGTCTTCCTGATGGATGCGGCGAGCCACACCGTCGGCATCGCGGTAGCGATCGTATCGCTCGACCGAAAGGAAAGGGCGACCATTCGCGGACTTCGGCTCGACAGGAGCAACGGCGAGCCCGATTGCGGCAGCAAGCCTCATCACCAAGGCCTCATTCTCGGTGGTCCCTGGAAGTCGCGCAATTGGTGGCTTCAGGATGTGCGTCGTCGCCTGGCCTGGAAGCGGAAGCGCGACTTGGCCATCGATGAGAAGAACTGGAACTTTTGATTGGGCGCCCGCAAGCGACAGCCTCAAGCCCTCCTGGCCGGCCAGTAGCGGCCGTGTCGGAAGTGCGTCCATTATCCGAACGATTCCCGCCTCATCCAGAGGTGCCGTTTGCTGATCCGCAATCGGTCCTGCCCCGATCGGTTCCTGATCTTCAGGCAAAAGCTGAAGCGCGCCGGCGACGTCGCCGCCCAAGCGATCAAGAAGCGCGAAGTCGTTGGCAGGTGAAACACCCAACGCCTGCGCCGCAACAAGACGCTGGTTTTCTTCGGGCAGCAGACCGCCGAAAAATGGTCGGCATTCAGGGCGAGAGAAACGCTCCGGACGCTTTGGAAGTGAGACTGACAGTGGAAGCGTCTTTTCGTCATCAAGCCAAGCTTCAGTGTAGGCGAAGCCGATATCGCCATGCTTATCTTGGGTGAATTGTCCGACAATGCGAGCATCCCACCAGACGTTGAGAACCCTTGCCGTCATTTTTTACGTTCACCAGGGGCCAGAATATCAATCGAACAACCGAGCGTTTGCAGAACCTGCAAAACCTTTCCTATCTGAGCTGTCGGCTTGCCGGCTTCCAGGTCCACAATGAACCGGAGGCCAACTCCAGAGACCCCGGCAAGCTCGTCCTGTCGCAAGTTTTGCTCCTTGCGGGCGCTGCGTACCAAGGCGCCGATATCGGCTGGATTTTTAACTCGTTTCGCCATCTTTATTCCCGATCGGGAAAACAGCAGCACATCAGCCGTCTTGTCGAGAGAAATTTCCCGATCGGGAAAATGGCCCACCCAGATGGTCCATATCCGGAAAAATTTCCCGATCGGGAAACTCAAGTGGACCCGTGCAATACCGTGAACTTCGGCGGATTGGGAGTTTAGGTTCTGCTGATTGGGAATGGCATCGGTTCCTGCCCCTCCGGAAGCCTTGCAGACCGAATCACACCACCGGATTTCCATTCAACGGCACGTAGCCACGGCTTTTTCGGTCCAGCCAGTCGAGCCTGGATTTACCGGACGCCCGGAGATAGGCGGCTGCTTTGAGGACAAGCGGATGACGCAAATCCTGTTTTTTCAGCCAGTTCCTTGCTTTGCCCCTGTACCACCCCATCAGGGCGGCCTTTTCCGGTTCGTCGCTGTATGCGCGCACCAGAAGGGTCAAAACTCCGTCTGAAAACTCATAGACATCGTATTCGTAATGGTAGTCGTAGAACCCGTCGCCGTCAGGTTCGGATGCATCGATATGATGCGAGACCTCCACCGTCATGGGCCACGCCGGGGCGCTCTGCCCGCGGAGGGCGGAAATCCGCCACAGGGCCACCCGAACCGGGTAATACAGTCGTTCAATCTGGGACAAATTCACCCGCCAACAAGTTTGCCTGCAAGGCACTGCATTTTACCCAAAGCGCTCGAAACCGCCGCCACGACTTCAGTCCTCCCGGCCTGTACCTCTACGATGGTCGTCTTCGATGGCTGCCAGACGATCACCAACGGCTCCGGGCTTAGTTCAGCCTTTTGCCGGTCTCGGCGTCGAACAGGTGCGCCCTCTCGGGATTGCCCTTCACATGTATCATTTCGCCGACGGCGATGTCGCGGTCTCGGGGGAACTCGACGGTCAGCATTTTCGAATGGCCGACTTCGACATAGCCGTAGGTCTGGCTGCCGAGCCGTTCGGCCACCATCAGTTCGCCGCTGAACCAGGCCTGTTCGGGGGAACAGGGGGTCAGTTCTTCGGGCCGAATTCCGAGCGTGACTTCCTCGCCGGCAAGCGTCCTTGCGCCTGGAATGCTGCCGGCCGCCGTCTTTCCCAGAAGTTTCAGGCTTTCTCCATCGGAGGCGATCTCCGCTGGCAGGGCGTTCATGGTCGGGCTGCCGATGAAGCGGGCGACGAACAGGCTCGACGGGTTGTGATAGAGATCGAGCGGCTTGCCGATCTGCTCCACCACGCCGCCGTTCATCACCACGATGCGGTCGGCCAGCGTCATGGCCTCCACCTGATCGTGCGTGACATAGACCGTGGTCGCCTTCATGCGGTTGTGCAGTTTTGCGATTTCCAGGCGCATCTCGACGCGCAGCGCAGCGTCGAGATTGGAAAGCGGTTCGTCGAACAGGAAAGCCGCCGGCTCGCGGACAATCGCACGGCCCATGGCGACCCGCTGGCGCTGGCCGCCCGACAATTGTGCCGGCCGGCGATCAAGATAATCCCTGATCTTCAGGACATCGGCAGCCTGACCGACGCGGCTTTCGATTTCACGGTCGTCGCCGCCGCGCATTTTGAGGCCGAACGACATGTTTTCCCGAACGCTCATATGCGGGTAAAGAGCGTAGTCCTGAAAGACCATGGCGATATTGCGCTCGGCCGGCGGAAGCAGGTTGACCGTGCGGCCTTCGATATCCAGTTCGCCGCCCGAGATCTCCTCCAGCCCGGCGATCATGCGCAGCAGCGTCGATTTCCCGCATCCGGAAGGGCCGACGAGAACCAGGAATTCGCCGCTTTGGATCTCGATATTGATGTCGTGGATGACCTGCAGGGCGCCATACGACTTCCGGATCTTCTTCAACGCTATGCCAGCCACGAGGTCCTCCCGAATATTTTTCAAGCTTGACGTCACTTATCGATATCAATATCGATAATGATAACTTTGGAAATGCGCAACCGGCTGGATGAGTGAGATGGCCTATTTTTCCGCTAGATCGACATCGGTCAGATCGCCCAAGGCGGGCGCCGCCTTCAATGCGTTGAAGCGCGACATCATGCTCGGGACGCTGGCGCCGGGGACCGGCCTTACGGAATTGGAACTGGCGGCCCACTTCCAGTGCAGCCAGGGCACCGTCCGGGAAGCGCTCCTGCAACTGCAGGAGGAAGGGCTGGTCCGTCGTCGCGGGCATCGTGGGACGCAGGTTTCCGAGTGCACGGAAGACGAGGCAATCGAGATGTTCCGGCTGCGCCAGCAGATAGAGGGCAACGGCATGGCGCGCGTCATGCGCGCTCGCAGCCGCACGCTGGTCAAGGAACTCGAGAGCCTGCTCGACAAGATGCTGCTTGCGGCTGCGGCGGGTGACGAGTTGGAGCTTGCGGCCTTCGACCGCGATTTCCATCGGCGCATCTTCGAGGATGCCAACCTGCCGGCGCTTGATCCGATCCTTCATCGTTGCCTCGTGCATAATCACCGGTTCAAGATTTCCCGCAGCCCGATGGCGCGGGATCTCGAGGCGACGGCATTGCGGCATCGCAGCATCATCGACGCGATCGAAAGCGGTGATGCCGGGCGGGCGACCGCCGCCATGCGTCATCATATCGCGACCATCGTCGATCTCGGGCCTGAAGTTTTCCCGGAGGCGACACAGTGAACGACCTCTCTCAACTGTCGGACACGCTTTCGGACGAAATGCTGGCGCTGACGCAGCGGGTTGCGGCGGATCTCGGACCTCTGCCGGATCCGACGACCCTTCCGCCGGCGGAAGGTCGTGTACAGACGCTTGCCGCCAATGTGCGATGGAATGTCAATCTGCCAGCCATGGCAAATGTCGGGGAGGTTTGGGTAGCGGAAGATGCGCGCCTTGGTTCGGCCCGCTGTCGCCTCAAGGTGTTCGTGCCGCCGGATGCCGCGGATGGCGCCATCCTGTTCGTGCATGGCGGCGGCTTCGCCTTCTGTTCGCCGGAAACCCATGAGCGTTGCGCGCGGGTTCTTGCGCTGGAAAGCGGCATGCCGGTCGTGATGCCCGATTACCGGCTGGCCCCGGAAGCGCCCTATCCGGCCGGGCTCATGGATGTCGTTGCGACGCTCCGAGGTCTTTTCGAGGCGACCGCCGGCGAAGGCGTCCGCCCTGGCCCCCTGGTCATCTCCGGCGACTCGGCGGGAGCCAACATTGCTCTGGCAGCGATACTGCATGAACAGGCCGAGGGCCGACGGCTGCCGGATGCCGCGCTGCTCTTTTACGGCACTTATGCGCGCTCTTTCGAAACGGCATCTTATGTCCGTTTCGCCGAAGGCCCGGCACTTACGCGCGGCAAGATGCAGCGCTACTGGTCGTTCTATGCCGGTCAGCGCGCAGTCGAGGACGATCCGCTTGCCTGCCCCCTTGCGGCGTCCGATGCGGCCTTGGTGGCGCTGCCGCCGCTTTATCTGATGGCGGCGGCGGTGGACCCGCTGCTTTCCGACACCGTGAGCCTGAGCCAGCGTCTCAGGGCTCTCGGCCGGGACGACGAGCTGCACGTCGTGCCGGGCGTCATCCACGGTTTCCTGCAGAACACCAATGAACTTTCGGCCGCGCGGGAGGCGTTGGCGGCCGCAGGCAGTGCAGCAAGGCGACTGACACAACGTCGATGACGTGAACGGATCAAGAGGAGGAGACTATGAAATTTCTGAAGACACTCGCGCTTAGCGCCGCTCTTGCGGCTTCGGCCGCATTCGGTCAGGCGAAAGCGGAAACCGTCCGCTTCTGGTACCATTTCGACAACCCGGCAAACCCGATGTCGGACCTGGTCAAGAAGTTCGAGACAGCCAATCCCGGCATCAAGATCGAAGCCGAGAACGTGCCGTGGAACAGCTACTACGACAATCTTTACACTGCGCTGGTTGGCGGCAATGCGCCGGATGCGGCGATGGTGAAGCTCTTCGCCCAGCCCCGGCTTGCGGAAATGGGAGCGCTGGAGCCGATCGGCAAGCAGCTGGACGCGTGGAAGGGCAAGGCCGACCTGCTGGACAACCTGCTCGACCTGAACAAAGGTCCGGACGGAAAGCAGTATTACCTGCCGATCCAGTACGTGGTCCTTTATCTCTATTACCGGACCGATCTCTTCCAGGCGGCCGGTCTGCAGCCGCCCAAGACCTGCGAAGATTTCCGCAATGCGGCGATCAAGCTCACCAATGCGCCGCAGACCTACGGCTTCGGCCTGCGCGGCGGCAAGGGCGGCTGGGACCAATGGGGCGCTTTCGTGCTCTCCCAGGGCGCCGAGCTGAAGCCGGGTGGCCTGACCAAGCCCGAGGCGATCGCCGCCAACCAATGGCTGGTCGACCTCTTCCAGAAGGACAAGGTCATTCCGCCGTCCGCGCCGAATGACGGTTTCCAGGAAATTGTCGCCGCGTTCAAATCCGGCAAGACGGCCATGACCATCCACCATATCGGTTCGTCCAAGGATCTCGTTGCGGCTCTCGGCGACAAGGTGTCCGCCGTGCCGGTTCCGAAATGCGGCAATGGTCAATGGACGTCTTACGGCGATGAGTCGCTTGCGATCTTCTCCTCGTCCTCGGTCAAGGACGCTGCCTGGAAGTGGATCTCCTTCCTGGCCGAGGGCAAGAACAACGTCGCCTTCAACGGCGCGACGGGCCAGCTGACCGTCACGAAGAGCGGCTCTGCCGACTGGAAGCTCCATGAGCGCCGTTTCGTCGAAGCGACCGTCCAATCCCTGCCGTTCGCCAGGGTGCTGCCGCAGAACTCCGCGGTCTCGGAATTCGTCAACACGGCCTGGCAGACCAACATGCAGCGGGCGTTGACCGGCCAGATCACGCCCAAGCAGATGATGGAACAGTTGCAGACGCTGTTTGCCCAGTAAAAGTCGCCTCCGGCCCCGGCACGTCCTGTGTCGGGGCCTCTTTCCCCGCCTCGAGGCTGGATCCGCATGTCCCGATCGAACCATTCTACCGTGGAGCGCCGCACGCTGTTCCGCTGGCATTCGGAACGGCTTCTGCCGTACTGGCTGCTTGCACCGGCTGTCGTGGTGACCCTCGTCATCGTCTTCATGCCGATGGTGCAGGCCGTCTTCACGAGCTTCTACGACTTGATCCTGTTTCGCCCCAATGCCAGCAAGTTCGTGGGCTTCGGCAACTACGTCAAGCTGTTCAACGATCCGGTCTTCTGGACGGCGTTGTGGAACACCGTCATCTGGATCGGATTGACCGTGCCATTGCAGATGGGGCTCGGGCTTGTCGCGGCCCTGCTCCTCAATCGCGAGTTTCCCTGGCGTGGGTTGGCACGGGCGCTCATCATCATTCCCTGGGCGCTACCGAGCGTTGTGATCGCGCTGATGTGGCGCTGGATCTATGACCCGAATACGGGCGTGCTCAATGACATCCTCATCTACCTGTCGATCGTCCAGTCCGCAGTTCCGTGGCTCGCCGATCCCAACGTGGCGATCTATGCGATCATCGCCACCCTGACCTGGCAGGGCTTTCCTTTCTTCGCGGTGATGATCCTTGCCGGCCTCCAGGGTATTCCGCGCAGCCAATATGAAGCGGCGTCGATCGATGGCGCCTCCACCTGGCGGCAGTTCGTCCATATCACGCTGCCGGGCATCGCGCCGGTGCTCGCAACGGCCGGTTTGCTGCGGGTGATCTGGGTCGCCAATTCCATGGACGTCATCTTCGTGATGACCGGCGGCGGCCCCGGTTATGCCACGCACACCCTGCCGCTTTATGCCTTCATCAAGGCGCGCCAGAACCTCGATTTCGGCTACGGCACCGCGATCGCCGTCACCTTCACGATCCTGCTCGGCGCCTTCGTGGTTCTCTATCTCTCCCGTACGATGCGCGAGGTGGAACGATGAAACAAAGTGCACTTCGCCGGATCATCACCACCGACCTTCCGGTCCTGCTGATCGTCCTCTTCGCCATGGCACCCTTCGCCTGGATGATCCTGACATCGCTGACGCCGACCGCGGTGTTGAATGCCACGGGCGTGTCGCTTTCGCCGCTCGGCTGGAGCCTCGACAACTACGTGCGGCTCATCGAGCAGACATCCTTCCTCAAGAACATGCTGGACAGCCTGATCATCGCCGCCGGCACGGTTGTCGTCGGGCTGATCGTCTCGGTCACGGCGGCCTATGCCTTTTCGCGCTTCCGGTTTCCGGGCCGCAAGCTGCTGATGCTGCAGTTCCTTCTGATCAACATGTTCCCGATCGTGCTGCTCATCCTGCCGCTCTTCGTGCTGATGCGCCGTTTCAACATCCTCGACACCCATTTCGGCCTGATCCTCGCCAATGCGACGGTGGCGATCCCGTTCGCGGTGTGGATGCTGACAAGCTATATCGGCGCCATCCCGAAAAGCCTCGACGAAGCGGCCATGACCGACGGATGCTCGCGCCTGACGGCGCTGCGCAGGATAGTCCTGCCGCTGACCATGCCGGGCATCATCTCGACCGGCATTTACATCTTCATCACCGCCTGGAACGAATATCTCTACGCGCTGACGCTCGGCGGGCGGAACGTGCGCCCGGTCACGGTCGCGATCCAGACGCTGATCGGCGAATACCAGATCGAATGGGGACTGCTGGCGGCAGGCGCAGTGGTCGGCGCAATGCCCGCGACCATCCTTTTCCTTCTCGTGCAGCGGCGCCTGATCGGCGGGCTGACCCAGGGCGCGGTCAAGGGATAAGGGCAAGGAATGGTCGGCGTAGCCGACGAAGCGGAATGTAAAAGAGGACGTAACAATGAACCCCATCGGGTTGATTTCCATGCAGTATGCAAGGCCCTTCACGGCCGAGCATTTTCCGCTGTTTGCAAAGATGCGTCAGCACGGTTTTGACTTCGTGGAGCTTCTGGTCCCGGAAGCCGGCGAACTCGACATCCGGGAAACGAAGAAAGCGCTCGATGATGTCGGTCTCGGCGTCGTGCTCGCCGCCCGCGTCAACCTGCAGCGCAACCTTGCGTCGGCCGATGCCGAAGCCCGTCGCGCCGGTGTCGAATATCTGAAATATACGGCCGATTGCGCGGCAGGCCTCGGTTCGAAGATCGTCGGTGGGCCGCTGACGGGCAATCCTCTCGTGTTCGCCGGCCGTGCCCCGCAGCCGGTCGACGAGGCCGAACGGCTGGCCCGCAAGGAGCGTTGCGTCAAAGGCCTGAAGGAAGCCGGAGACCACGCAGCCAAAATGGGTGTTTTGCTGGCCGTCGAGCCGCTCAACCGCTTCGAAAGCGACGTTCTTTGCACCACGCATCAGGCGATGGAACTGCTGGATACCGTCGATCATCCAGCCGTCAAGCTGATGCTCGACACTTTCCACATGCACATGGAGGAAAGCTCGATCGCCGAGGCCATCCGGCTTGCCGGTGACCGGCTGGTGCATTTCCAGGCCAATGAAAACCACCGCGGCTTCCCAGGCACGGGTTCTACCGACTGGGTCGACGTCTGCCGGGCGCTCCACGAGATCGGCTATAAGGGGCCGGTTTCGCTGGAACCGTTCCGGCGCAACGACGACCGCTTCGGCGTGCCGTTCGCCCAATGGCGCCCGCCGCACGAGGATGAGAGCGATCGCCTCGCGGCCTCGAGCGCATTCATGAAATCCCATCTCCTGCTTACGGAATATCGTCGATGACTTTGAAAATCGGTTGGATCGGTTGCGGCGTTCATGCAACCCAGATGCTGCTTCCCCAACTCGTGCGCCATGACGTCGAGATCGTCGCGCTGTGCGATATCGACGGCAAACGCCTGAAGGACGCCGGCCGGCAATTCGGCGTTGCCAACCTGACGACGGACGCGCAGGCCCTGCTTTCGACCCGCGGCATCGATGCGGTCGGGATGGCCGTCGGCCCGGATCAGCACCTCGCCTTCGGCAAGGCGGCGCTCGAACGAGGCTTGCCTGTCTTCATGGAAAAGCCGCCATCGGGTTCCGCCGCCGGGGCGCGGGAACTTCTGGCCGCTTCGGAAAAGGCGAACAAGCCGCTGCTGCTCGGCTTCATGAAGCGCTATTCGATCGGCAACCGCATGGCGGCGAATATCGTCAAGTCCGGCCGCTTCGGGGAGGTATTCGGCTTGACCGGTTTTTACATGACGGCACCGGGCTATTTCGCCGGCAATGTCGATTACACCGGCTTTTTCCTGCATCACTGCGTTCATTACATGGATCTGGCGTCCTTTCTGGTATCGCCGGTTCGTTCGATCTCGACGCGCAAGGTGGAGAAAGCTCCGGGCCGGCTGCTGTTCCATGTCGCCTTCGAGTTCGAATGCGGAGCGATCGGCAACATTGCCATGGGTACGATCCAGTCACGCGGCACGCCGGTCGAGCGGATCGAGCTGATGGGCGACCACCAGCGTATCGAGGTGGAGGACGTGATCGAAATCCGCTGGCATCGCAATCCACCCTTCAAGATCGACGACCTGGGCGCGACGCTGAAGGAGGACTGCGACACGCTGACGTGGAAACCGAACTTCACCGCCGCAGCCAACGAGGATCCGAAGGGTTACCATTCGTTGCTGGCCGATGTGGTTCCCGCGCTCGGGGGGGCGACGACACCCGCGCCGACGATCGCCGATGGCGTGATTGCCATGGAGCGTCTGGAAACGGTTCGACGCGAGCTCGCGCTTTGAAAAAGATCGAGCCCCGATTTGCCGTCGTCAGGCATGTTTCCGCTCCTTCAGGGATACCGGCAGTCGGGCCGCAAAGTCGATCCTGCGGGTTGGCCCGCAGGATCGACCGGGAAAGGAACGGCGTTGGTCAGATCTTGGCACGTTCGCCCGCTTCCTTGAGCGAGGCGAACTTCATCGTCACGCTCTTCAGATTGTCGTCCAGCCATTTGGCCATGGCGATCTCTTCCTCGAGATTGCTTTTCAGCGCTGGCGCCAGTCCCGGAAAGCCGCCATGTTCGGCGATGGTGATGAGCGACTTGTAGGCGGCGATCTCGTAATTCTCGAAAGCGAAATTGGCGAGCGAGTTCTTGATGATTTCGTCGCCGGCAACGCTGTGTCCCATCGCCGCCATGCTGCCGGTGAGGGACAATGCCATGTCCTTCAAGCTCGAATGATCTTCCGCCAAGCTCTTGAGAACGTCCTCGATCCTGGCGATCTGGCCCTCCGTCTCACGGATATGCTGCTCGAGCCGCGCCGCCACCTCCGGATAGTTTTCGATCCGCGAGACCTGCGGCTTCATGATCGACAGGGCCTGGTTTTCCATGGCGTGCGCGTTCTTGAGGCCGGTCACGAAGATGGAGCGGGTTTCGGATGTATCTGCCATCGCATTTCCTCTTTGGTTGTGTGGGACCCACTAACTGAGAGAAGGAGCGATAGTTCCAGGACGCTTAGGCCCGGAGAAATTCCGGGGATCCAGCGCCGGGTGCCGACTTGGCAAGGTAACGCCTGAGGATCAGCGGAAGGATGCCACCGGCGCGCAGCAGTTCGACCTCGGCATTCGTTTCGATTGCAGCCGACGTCTTGAATATCCTCGAGGAGCCGTCGGTTCGCCTGACAGATACCGGCACGTCGCAGCGCGGAGAAATCATCTCCGGTTCAGCCTGGACGGTCAGGACATCGCCGGGGCGGAGTTTGAGTGTCTCCGGCGCCTGATCATGCGGAAGGCGCAGAGGAAGGATGCCCATGCCGATCAGGTTCCAACGGTGAATGCGCTCGAAGCTGGAGGCCAGAACCGCCCGCACCCCGAGGAGCGCCGCACCCTTGGCCGCCCAATCGCGGGACGAGCCCATTCCGTATCGTGCGCCGGCGACAATGACGACGGACCTGCCTTCGGCCTTGTAGCGCTGCGCCGCATCCCACAACGGCAGCGGTTCTCCCGACCCGGCATGGACTGTGAAGCCCAGCGTGATATCCGGCGCCAGGAGGTTGCGCGCCGCCTTGTTGGTGAACAGGCCGCGGATCATGACCTCCCAGTTTCCGCGCCGCGAGGAAAAGACGTTGAGATCGCTGGGGTTTTCGCCGCGCTCGATGAGATATCGTCCGGCCTCTCCCTGTGCCGGGATCGCACCGGCCGGCGAAATATGGTCGGTCGTCATGTCGTCGCCGAGAACAAGGATCGGATAACCCTGGTAGGTGCCGAGCCGGGTTCCTTCCCCGAAGCTCGCGAAGGGCGGGCGCCTTACATAAGTGGAGTTTTCATTCCACGGGAACAGGATGCTCGACGGGGCGGCGAGGTCTTTCCAGGCCGGGCTCGTCTCCGCCGCCTCGTAGGTCGCCGCGAAGTCGCTGACACTCGAAGCCTTGGCGAAAAGCAGGTCGATTTCCTCGGCGCTGGGCCAGAGCATCGCGAGCGTCACGGGCGTGCCGTCGGCGGAAACGCCGATCGGGTCGTGGAGGATGTCGATCTCGACAGTTCCGGCGAGCGCGAAAGCAACGACCATCGGCGGCGAGGCGAGGAACCCGGCTTCCAGCTGCGCATGAACCCGGCCGGGGAAGTTCCGGTTACCGGAGAGGACCGCGACGGGCAGTATCTGGCGCTCGGCCATCGCGTCTGCGACGGGCTTGGTCAGAGGACCGGAATTGCCGATACAGGTCGTGCAGCCGTAACCGACGATGCCGAAGCCGACCGCTTCCAGGTCATTCAGCAGGCCGGCGCGGACGAGATAGCGCCCGGCGGTTGGCGATCCCGGGGCAAGCGAAGTCTTCACCCAATGCGGCGGCCGCAGGCCATAGCCGCGAGCCTTGCGCGCGAGAAGACCGGCGGCCACGAGAAGCCGCGGATCGGAGGTGTTCGTACAGCTGGTGATCGCGGCGATCGCCACCGCTCCGTCGTTTGGTCTGCCTTCAAGGGGAGGATTTTCCCGGGTCCCCGTTATTTTCCGGATGGCTGCTCGCGTTTCGCCGACGGCGATCCTGTCCTGCGGACGGCGCGGGCCTGCGAGGCTGGGTTCAACGTCGCTGAGATCGAGGTTGAGCGTCGAGCTGTAGCGGGGATTGGCCTCCGGATCGAACCAGATGCCAGCCCGTTTCGCATAACATTCGACAAGCCGCACGTGCTCGTTGCTGCGGCCGGTTTGCAAGAGATAGTCGATCGACCGGCGATCGACCGGGAAGTAGCCGCTATTGGCACCAAACTCAGGGGCCATATTGGCCACGACCGCGCGGTCGCCGGCGGCCAGATTGGTGACGCCAGGCCCGTAAAACTCGACGAACTTGTCCTGGAGGTCGATCTGACGCAGCAGATGCGTCACCACGAGCGCGAGATCGGTCGCAAGAACCCCTTGTCTCAGCTTTCCTGTCAGGCGAACGCCGACGACGTCGGGCACACGCAGCGTGACCGGCATGCCGAAAAGGACGCTCTCCGCTTCAAGACCACCCACACCCCATGCCAGAACGCCGATCCCGTTGATCATCGGCGTGTGGCTGTCGGTTCCGATCAAGGTATCCGGGATAGCCCAAAGCCGGCCATCCCGCTGATGCGCCGACACCACGGTCGCCAGGCGTTCGAGATTGAGCGTGTGCATGATACCGGTGCCGGGCGGATGGGCGCGGAAACCGGTGAGCGTATTCGTCGCCCATTTCATGAAGCTGTAGCGCTCGGCATTGCGCTCATATTCCCGCTTCATATTGTGTTCTGCGGCGCCGGTCGTCCCGAAAACATCGACCGCCAGCGAGTGATCGGTGGAAACGTCGACGGGGACGACGGGATTGAGCAGCGCCGGATCGCCTCCTGCTTCCGCCAGTGCGGAACGCATGCCGGCGATATCGACCAGCGCCGGGCCGCAAGTGGTGTCATGCATCAGGACGCGGTTCGGCAGGAACGGGATTTCGACGTCGCTCTGGCCCGTCTTCAGCCATGCGGCGATGGCGGCCTTGGCCCGCAAAGCATCCTCGCCGGCCGTCCTTAGAACGTTTTCCAGCAATATCCTATGGATATACGGCATGCGTGCGAGACCGTCGCCTGCCTCGGCCGGCAAGTCGATCAGATCATAGCTCAGGCCGTCGATCTCGATTTTCGCACGCATACCGGTCAGCAATGCCATCCGCCGCCCGCGCTACAATGTCTTCAAGCCGGCCGCGATGGCTGAAAACAGCATATCGATTTCCGTCTCCGAAATGACAAGGGGAGGAGAAAGAACGATGGTGTTTGCCACAGGCCGTATCATCACGCCCTGCTCGAAACAGAAATCGTAGACCTTCCTTGCCATGGCCTTGCCGACGGCGACGTCTTCGCCAAGTTCGATGCCGGCAAGCAGCCCGAGATTGCGGATGTCCACCACGGCAGGCAGGCCCTTGAGCGAATGGGCCTTCTCCTGCCAGACCGGCTCGATCGCCGCTGCCCGCTCGAACACGCCGTCGTTGAGATAGACGTTCAGCGTCGCCAGGGCCGCCGCGCAAGCCAGCGGATGACCTGAATAGGTATATCCATGCGAGAACTCCACGGCACCTAGCGGGGCGATTTCCATCAGCGTTTCGTAGATATTGTTGGGACTGATGACGCCGCCCATCGGGACCGCACCGTTCGTCATGCCCTTGGCGATGGCGATGAGGTCGGGGGTGACGCCAAAACGGTCGGCCGCGAACGGGCGGCCGAGGCGGCCGAAGCCGGTGACCACTTCGTCGAAGATCAGCAGAATGCCGTGGCGCGTGCAGATTTCCCTCAGCCGTTCCAGGTACCCAGCCGGCGGGATCAGCACGCCTGTCGAGGCGGCAATCGGCTCCACGATCACCGCTGCGACCGTCGATGGATCGAAGGTCTGCAGCATCTGTTCGAGCGCGTCGGCGATCTCCGCGCCGTGATCCGGCTGGCCGCGGCTGAAGGCGTTGCGGGCGGGATCATGCGTATGGGGCATGTGGGCCGCACCCGGCAAAAGCATGCCGAACTGCTTCTTGTGCGGTCCCATGCCTGCCGCTGAAAGCCCTCCGAAACCGACGCCGTGATAACCGCGCTGGCGACCGACGATGCGCTGCCGCTGTCCTTCGCCGCGCGCATGGTGATAGGCGAGGGCAAGCTTGAGCGCTGTATCGGTGGCCTCCGACCCGGAATTGGTGAAGAAGACGTGATCCAGCCCTTCGGGCGCGACGGCTGTCAGCCGGCTGGCATATTCGAAGGCGAGCGGATGGCCGAGCCCGAACGAGGAGGCGAAATCAAGCCGTGCGGCCTGTTCCTGGATCGCCTCGACGATCTTTGGATGCCCATGCCCCGCGTTCACGCACCAGAGACCGGCGATCCCGTCCAGAAGCCGGTGGCCGTCACTCATGTGGTAATACATGCCCGACGCGCCGGTGATGATCTGCGGCTTCTTCTTGAAGTCCCGGTTGACCGTGAAAGGCATCCAGTAGGATTCCAGCGAATTGGCGTTGAGCTGCTGCATGTGCATTGCTTTCATTCTTCGATCAGATGAAGTCGGTCTTCCTGGGTATCTGCACCGTCACTCCGCCGCATCCAGCCGGTCGACGGAGGGTGGTGGTATCGGCGGCATCACGTCGTCCGGGATGGGGTTGACGAAGGGATTGCCATCCAGCCGGTCCCGAAGATCCGCCTTGGCCGCCTCGACCAGCGCCGGATTACGGATGAGTTCGATGGCGGTGCCCGCCATGACCTTTGCGGCATGCGCCATGCCCTTGTGGGCGGCGGGTAACTTGCCCTGGGCAACGAGCTGCCACGAATGGCCGGGCGTGCCGATCGCATATGTGGCCCCGCGCATCTGTACGGTCGGCACCACCCAGCTCACGCTGCCGACATCGGTCGATCCGACCATCGATCCATCGCCTGCATAGAGCGGAACGATGAGATCGCAGAGCGGTTCGTCCTTCTTCGCTCTGAGATGGAAGCGGGCGTATGACGAGGCGATCTCCTCCGGCGTGAAGGTCGCCTGGAATTTTAGGGCGGTCGCCTTGTCGGTTTCGTCGAATACGACAGGACCCAGGCGCTCAAGCTGCGCATGCATGCATTCCTCCAGCGGCTCGTTGCCCATCAGGTTGGCATCGCCGGATATGATTTCCTGCTTCATGGTCGTTTCGGTCATCCAGGCGGCGCCTTCGGCTACACGCTTGACCCGGGCGACGAGCGAAAGAAGCTCGGGAAGCGTTCTCGCCCGCACGAGATAACGAACCGTGGCATTGGCCTGGACCACGTTCGGCGCCGAACCGCCCGCATCGGTAATCGCGTAATGAATACGGGCGGTCGTCGGCATGTGTTCCCGCAGGAAGTTCACACCGACATTCATCAACTCGACCGCGTCGAGGGCGCTGCGCCCGAGATGGGGCGTCGCCGCCGCATGCGAAGCGCGCCCGCAGAAATGAAAGTTCATCTCGCTGCAGGCAAGCGAGATCGGGTTGTTGACGCCGCTGAAGGCGGCGGGATGCCACGAAATCGCGATGTCGACATCGTCGAAGACGCCGGCACGCACCATGAAGCCTTTGGAAGACCCGCCTTCCTCCGCCGGGCAGCCGTAATAGCGGACGCGGCCCTTCAATCCGTGGGCAGCGAGATAGTCCTTCACCGCGGCGGCGGCCAGCATCGAGCCGGCCCCGAGAAGGTTGTGACCGCAGCCATGGCCGTGGCCGCCGGCAACGACGGGCCGCGGTTCGGGGACGCCTGCCTCCTGGCTGAGCCCTGGAAGCGCGTCATACTCCCCGAGAATGGCGATGACCGGACCAGCCTCGCCGGCCTCTCCCATGACGGCGGTCGGAATGCCGGCAATGTTGCGCTCGATCCTGAAGCCCTCGGCCTCGAGAAGCCGCAGATGTTCGGCTGAGGAACGGAACTCCTCGTAATTGATCTCCGGCGTCCCCCAGACGCGGTCGCTGAGGTCAAAAAAAGCGGCGCTTTTGTCGTCGACGATTGTCCAGATGGATTGGGAATTCTGCATCGCGTCCTCGTTTCCTGATCAGTGCATGCCGCTCAGAACCGGCGTCAGCCGTTCCAGCGCCCAGTCTATCTGCCCGCGCTCGATCACCAGTGGGGGCGCAAGACGAATGGTGTGATCATGCGTCTCCTTGGCGAGGATGCCCGACATGCGGAGTAGCTCGCAGTAACGGCGTGCGCCGCCGGCCTGCGGATCAAGTTCCACGGCAAGCATCAGCCCGCGCCCGCGCACGTCGCGAATGGAGTCGCTGCGAATGTCCTTCAGCCCCCGAAGGAAATAATCGCCCTGCTCGGCGGCATTCTCGATCATGCCCTCTTCTGTCAGCGCCCTCAGTGCCGCGCGGGCGACAGCACAGGCGAGCGGGTTGCCGCCGAAGGTCGAACCATGCTGCCCCGGTTTCAGCGTGCCCAGCACCTCGTTGTTGGAAAGCACCGCTGAGACGGGATAGAAGCCGCCGGACAATGCCTTGCCGACCAGGGTCACGTCTGCCTCGATCGCCTCATGTTCTTCCGCAAGCAGCTTGCCCGTGCGTCCGAGGCCGGTCTGGATTTCGTCCAGGATCAGCATGACATTGTTTGCCGTGCAGAGTTCGCGGACCTTTGCAAAATAGCCCGCCGGCGGGATCAGCACGCCCGCCTCGCCCTGGATCGGCTCAACCAGGAAGGCGACCGTGTTTTTATTGATCGCCCCCTCGAATGCCTCGGCATCGCCAAACGGCACAACCCGGAAACCGGGCAGGAAGGGACCGAAATTCCTGCGTGCCGTCTCGTCGGTGCTGAAGCTGATGATGCCGAGCGTCCGGCCGTGGAAATTGTTGGAGCAGACGATGATTTCCGCCTGTTCCTCGGGAATGTTCTTGACCTCGTAACCCCACTTGCGCACGGATTTGACGGCGGTTTCGACGGCTTCCGCGCCGCTGTTCATCGGAAGCACCCTGTGCGACTTGGTCAGCGCCGCGAGCTCCTCGTAGAACAGCGCGAGCTGGTCGTTGCGGAATGCCCGGGAGGTCAGCGTCAGCTTGCCCGCCTGCTCTACCATCGCCGCCAGGATCTTTGGATGGCAATGTCCCTGGTTGACGGCGGAATAGGCGGACAGGCAGTCCAGATAGCGGTTTCCGTCCGTATCCCAGACATAGACGCCGGCGCCGCGCGCCAGAACCACGTCGAGCGGCTTGTAGTTGTTTGCGCCGAGCCGGCCTTCGATCGCGATGAACTCTTCCGTTAACATGGTGGATTTCTCCTGCCCCAGAGAGGCGATACTCGTCGAATTTTTATCCCGTTACGCCGCGACGCCGAGGGTCGGCGTCGCCTTGAGCAGAGCCTGCGTATAGGGGTGTTGCGGGTGATCGAGGATCTGGCCGACGCTGCCTTCCTCGACGATCAAACCCTGCTGCATGACGACGATCCGGTCGGCGACGCGGGAGACGGCGCCGAGATCGTGCGAAATGAAGAGGCAGGCGAAGCCGTGGTATTCCTGCAGTTTGCGGAAGAGATCGAGAACCTGCTTCTGGATCGTCATGTCGAGCGCCGAGACGGGCTCGTCGGCGACGACGAAAGCGGGATTGCGGATGACCGCACGCGCAATCGCGACGCGCTGCCTCTGCCCGCCCGACAAGGCATGCGGATAACGGTCGCCAAGTCCGGCAAGGCCGACTTCGTTGAGAATGTCACTCACCCGCTCGCACTTTTCCAGGCCGCTGAGTTTGGGGCCATGTACCAGCGGCTCGCCGACGATTTCTGCAATCTTCTGCCGCGGGTCGAGGGACGAATAGGGATCCTGGAAGACGAGTTGGCACTGCAGGCGATAATCACGGGCAGCGGCCCGGTCGGCGGATGCCATCGAGTGCCCGCGAAACAGGATGTCTCCGCCGGACAATGGCAGCAGGCCCAGCATTGCCCGCCCGAGCGTGGTCTTGCCGGAACCGGAGCCGCCCACGACGGCGACCACTTCGCCCGGGCGCACGCCAAGCGAAACATCCCTCACGGCAAGCTTCTTTTCCGCCGTGCTGAACATGTTGCCGGCGCCGGAGAAGGTCACCTCAACACCGCGGGCCTCGATGAGCGGCTCCGCGTCGGCGGGTGGCGCGCGGCCGTGGTCACGTTTCGGCAGGGCGTCGATCAGCGTGCGGGTATATTGCTCCTTCGGCCGATGCAGAACCTCCTCGACCGGACCGGACTCGATCAGTCTGCCCCGCTCCAGAACGAAGACCTTCTTCGCGTATTGGGCGACGAGGCCGAGATTGTGGGTGATCAACAGAACCGAGGTGCCGAAGGTGCGCGTCAGATCGACCATGACCTCCATGACCTCGCGCTGGGTGAGCGTATCGAGCGCCGTCGTCGGTTCGTCGGCGATCAGCAGTTTCGGCCGAAGCAGCATGACAGAGGCGAGCATGATGCGCTGGCGCATGCCGCCCGAGAACTGATGCGGGAATGCGGCCAGGCAGGCTTGGGGGTTCGGGATTTTCACCCGCTCCAGCATTTCCGTCGCACGTGCGCGCGCCGCCTCGAGGCTCAGCCTCTCATGCAGCCGCAGCCCCTCGACCAGCTGTTCGCCGATCGTCATCGCCGGATTGAGCGATACCATCGGCTCCTGGAAGACCATGCCGATCTCGGCGCCGCGAACTTTGCGGATCTCGCCGCCTGTCATCTTCAGGACGTCATTGCCTTCGAACAGGATCTTTCCGGAGACCGGCGTGATTGCCTTTGGGAGCAGCCGTATGGCTGCGCGTGCGGCGACCGTCTTGCCGCTGCCGCTTTCGCCGACCAGCGCGACGATGCTGCCCGCCTCGACGTCGAACGACACGTCATGGAGGATCGGGTGCCCGTTCGAGGTCGTTACGCGGAGATCGCGAACGTCGAGCAATGGCCGGGAAGTGTCTGGGTTCATCACCGTTGCTCCATTCTTGGGTCGAAGCGGTCCCGCAGCGCATCTCCGAGCAAATTGATGCCGAGCAGCGTCATTGAGATGCAGATGCCGGGGGCGAGCCCGAGCCAGGGGGCCTTTTCGATATAGGTACGCGCCGCAGACAGCATGTTGCCCCAGGTCGGCGCCGGCGGAGGCACGCCGAGGCCGAGGAAGCTCAGGCCGCTTTCCGCCAGCACCACCCAGCCGAACATCGAGGTAGCGAGCACCACGATCGGCGCGGTGCAATTGGGCAGGACATGGCGAAACATGGTGGCGAATTCGGAATTGCCGATGACGCGCGACGCCTCGACATATTCCCGCTCTCTGGCCGACAATACGCTTGCCCGCACAACACGCAGCACGGAAGGGGAATAGGCGATCCCGAGCGCCAGGATGATGCCGTATTTGTTGGGGCCGGAAATCACCATCAGGCCGAGCGCCAGCAAGGTGCCGGGAAAGGCGAGGAGCGCGTCGCTGAAGACCATCAGGATCCGGTCGACCAGCCCTCGCGTGTAGCCCGCGATCAGGCCGGTGATCGTGCCGACAGTGATCGCGAAAGCGACCGTCAGGATGGCGACCGTCATGCTCTGCACCGCCCCGGTCATCAGGCGGGAGACGACATCGCGGCCGAATTCGTCGGTGCCGAGCCAGAATTGCGCCGATGGCGGTTTCAGCTTGGCAACGAGCTTGATCGCCGCCGGCTCGTAGGGCGTCCAGAACAGAGCCAGAAGAGCCATGCCCCCGATGAAAATCAAAAGGGCTGAGCCGATGATGAGGTTTGCGGGCTGCCTGATCATGAAGCGGTGACCCGCGGATCGAACAGCGGATAACACAGATCGACGATCAGATTGACGATCACGTAGATCATGGCCGTGAACAACAGACATCCCTGTACCACCGGATAGTCGCGAGCAAAGATCGCATCGACGAGGAGGCGCCCGAGGCCGGGCAAGGTGAAGACGGTTTCCAGGACCGCGATGCCGCCGAGGAGCCCGCCGAGCACCAGCCCGATCATCGTCCAGGTCGGGGCGAAGGCATTGGGCAGCACGTGGCGAAGCAGGACCTTTCGTTCCGAAAGACCCTTGGCGCGGGCGTGCATGACATATTCCAGCCGCAGGATCTCGATGGCGCTGGCGCGCATCATGCGGGTGAGCACGCCGACTTCGATCAGCATCAACGTCACGACCGGCAGGATCACGTAGGTGATCGCGGTCCAGGGCTTTTCGGTGAACGGCACGTAGCCGACGACCGGCAGCCATCCGAGCTTCAATCCGAAGACCAGCAGAAGGACGAGGCCGAGCCAGAAGCTGGGAACCGACATCAGCAGCGTCGAGGCGGCGACGATGGCGATATCCACATGCTCGTTCTGCCGCCATGCCGCCACAAGGCCGGCCGGAACCGCGATCAGCGTTGCGAACGCTACGGCGACCAGAACGATTGTGGCGCTGACCTGGAAGCGGTCGAGCATCAGGGGCAGGACCGGCGCGCCGTTGGAGATGGAATGGCCGAGATCGCCCCGCAGGACATTGCCGAGCCAATACAGGAACTGCACCGGCACCGGCCGATCGAGGCCGAGATTGGCGCGCAGGTTGGCAAGCTCGTCCGGGCTGGCGCTATCGCCGAGGATCAGCTGGGCGGGGTCGCCGGGGATCATCCGCACCAGGAAGAACACCATTACGACCACGATCAGGAGTGTCGGAAGCGTCCATAGCAGTCGCTTCGCGATATATTTCGAAAGGGCGTGCATCAGCTATTTCCCTTGTGCGAAGGAAACGCCCCACATGCGCGGATAACCGACCGGCCACGTCTTGTATCCTTCCACATTGGCGCGCACCGCACCGATGCGGGTGCCGGAATAGAGCGGGATCAACGGGACGTCGGCGCGGATCATGCCTTCCAGCTTGTCGAACAGCACCTGCCGCTCCTTGGCATCGCCGATCGTTGTGCTCGCGGCGATCAGCTTCAGGCCTTCCGGATTGTCCCACACCTTGTTCGGGCTCTTGTCCTTGCTGCCGCTGACCATGTCATAGGAGAGCGAGGGATCGAGGCGTGCGGAATAGGTGAACGACATGGCGGAGTAGTTGCCGGCCGTGTAGCGGTCGAGCAGTGTCGCCCAGTCGAGTGTCTCGATCTCGATATTGATGCCGGCTTCCTGCGCCATCGCCTGGACCAGAACCGCGGCATCGAAGAGCGACGGATAGAACTTCGTCGCCAGCCACTTGATCGGCTGGCCCTTGTATCCGGCGTCCGCCAGCAGCTTCTTCGCCTCGTCGAGATTGCGGGCCGGAATTTCCTTCTGCAGCTTGCCGGAATAGGGGCTCGGGACCGGAATGACCGAGAGGTTCGCCGGCGACTGGCCGTTCGTCAAGGCTTCCGAGATCTGCGCGATATCGAGGGAAAGCAGTAGCGCCTTGCGGATACGGATGTCCTTGAGCAGCGGATCGCGGGTCTGGAAAAGAAGACTGGTCAGGCCCATGCTGGCGACCTTGTCCACCTTCAGCTTGTCGCTGCCGGAGAGTTCCTCGACATCGGCGTTGTTGACGTCGCTTAGCACGTCGATATCTCCGGAATAGAGCGCGGCCTTGGCCGCAGCATCGTCCGGAATGACCATGAAGCGCGTGGCCGCGATCTTCGGCTGCTTGTCGCCGACATAGCCGGTGCGCGCGCCGCCGGGCGAGACGTAGTTGGGATTGGCGGCGAGCTGCACATACTGGCCGCTGCGCCATTCCTGCAGCATGAAGGGGCCGGTGCCGACAGGCTTCACCCACTTGCCCTGCGCATCGAGCGAGCTCTTGTGGTAGATGCCGGTGCCACCGCAATCGGTGCGGGCAATGGTGGCGAGGAAGAGGGCGGTCGGCTTCTCCAGCGTGAAGACGACGGTTGCGGCATCCGGCACAGCCACGTTGGTGACATTGGCGACGCCGGATCCCGTCACGTCCTTGAGGCACCGCCAGGCGGTCTTGGGATCAACGTAGCGCTGCCAGGAGGACAGGACATCGGCGGAGGTCAGCGGCTCGCCATTGCTGAACTTCAGCCCGTCACGCAGCTTGAACGTATAGGCCTTGCCGTCGGGGGAAATGTCGACCGACTTTGCCAGCAGCGGCGCGATCGAGGCGTCGTCCTTGTACCCAACGAGGCCCTCGACCATGTGCAGGACGATGGCGTCGCTATTGGCGTCGCGGTTGACGCCGGGATCGGTCGAGCGGATGTCCGCATTGATGCGCACCCGCATTGTCTTGTCCTGCGCCAAGGCCGTGCCCGCGGCGGTCGTGGCCAGCAGCGCAATCGCTGCCGTCGTCTTCAACAGACTTTGAACTTTCATTGGAGGCTCCCGTATTTGTTCCCTTATTGATTTTGGTTAGGCCGCGTTCGTTTGAGCCTTGCGGGGCTCTTCGACGGGCCTGATCCTCATATCGAGGCTGTAATTCCAAAAGTGCGGCCCAAGCGCCGGCAGCAATGCCACCTCCATGCGGCCTTCTCCCGGCACCATGACGATCATGGCGACCGTTGCGGACTGATTGTTGGACAGCGATTTGCGCGGCGGGCGGCAGACCGACCAGGGACTTTCGAACGTATCGGAAAGCGCGGTCTTGACGGTGTCCACCGTGACCTTGCCGACATGCGGTTCGATCAGCTGGCGGACGCGCAGGTCACGGTAGAGCGAGTCCGGCATGTTGACGACGCCCTTGTCGAGCAGCTTTGACAGCGCAACCTGGCTCTGGAAATGGTTGGCATGCACCAGCACGCCGTTTTCCGGGTGAACCAGAAAAGTTTCGTCGGGCGCGCATTCGAAATCGATTGCGACGCCATGGGCGTGGCCGATCATCATGTTGTTCGACGCCGACTTGCGGGTTCCGTAAACCGCCTGCATCGCCATCGCCAGATGGTCCTGTTCCAGAACCTTGCGGCGGATGATGGCGAGCGGCACGCCGAGTTCCCGATAGTCCCGGTCGGTTTCGAGGTAGTTGCCGCTGATCGAGATACCGGCGGCGTTGAAGCCCGTACGCGCAAGGCCGCCGGCTTCGGTGAAGGTGATGATATCGGGTCCATCGCTGCGTTTGATCTTGAGCACGATCGCCGTTTCGGCGCATTCAGCCTTCCAGTCCCAGTTCTGGGCGTGGATGAAGACGTTGTCAGGCGTGGCGGAGGGCATGACGAAAACGCCGGTGCAGCCGTCCGACTGGATGAAGTCCGCCTGGCCCTTTTCCCGGCGGCGCGCAAGCTTGAGGATTTCGGTGCGTGCATTGAGCAGCAGGATTGCGGCCAGATCGGCATTCACGGCCTTGGCGATGCCGCGCATCTCCTCGATATACTGGGGGCCATAGTCCTCGATCGCGCTGGCAAAACGGTCGATCATCGCCGCCAGGTCGCCGTCTTTCAAGCCGGAGGAATGCAGCTGGTCCTTGTAGTGCCCGATGCCCTTGAGGATACGCTGCGCCGCCTGTTCGCCATATTGTTGGCCGCGCTCGAATGGCGTACCAGAAATCTCGATGAGCGGGCAGGCAAGAGGCAAGGTCATGGTGGCGTGTTCCAGATGCTGTATGGCGGCAGGCCGAACGCTTGCCTTCACCTAAAAAGTATTTCATACAACAAAAACCAAAAAAATCGGAAAGGCAAGCGGAAATGTCAGACGCATCCACGCCTCTTCAGCAGGACCTGATGCGTCGCATCGTCGACGTCATCCACGAGGACAATCTTCAGCCAGGGGCGAGACTTCGCCAAAACCAGTTGGCGGACCGGCTGCGCGTGTCCCGCACGCCGGTTCGAATGGCGCTCGAATTGCTGAAATCGCGCGGCTTCGTGCAGCACGAGCAAAACAAGGGGATGACGCTTTCGGCAATTCCTCCCAAGGTAGAGACACTGGAGGCGCCGCCCGCCGATGAAGAACTTCTCGTCGCGATCGCCAAGCTGCGGCGGGACGGCGAATTGCCGGAGCAGTTCGCCGAGCTGGAACTGATGCGGTTGACGGGGCAGGAGCGGACGCCTGTCCGCCAGGCGCTGATCAAGCTGGAAGGCCTCGGCGTGATTCAGCGCCGAAAAGGTTATGGGTGGCAGTTTTTCGACCCGGTCCGCGACGTGCGTGCTCGAGAAGAAAGCTATGATTTTCGGCTGCTTATCGAATGCGCAGCCATCCTGTCGCCGGATTTTTCGCTTTCCGCCGATTGGATCAGGTCGATGCGATCACGGCACGAGGCAATGCTGAGTGCGGCCTGGACCGACGCGTCCAGCGTCACCCTGTTCGAAATGAACGCGGAATTCCACCTCGGCATCAGCGCAGCGTCGGGAAACCGCTATATCGAGGAGGCGATGAACCGCCAGAACCAGCTTCGTCGTCTATCCAACTACAACTGGCAGCATGGCGCAGATCGCGTAGCCGTCACCTGCCGGGAGCATCTGGAAATACTCGAGCGACTCGCGGTGGGCGACAACGAAGTCGCGGCGGCTCTCATGCGCAAGCATTTGACCGGCGCCCGCGGGACCTCGAAGGCGAGAAACGGCATTTTGTAGTATAAAAACCCATAGTGAGACTATCGCACCGCTACAGTGGCCCGATCTCCCGGCGTTCTCAAAAGACCTTGAAAGAAAAGGCAAAGCTTGCCGAGCGCTGTTCCCCCGCCCGCAGCACGAAAAGCCCTGAACCACTGCCAAGGGGAAAACCGAAGGCGCCGGCAACGTGCGATACGGGTTCGAGGCAGACATAGTCCGCAGTGCGATGAGCGACGAGGTGTTTCAGTTCCGGCCCAGCCGTCAACGTGGCCTCGATGCCTCCGTTGGTGACAACCGTGGCCCGCTGCCAGTCCGAAAGAAAAAGGGTATGAGCCTCGTTCGGCAGCAGTTTCGCATTGCGCGCTTCAGATCGGGCTCCGTCTGGAACGCCCGCGTCACCTGGCGGCCAAATCTTGCCGGCATCGCAGGATGCCGGCCTGCCGAGATCAGCCGCAAAATACGGATGCCAGCCCAATCCACCGGGCATGGAGGCCCGTCCTGTATTGGTCATTGAAAGCTCGATATCGAGCCGGTCGTCGCCGAGCACCAAGCGCTGTACAGCGCGAAAGTCGAAGGGCCAGTCCGGATCGGCGCGGTAGTCCAACACCAGTTCGATCCGATCGGTGCCGAGCGAGGCCACCTGCCAGGCGCGGCGATGGGCCGGGCCGTGCTGGGCATCGGTCCGAAGCGCCGGGTGCGGCAGAACTTCATGACGCTTGCCGTCATGCAGGAAAGCCGCACCGAGGAGCTTGTTGTGATAGGGAAACAGCGGATAGGCGCCGGCCTTCGGCCAGTTCAGCGGCTCGAACGCCGGACCGGCGGTCGGCACGAGGATATCGCCCAGCCGGTCATGGACGAGATGGGTCATCCGGCCGCCGTTTTCGGGCAGGAAACGGGCCGCAAGCGGCCCGCTTCGAATGCCTGGCCAATCCTTCTCCGTCATGTCAGGCGAAGGCATAGGACCCGTCCGGCCGCTTCGGCACGCGACGTTGCCAATGGACGTAGCCGTCCTCCTGCATCGCCTTTTCGTCCATCTCGACGCCCCAGCCGGGACGGTCCGGGCGAAGCTCGAGATATCCGTCCTTCGGCAGGTAGGGATCGGCGACGTAACGCGCCGACGCTTCCCGGGTCTCGACTTCGGTCCCGCCATAGACGTAGGCCTGGCCCGTTGGTAGGCGGTATTCGAGGATCCTGAAATTCTGCTGGGCGGCCGAGAAATGCACGTTGACCGCGGTTGCCAGAGGTCCCATCGGGTTGTGCGGGGCCACGCCGACATAAAAGGCCTCGGCAAGCGTCGCGATGCGGCGCATTTCCGAAAGCCCGCCGACGACGCAGATGTCCGGCTGGATCAGATCCGCGCCCTTCACCTGCAGTAGACGCAGGAATTCGTAGCGGCTGTAGAGGCTTTCACCCGTCGCCAGCGTGCATTCGAGCCCCTGCTTGAGTTCACCCCATGCCTCGATGTTTTCCGGCCGGAGTGGCTCCTCGTAGAACAGCGGGTCGTAGGGTGCGAGTGCGTTGCCGAGCTGCCGGGCGGCGGTGGGCTCGTAGATCTTGGCATGCGCATCGAAGGCAATCTCGTAGTCGTCGCGGACCGTCTCGCGGAGTTGGCGAAAGTAGTCGGCCGACGCCTTCACCACATTGCCCCAGCGGTTGGTATGCATATCGATCCGCCAGGGGCTGAGCTTGAACGCGGTGAACCCCCAGCCTTCGTTCAGCCGATCGAATTCATCGCGCGCCGCCGGTGCATCCGGCGCGGTGTAGACGCCGGCATAAACCTTGATCTTGTCGCGCACCTCGCCGCCGAGCAGCTTGTAGACGGGCAGGCTCGCAGCTTTCGCAGCCAGATCCCAGAGGCAATGGTCGAGGCCGGCGATTGCCGCAAGCCCCATGGCGCCGGGAGGAAACCGGCTCTGCTGGATCATCAGATTGACGAGGTAGTCCACCCGCGTCGGGTCCTGGCCGGCAACAAAGCCGTAAAGATAGTCGAGAAGCGGCGGCAGCGCCTTGTCCGGACCGTGGTTGTAGCATTCGCCCCAGCCGGTCAGGCCGTCGTCGGTATCGAGCGCGACGATGACACGCGGGCGGTCCTTGTCGCGGGTCATGAAAACCCGCATCCGGTCGATCTTCATCTTCTGTGTCCTTACTTGCCGAAATACTGCCGACGCGACACACGCGTCTGCACATAGAGATGTTCGCCCCAGGTGCCCGGCGCATAGGCGCCGCTATCCGGCTGAACCTGTAGGGAAAGATTGCCCTGGCTCGGGTAGCGGGCAACGAATTCCTCGTCGATATCGCAGCCCAGTCCCGGCGCGTCCGGCACCACGATCAAGCCGTTTTCCTGGACCGGATGCGGCACGATCACGCTCTTGCGTCCCTCCCAGTCGTCGTCGAGGCGTTCCAGGATCAACGCATTCGGGATCGCGGCCATCAAATGCAGAGCGGCATATTCGGCGACCGGCCCGAGCGAGCCGGAATGCGGCGCGAACTGGATGTGGTGCGCCTCCGCCATGGCGGCAATCTTCTTCATCTGGGTAATGCCGCCGGCACGTCCGGTATCCGGCTGGATGATGTCGACCAGTTCCTTCTCGATCAGCTCGCGCTCACCGAAAATCGTGGCGCTGCGTTCGCCGGCGGCAAGCGGCACATGCGCTGCATCGCGGATGCGGCGGTAGCCGTCTACGTTCTCCGGCGCGATCGGGTCTTCCACCCACATCAGCTCATAGGGTTCGAGCTTGCGCACCAGCCGGCAGGCATCGGCGGGCGTCATCCATGGCGCACCGTGAAGGTCGATGGCGATATCCACTTCGTCGCCGACCGCTTCGCGCAACGCGGCGACCTTTCGGACTGGATCGGAAACGCCGCCGCATTTGATCGCCTTGATGCCGCGGCTCTTCACGGCAAGCGCCTGTTCCACGGTATTGGCATGCGAATAGATCGGAATATGGTCGCGAACCTTGCCGCCGAGCAGGTTCCAGACGGGCACGCCGAGCGCCTTGCCCTTGATGTCCCAGAGCGCCATGTCGATGCCGGTCATGGCACCGCCACCGACCGTGCCGAGCATGCCGTGGCCCATCATGGCGATCATCATCTTCTGCCACAGCTTTTCGATATGCGTCGGGTCCTCGCCGATCAGGAGCGGCGCGAGATCCTTGATCGCCGTCTCGATGACGCGCGGCCAGCCGGAGCATTCGCCGATGCCGGTAATCCCCTCGTCGGTATCGATCTTCAGGAACAGCCAGTTGCGGGTGCCGCCGAAATAACCTCGTTCGGACGATCCCGGACCGGAAGAAGCAGATGCGTCGTCGGACGCCCATTTTGAACGGTGCGGCTGGCCCACATGCATGAGAAAGGTGCGGATTCCCGTGATCTTCATCGCACAGAACTTCTATTCTTGACGTTGCTGGGATCGATATGGGGGCTTGGCTCGATGTACCGGAACCGCTTGGAGCGATCGCGATCGCGGGGATCCGGCCGGGGGATGGCCGAAATCAATGCCTGCGTGTAGGGGTGATCAGGGTTGTTGCAGACCTTGTCCGCTTCGCCGACTTCGACAAGCCGGCCGCGATACATGACGCCGACCCGGTCGCACATGTAGCGAATGACGCCGATATCGTGGCTGATGAAGATGTAGGCGAGCTTGAGCTCGTCCTGCAGCCGCATCAGGAGATCCAGAACCTGGAAGCGCACCGAGACGTCGAGCGCCGAGGTCGCCTCGTCCGCGACGATGATGCGCGGATTGAGCGTGATCGCCCGCGCGATGCCGATGCGCTGGCGCTGGCCGCCGGAAAAGGCGTGCGGGTAGCGTTCCCGCCCTGCCGGGTCGAGGCCGACCTGATCCATCAGGTGGCAGACCCGCTCGTCGAGTTCCTTGCCCTTCGACAGGCCGTTGACCAGCAGCGGCTCGCCGATCACCTGCGCGACCGTCATGCGCGGGTTGAGCGAACCGAACGGGTCCTGGAAGACCATGCGCAGCTCGCGACGGGCGGCTTTCAGTTCGCGCCCCTCAAGCCTGGCGAGATCGACCACCCTGCCATCGGCGCGGCGGTAGTGCATCTCGCCGGATGCCGGATCGTAGAGCCGCATGATCGAGCGGCCCAGCGTCGTCTTGCCGGAACCGCTTTCGCCCACGATGCCGAGCGTCTCGCCGGGCAGGAGAGCGATCGACACGTCGTTCAGCGCCTTCATCTCCCCGAAATGCATGGACAGGTTGCGGATGTCGAGGATCGGTTCGGCGGTCGTGTCGAGCGGCGGTCGGGCGAGGCGGATTTCCGCCTTCTGCTCCAGCTTCAGCACGGAGCCGATAAGCATCTTCGTATAGGGATCCTTCGGCGCATGGAAAATCTGGTCGACCGGCCCGTATTCCTTGATGACGCCGTGATGCATGACCAGCACGTCGTCGGCAATCTGTGCCACCACGCCCATGTCGTGGGTGATGAACAGCACCGCCATTCCGGTCGTCTGCTGCAGGCGCTTGATCAAGTCGAGGATTTCCGCCTGGGTCGTCACGTCGAGCGCGGTGGTCGGCTCGTCGGCGATCAGCAGCTGCGGCTTGCACGCAAGCGCCATGGCGATCATGGCGCGCTGGCGCATGCCGCCGGAATACTGGAAGGCGTAGCGGTCGAGCGCCTGTTCCGGATTGGGGATTTCCACCTGCCGCAGCAGTTCGGCCGCTTCCTTGCGGGCCTGCGCCTTGCTCATGTTCAAATGCAGCCGCAGCACCTCGGTAATCTGGTCGCCGACGGTGTGCACCGGCGAAAGCGACGACATCGGCTCCTGGAAGATCATCGCGATGTCGCGGCCGCGGACGGCGCGGATCGCCTTGCTGCGCGGATCAAGCCTCGCCAGGTCGACCGACGTGCCGTCCTGGCGGTTGAGGATGATCGAACCGGAGGCGATGCGACCGGGCGAGTCGATGATCTGCAAGATCGAGCGGGCGGTGACGGATTTGCCGGAGCCGCTTTCGCCGACCACGCACAGGGTCTTGCCGGGCTCGATCGAAAACGAGATGTCGTTGACCGCCTTGAAGATGCCGGTGCGAAGTGGAAACTCCGTCACCAGGTTCTTCACGTCGAGCAGCGTCTTGCCCGCTGCCATCGAAGGACGGGGCGTGATGGATAGGATATCGGTCATCCGCGCCTCACTTGTTGTACGGGTCGGCCGCATCACGCAGACCGTCGCCGAAAAGGTTGAGTGCCATGACGGCGATGACGACCGCGAGCCCGGGCATGAACAGCCATGGCGCGGTGGCGATGGAGCGGATGTTCTGCGCCTCGCGCAGAAGAACGCCCCAGGAAACTGTCGGTGGCTGCAGGCCGAGGCCGAGGAAAGAGAGCGATGTCTCCGCCAGGATCATCGCCGGCACGGCCAAGGTCATCGAGGCGATGATATGGCTCGAAAAGCTCGGCAGCATATGGCGGAAGATGATGCGGCCCTCCGAGACGCCGTCGAGACGAGCGGCGGCGACAAATTCCTCGGTTCGCAGCGACAGGAAGCGGCCGCGCACGACGCGGGCAAGCTGGGCCCAGCCAGTGAACGACAGGATGATGGTGATCATCATGTATTGCAGCGCCGCCGGCCACCCCTGCGGCAATGCCGCGGCGAGCGCCAGCCAGATCGGAATGGTCGGCAGCGACAGCACGAAATCGATGACGCGCTGCATGACGAAGTCGATCCGGCCGCCGTAATATCCGGAAATGCCGCCGAGCACGATGCCGAGCAGCAGCGACAGGAACACGCCGACCAGGCCGATCGACAGCGAGATCTGTGCCCCCTGCACCGTGCGGCTATAGACGTCGCGTCCGAGACGGTCGGCGCCGAAGAGATAGAGCGGCTTGCTGTTGTCGGTGGTGGCGATGAGGTGGATGTCGGTCTCGAACAAGCCGAGTACCGAATAGGTGTAGCCACGCCCGAAGAACTGGATCGGAATCTTCGTATTGGTATCCTTGACGAAGATGGCGGCAAGCGTGTTCGGATCGCGCGTCAGCTTCATCCCGTAATAATAGGGGCCAAAACTGAACCCGTTGGCCGTATCGAGGAAATGAATGCTCTGCGGCGGATGGAAGGTTGAACGGGCGTTCTGCAGGATCGGGTCGTTGATCGCGAAGAAGCCCGGGAAGATCGCGACAATGTACATCGCGACGGTGACGACAAGGGCGGCCATGGCGAGCTTGTGCCGCTTGAAGGCCCACCAGATCAGCTGCCATTGCGCCGCGACGGCGACGCGATCGGGGCGATCGTTAAGGATGGTTGCATCGACCATTCGGGCCTCCTATTCGAGCCGGATGCGCGGATCGACCAGCGCAAGCAGGATGTCGCTGATCAGCGAGCCGATCAGCGTGAGAGCGCAGATCAGGAGCACGAAGGCGCCTGCGAGATACATGTCCTGCGCCATCAGCGCCTGGAGAAGCAGGGGCGCCGCTGTCGGCAGGTTGAGCACGATCGCCACCACGACCGAGCCGGAGATCAGGTTGGGCAGAAGCCAGGCGATCGTCGAGATGAATGGGTTGAGCGCGATGCGCAGCGGGTATTTGATCAGCAGCCGGAACTCCGAGAGCCCCTTGGCACGGGCGGTCGTGACATAAGGTTTGGGCAGCTCGTCCAGCATGTTGGCGCGCATGACGCGGATCAGGCTCGCAGTCGAGGATACCGCGAGGATCGCCACCGGCAACCACAGACGCGACAGAAGGTCGAGCGTCTTGGCAATGCTCCAAGGCGCCGTCTCGTATTCCGGTGAGAAAAGGCCGCCGACATCCGCGCCGAACTCGACGGCGGCGATATACATCAGCACCAGCGCCAACAGGAAAGACGGGATCGACAGGCCGAAGAACGTGAAGGCCGTGAATGCATAGTCACCGATCGAATATTTCTTGACCGCCGAGTAGACGCCGATCGGCAGCGCGATCGCCCAGGTGGCGATCAGGCTTGCGAGCGCGAGGACTAGGGTCAGCGCCATGCGTTCCCAGATAAGGCCGGAGACCGGTTGCTGCCATTCGAACGAGATGCCGAAATCACCGCGGGAAAGAATTCCCCAGATCCATTTCAGGTATTGCACCAGCATGGACTGGTCGAGGCCGAACCGCTCGCGGAGTGCGGCTGCGGTGTTCTGATCGACCACTTCGTTGGAAGAGGCAAGCGTCGCGATATAGGTGGTGACGAAGTCGCCCGGCGGAAGCTGGATCAGAACGAAGGCGAGGAAGCTGACCGCAAACAGCGACGGGATCATCCATAGCAGACGTTTGATGATAAATTTCAGCATGCAAAGCTCGCAATTCGGATTGCACGGCATGCCAATACGAAAGCCTTCGACCATCGTTCGGGCAGGTGATGCAATGGGACCGGAAGGGTGCCGCCGCCGGTCGGGCGGCGGCACAGTTGGAGTAAATCAGCTCGTGCCGCTCAGCTCGTGAACGTGAACTGCTGCGGCAGGGCAGGGCCAGGGTTCGGCCAGGACCAGCTGTCCGGCTGTTTTTCCGGAACGTTGCGCAGGTTGTTGCGGATCACGCCGAAGCCACCCACAGCGAGGCAGATCCCCATGACTTCGAATTCTTCCGCAGCGATATCGAAGACCTGCTTCATGATCGCGCCGCGCTTGTCGACATCGGCCGTGGAACGGGCCTCGTCATAGAGCTTGAAGCGCTTCTTCTGGCTTTCCGGGGGCTCTTCGCCCTTGGCGCCGTTGGACGTGTACCAGAGCGTCCACGGAATGGCGTAACGCGATCCCTGCGGATGGAAGGCGAAGAAGTCGCGCGGATCGAGCATCGGGTCGAGGCCGCCGGGACCCGGCCAGACCTGCGCATCATGGGCGTTGTCGTCGCCTCTCGTATAATAGAGCGCGCGTTCGATGGTGTTGACCTTCATGCTGATACCGATCTTCACCCAATGCGCCTTCACCAGTTCCAGCACGTCGACGAGGTCGGGATAGAGCGTCGGGATGACGTCGACCGCGAAGAAGAGCGGCTGGCCGTCAGGCCGGAGACGGATGCCATTGGCATTCTTCTTGTCGAGGCCAGCCTTGTCGAGCATGGCATTGGCCTTGTCCGTCGCAAATTCGGTGAACTGCCGTGCCAGCTTCTCGTGATACCACGGGTGGCCGGGGCGCGGGCCGGTCTGGTAGCCCTCGCTCTGCCCGAAGTAGACGATGTCGATGATTTCCTGGCGGTTGATGCCCATCGACAGCGCCTGGCGGAACGACTTGTCTGCAAAGATCTTCCGCAGCACCGGATCCTTGTGGGTCATGTTGAGGTAGAGCGAGCACTGCTGCGCCGCCGACGGTACGAGCGACAGCAGGCGGTAATCGCCCTTCTTCATGTTCTGCGACAGCGTCGGCTTGTTCGCGAGCGAGTTGATATGACGCTCCTGAATGTCGATCTTGCCGGAGATGACGTTGAGCATCAGCGACTCGACGTCCTGCGAGATGCCGAAATTCAGCTCGTCGACATAGGGCAGCTGGTTGCCCTCGGTATCGACCTGCCAGAAGTAAGGATTGCGAACCATCAGCACCCGGGTCGCGCCGCCGGAATAGGCCTCCTTGATCATCCAGGGATCGAGCACCGGCTTCTCGGCATTGCCCCAGCGCTGCGGAATTTCGATGTCGCCGCACTTGGCGCGGAAGAGGTCCGGCCAGCTCGATGAACCGGCCGCTTTCACGTCCGCGTCGAGGTTCGGGTTGTATTTCGGCAGGAACTTGCTGCAGTAGTGCTTGGCAAACAGCGTCGGATGCTGGCCGAGCGGGGTCGCAAGGTTTTCCAGATAAAGCGCGTTGGCTGCGGCGAAGGTGAACTTGACGGTGTAGTCGTCGATCTTTTCGACCACGACCGGCTTGCCCGCCACGGAAATCTGCGCCGGCGTCGAGCTGTAGAGTTCCTTGTTCTTGACGACATCCTCGATGGCGAACACCACGTCGTCGGCCGTGAACGGATGGCCGTCCGACCACTTCACGCCCTTCAAGAGGTGGAAGGTGAACTGCGAAGCATCTGCATTGACTTCCCACTTCTCGGCGAGATTCGGCAGAGCTTGGGTGAAGTCCATGTTCCAGCGCACCAGGCCCTGGTTGCCGACCATGCGCAGGATGCCGTTATGGTCAGACGAGCCGCGAAGGCCGCGCCGCAACGTGCCGCCGTAGGTGCCTATCTTTTCCCAGGGTTTTACGACCATCGGGTTCTTCGGAAGACGTTCGGCAAGCGGCGGAAGCTTGCCGTCCTTGACGAGGGCCGCAAGCTGCGGCGCCTCCTTGGTCGCAGCCGCGCTGGCGCTGCCGCCCGCAACTGACAGGGCAACCGCCCCGCCAACGCCTGCGAGGAACGTCCGGCGGGTAACGCCGGAAGACATATTTTCGTCGTCGCGCATTAATTTCCTCCCAAATGAACCGCCGACCTGAAAGGCGATCGATGACAGGTTCCCTACCGCCACGACCGCCGAGGACCTCCATCCCATCGGCTAAAACGACCATAAGCAGGTTTTCAGATGATTACAAGTATTGACAGATTTTTACAGGTTAAATACTGCTGGTTAAAAAGAGCCATGTCGACAGGGAGGAGACGCATGACTTTCAGCGAAGACTCGCGCCAAAAATTGAAGAGCGTCTCGACAGCCACGCTGACGTCGGTGCTTCTGAAGCACGGCCTGCGGAACGTCTCCATTCGCAACGTGCACAAGATCAACAAGGGCGCTCCGCGCCTTGTCGGGGCTGGAACCTTCGAGCAGACCGTTTTCGAGGATTTCGCCGAAGAGCGTGTGAGGGCGGGCGAGGGCATCTTCGGGCTTTATCCGCCGGAAGCCGAAGCCGAGCAGGCGTTTCGCGCATGGAGACGTGAAAAGGGACGGTGATGAACCAGTCGGGCGTGATAGCGGCCGCCAAGGCGGAACCTCGTTTCAGCGACATCATCTACGAGAAGATCGTAGGCATGATCGCCGACGGCCGTTTTCCCATCAACGAGCGCCTTCCCTCCGAGCCGAACCTTGCAGTTCTGTTCGGGGCATCCCGGCCCGTGGTGCGCGAAGCCCTGGAGCGGCTTCGCAGGGATCAGTTGATCGTGTCTCGCAAGGGATCCGGCTCCTATGTGCGGCAGCGGCCGGATTCGTCGGTGCTGAGGCAGGTGCCGGTCGGATCGCTTGCCGATGTGCAACGGTTCTTCGAGTTCCGCGCCGGACTTGAGGCGGAAGCGGCAGAACTGGCGGCCCGCAACTGGCAGGCCAATGACAGGATCCGTATCCTTGCGGCGCTTGCTGCCCTCGAACACTGTCTGGAAATCGGCGAACTCGGTGCGGAAGAGGACCAGTACCTGCACGACGCCATCGCCGCGGCGACCGGTAACCAGTTCCATGTCACTGTCCGCGATTGGTTCAGGCCACATTTTTCGATCGGCATGTCGGTGACCCGCAGCCTCAGCCTGAAGCGGACGCCGCTGCATGTGCGGCACGTGCAGGACGAGCATCAGGCGATCGTGGAGGCGATCCTGGCACGGCGGGAAACGGCGGCCCATGACGCCATGAAGAACCATATACTGAATGCACGCGCCCGCATGTTCCAGGGCGTGGGAGGCTAGGAGACCTTCGATTTCATGCGATGCGAGGCATCGCGAGGAGGGGTGTTGAAACGGATTGCGATAACGGGTGGCGCGGGCAATATCGCCACGCAGCTTCGGGGATTTCTGCGCCTCGAGGCGGAGCATATCAGGCTGATCGACATCAGGCCGGCGGAAGAACTCGCGTCGAACGAAAGCTTCTTCGAGGGCGACCTCGCGGATGCAAGCGCCATGCGTGCCGCACTCGAGGGCATGGACGGCGTCATTCACCTCGGCGGGCTTCCCCGCGAGGCCGATATCGGCGACATGCTGCAGGGCAATATTCTTGGCACGTACAATCTGTACGATGCCGCCCGGGCCAACGGCACGAAGCGGGTCGTCTTTGCGTCCAGCAACCACGCGACCGGCTTCTATCCCCGTTCGCAGACGATCACGCCCCTCGACGTGCCGCGGCCCGACACCCGCTACGGCCTGTCGAAATGCTGGGGCGAGATGGTCGCCGGGTTTTATTACGACAAGGCGGATATCCGCACGCTGTCGATCCGCATCGGCAATGCCGGTCCCTATCCGAACAGCGAACGGGCGGCGGCGATCTGGATCAGCCCGCGCGACCTGTTCCAGCTCGTGAAGATCGGTCTCACCCATCCCGACATCGCTGCTGCGGTCGTCTACGGCATGTCGCGCAACGACGTCGGCTGGTGGAAGGATGAACTTGCCGAGCGGCTCGGCTACCGGCCACAGGATTTCTCGCGCGATCATCTGCGCCTCGAGCCGGTGGATGAGAGCCCGGTTGCCGCATTCTTCCAGGGCGGAGGTTTCTGCGATCCTCAGCACGACGGGACAATCCGGCTCCGGGACGAGAACGGACTGATCGTATTCACGGAGGCTGCGCGATGAGCGAAACAAAGATCATCACACCGAAGGTTCGCCGCGTCATCGACTTTCCCCTTAAGGTCGGAGAATCCCCTACCTGGGACGCGCGCACCGGCGATCTCTGGTTCGTCGATATCCTCGCGCCCGCGGCAATCTGCCTGCGGGCCGGCGGCGCCGTTAATCGGTTCGAGATGCCGGCGAAGATCGGCTGCCTGGCTCTTTGTGAGAATGGCGAAGTCGCGGTGGCGCTGGAAAGCGGCGTATACCTGCTGAACCCTCAAACAGGTTCGATGAAACTGCTTTGCAACCCGGACGGCGGGCGGCCGGACAGTCGGCTCAACGACGGAAAGGCCGGGCCGGACGGCTGCTTCTGGGTCGGTACCCGCGACGAGGCGATACCGCAGACGGGCAATGGCCGCCTTTACCGGGTGAAGCCGGACGGGTCGTTCGACACGGTGATCGATGGCGACCTGATGACCTCCAATGGTATCGCCTGGAGCCCGGATGGGCGGACGATGTACCATTCCGACAGCAGTGGGCTCTACGCGCAGATCTTCGATTTCGATCCGGCGCACGGCGTCACAGGCCGTCCTCGCCGCCTGCATGACTTCACACCGGAGGAAGGACGGCCGGACGGGGCCGCCGTGGATGCCGACGGGTTCTATTGGATCGCCGGCCAGCAGGGGGGACGGCTCAACCGCATCTCGCCGGATGGAACGGTTGTCGAGGCCTATCTGATGCCCGCCAAGGGGCCGAGCATGCCCTGCTTCGGCGGACCCGATCTCGCTACTCTCTACGTGACCACGCTCTCGACCGACAACAACGGTACTTTCGAAGACGGCACGATCTACGCCTTCGAGCCGGGGGTCTGCGGCACGCCTGTTCATCGCTTCGCAATCTGAGGAAAAGCTTATGGATATCCTGACATTCCGCGAAATCCTGACCGGCATTTCCGGCGTACCGATCACCGCCTACGGAGCGGATGGCGAGGTCGACATCGGTGTCACCCGTGCGATTTACGGGCGGGTGGCGAAAGCCGGCATCCACAATATCGTCGCGGCCGGCAATACCGGTGAATTTTATGCGCTCACTCCGGCGGAAATCACGGTCGTCACCGAAGCGGCAGTGGCGGGCGTCGATGGCAAAGCGCCGGTGACGGCTGCCGTAGGGCGCTCGTTGCGAGAGGCGATTGCCATGGCAAGGACGGCGAAGACGATCGGTGCGTCCGCCGTCATGTCGCATCAGCCGGTCGATCCTTTCGCGGCACCCGCCGCCCAGATCGACTATTTCCGCAATCTCGCCGATGCCTCCTTGCTGCCGATGGTCGCTTACGTCAGGGCCGACGGTTTCAGCCTTGACGACCTGCTACGGCTCGCGGCTCACCCGAACATCGCCGGCATCAAGTTCGCGACGACCGACATCCTGCTTTTATCTCGGGCCGTCGCGGCATCCGCTGCCGGCAACGCGCTGTTCATTTGCGGTCTGGCGGAAAGCTGGGCGCCAGCCTTCACCGCTGCCGGCGCCCGCGGGTTCACCTCCGGTCTCGTCAATGTCGCGCCCCAAATTTCGCTGGCGATTCATGCCGCACTTGAGGCTGGAGATTATCAGGAGGCTCGCCGGATGATTGACATCATCGAGCCCTTCGAGCGGATGCGCACGCAATACCGCAACGGCGCAAACGTTACGGTCGTCAAGGAAGCCGTGGAAATAGAGCTTGGCGTTTCGGTCGGCGAAGTGCGGGTTCCCGGCCTGCCGCGGCTCGCTCCGCAAGACCGGGTAAAATTGACCGAAACGCTCGGCCAATGGCCATCTCTGATGAGCCGAGCATCCGGCTATTGAAGTCGGGGGCATCGGCCGAGCTTCGCGCGAAACTTCGGGCCGAATCAGGGTGCCGCCCGTCGCAAATTCCTCGCTTGTAAGCGCACCAAGCGAGGCCGATTGGGGGCAATTATCAAGGCTGGTTCGGGATCGGACAGGCCGACCAGCGGGGGTAGAGTTGCACATCAACCACAGGTACTCGCCCCCAAGCTGTCATAATGGCTTTTTTGTGCCCGGTTCGTATTGCGGTGAGGCATCGACTTGATACTTGTCAAGGAAACGAGGCTTTTCCAAAAGGATACGGGATGCGGAAGCTTGCCCCTTGCGTCTTTGTTGCGTTTCTCAGCGCCTGCGCCGCACCGTCGGACGGCCCGACAGCGGGCAGGTTCTACGACGCGACGGATCCCCAGACCGGCCAGAAGATTCCCGTCGTGCGGCTGGCGAATGCGCCGATGGAACCGTTCAACCCTGCTCCGCTTGGTTATTCCGCGACCGATCAAGGCCTGAGCGTCCTGCGCTCAACAGGTTTTGCGGATAGCCGGCTGCGCCGCGGCGACGTCATCGAGGTCACCATCCTCGATACCGGCGAGGAAGGCATGTTCTCCTCGACCCAGAGCAAGACGCTGAATCTGGGGCGCTTCACCGTCGATTCCGCCGGCACCGTGACCCTGCCCTTTGTCGGAAAGCAGCGTGTGCTGGAATCCTCGCCGGAGGCGCTGCAGGCGCGGATCGCATCCGGCCTGAAGGGTTCGGCAGTCAACCCGCAGGCGGTGGTCTCCGTGGTCGAAAAGCCCACGACCGGCTTCACGGTCAATGGCGATGTCCGCGCGGCTGGCCGGTTTCCGCTCACCGCACGCAAGGAGCGTGTTCTCGACGCCATCGCTCTCGCAGGCGGGGCCTCCTCGGCGCCGACTGCCGCGACCGTGACCGTCATTCGCGGCAAGCAGAGGGCCAGCGCGCCGCTCGAACGGGTGCTCAACGAGGATCGCCAGAACATCCACCTCCTGCCGGAAGACCAGGTCTATATCGGCAAGGATGCGCCCTCGTTTACGGCTTTCGGGGCGTTCAAGAGCGTCGGGGAGTTCGAGTTCGAGCCCGGCAAGCTTACCCTGATGCAGGCATTCAGCCGTGCGGGCGGGCTGCTCGACGACCGGGCCGACGCCAGCAATTTCTATGTGGTGCGTAACCAGCCGGTCTACAGCCAGGTTACGGTGGCAAACGCTGCCAAGAACCCCGGCACGGCCGTGATGACGACCAAGCCGGTCATCTACCGCGTGGACATGAAGGACGTCGCCAACCTGTCGCTGATGCAGCGGTTCAAGATGGCGGACGGCGACATTCTCTATGCCAGCAATTCGGGCCTGGTGGATTTCGCCAAGCTCTTCACGATCTATCAGAAGAGCGCGCCGACGGCCGCCGCGCCGCTGCCCGGCAGCAACTGACCCTAACTCCGGTTTTCTTTGCCAAGGCCGCCCAGCAGATGCAGGGCGGCTTTCGCGTTTTCGGGCCTCTCCTGCGGTTCCGGACGCGCCAGTTCCGCAGCGAGCTGGCGCAACCACTCCACCATCGCGCCAGCCTCCCGGCAATGATCGAGAAGCGTCGACAGAATAAGGCCCGCTGCGTGGAGATCGGAACGGCCGTCAAGGGCCAGTCCCGCCAACTGTTCCGGGGGCGCGAATTGCGGGCGGCCGGCAAAGGCGATGTCGAGATCCCGATGACGCCGCCCCGTTTCCAGCGCGATGCCGAAATCGCCGATCTTCAGTCGTAAAAGATCACCGTCGCGACAACGAAGATTGGAGAGCGAAAGGTCGCCATGAACGAAGCCGGCGGCATGGATCGCGTCGAGCCCTTTCAAGATGGCGGCGGTGATATGCGTGATGTCGTCGACCGAGAGCGGTGTCTCCCCGACAAGATCGGCGAGGCTGTGGTCGATCCATTCAAGGACCAGGGCCGGCCGGCCGTCGGCAAGCCGCAGTAGTGTCTCCGTGGCGGCCACGTTCGGGTGGCGGATGGCGCCGCCGACTCTCGCCTCGCGCAGCAGGAGTTCTCGCGCGACTGGGTCGTCTGCCTGGTCGGGGCGGAGCGTCTTGATGGCATGCAGGCTATCGAGGTCGCGATGACGGGCGCGATGGATCCGTGTCGACGTGCCCTCGTGGACCACGGCTTCGAGTACGAAAGTATTGGCGACGATCGTGACATCGTGGCCGGCGAGGCGGTCTTCGCCCCTATCGAGGGCGTTGCGGACCTGATCGATCAGAGAGCGGCGCCATGCTGGGTCGCGGACGCTGCCTCCGGCGGCGGCGAGCGCCTGCCAGAGCGCTGCAAATTTGCGCGCGACCTCTTCAAGATCTGCGTTTTCGGGATGATCATCCACGATCGGCCTTCACGTCAACAACCGTGACGCTGAGGTTTTCCCGGCAATTTCCGATCAGGGCTTCCTGTGCCAGCACGGCGGAAACCTTGCCGAGTTCTGTCGAGAGCATGATGTTCGCGATGCTGCGTTCGGACAGGACCTGGGGCATGGGACTGCTGCAGAGCAGGAACCGGTCGCCGGGATGCAATCGGCCCGAGACAACATCGGGTACCAGTTGGCCTTTCAGGCCGATCCCTCTCGCCAGCGAGCGCCTGAGACCGATTTTGGTGTGGTCGCGCGTGAGGCAACGCATCATGCCGTCGCGCAACAGATAGCAGCGGGCATCTCCTGCCCACAGAACCGCAAAACTCTCATGCAGCGATGCCAGAACGACGATGCTCGCCGAGGGCGCCGATCGCTCCGAGGTGAGGTGGCCGGATTGCAGCACTCCATGGGCCTGGCCGAGCTTTCCCTTGATTTCCCGGACGAGAGCCTCGATCGTCTCCTGGGACGCCGCGTCCCCCAACATGCCGGCGGCGATCTTGCTGGCTTCGACCGCGCTATTCCCATCGCCAACCCCATCCACAATCGCGAACATCGACGGTACTGAGGAGATGAAGACGGTGTCGGCGTTGACAGACAGGCGGGTTCCGGGATGGCTGGCATAGCTGTGGAGAAGCTTCAAATGTCCGGGAGCTTCAGCCGTCGCCTGTTGTCGGCGGGCGGCGGCTCCAGGTTGCTCCGCCTCCCTGACGGTGTCTTCGGCAAACAGCCTCAGGAAATCCGACGGGCCGGGAGCGCCGCTGACGCGGAACCCCTTCATTCGCCGGTCTTGCGAATTCATTCGCCACCAGAACGTTCCCGGCAGCGTGAAGCTGTTTTGCTTCACCCCGTCATCGAACTGACCGGGCCTTGGCGGTCTTAGCTGTTTCAGGCTCGCCGTGAAGGTGTCGATGTCGAAATCGCGGCGAGCTGACGTCTCGGCCAGTCCCTCGGTTGCAACGAACCACGTATCATCGAGGCAAAGGCGGCGCGGATCTCCGGAAAACCCGTGAAGCTGGGCGGCAACCACAAGCGGAAAGCTGCGGCCGACGCGGTCGAGGCTCGGCACGATGACACCGGCGACGGTGGCCGGTACCCAGAGGTCCTGCTCGACGATGAAACGCCAGGACGGCATGGATCTGAATCGGCGTTCCCACTGGCTGCCGAACTCCGCCTGGATGGCCTCAAGACTGGATTGCAGCCAGGCATCGATCGCGCCGTGCAGTTTTCGCCCCAGTCCGGTCCAAACGAAATCGCCATGGGTCGGCAGCTTGCCGAAGAAGCCGATACGGTCAGCGTCTGACGAAGTCTGGCCCAGCGTCGCGCGTTCGTTCATGGCGTGCCGATCAGAATTGCGTGGGGCAGGAGAAGGCATTGAGGGCCTCCAGGCGGAACGGGTTCAGGACGGAGCCGAACTGCACGTCGAATTCCGCCGTCCGTCCATTCTGCTGGAACCGGGCGCGGAAGAGGTCGTCGCCCTGCATGGCGATATTGGCACCATCGAAGAGCCTGAAAGGCGACCAGTCGCCGTTTTCCGTCATTGCCTCCTGCCAGCCTCCTGGCTGGAAGGCGATACGCGAAGCGTTGCTCGGTCCGGTCGAGGGCCAGGTGATGGATTTCGACTGGATCGGTCCATGGAAATAGACGACGCGCTCTCCTTCGATCTCCAGCATGACGGCATTGGCGCTATCGGTCAGCGAGACGGGCTTGATGTTGATGGCGACCGACGGTGTCTCGCTGTCTGCGGAAAAGAAGGCACGGTTGATCTTGTCGGCATTCTCGAATTGGGCGATCGCCTCGCTCGGAATGCTGGCGGAGCCGAAGGTACCTTTCCAGCCCCAGGGCGAGGAGCTGGTATCGACAAAAGCGGCGAGCCTGTCGTTGAAGAAGGTCTTGAACAGACCCTTCGGACCGAACAGGCGGACAAAATCGCTCATCGCGACATCGCGCGGCGATTCCCGGTCGAAGGGGTAGCGGCCGGTGACCACGCTGGAGCAGAAATTGGCACCCTCGGCGGTCCATGCATTGCTGATGCGGGTGCGGGCGGACTTGACCGCCAGCGAACCGACATCCGCGGCAAGCCCGGCCATCCAGGTATCGACGGGCGCCGGCAGGCGACGCGCCTGCTGCAGCAGATCCTGGTTGGCGTTGGTCAGCTGACTGTCGACATCAAAGACCTTTGCCACTTCGGCGGTGGAAGTCGCGGCACGCGATAGCTGCTCATGCACTTTTTGCAGGACCGGTTTCAGCTGAGCGACCTGAGATTTGGGTGCGTCCTGCGCCTGACCGGCCGGCAGCTGGGCGGTGGACAACGGATCGGATTGGGGCGGTTCGAGCGCGGCGCGCAGCGGTGCGAACGGGTCGGGCGCGTTCGCAGCGCTCGCAAGCGCGGTAGTCGAGGCGGGCAGGCTGTCATTCGCAGCAGACGCAACCTCGGCACCGGGCCGACGAAGATCGGTCGCCGCGGCGATGGACTTGGCGATACTTTCCACCGGGTTCGGCTCGCCTGCGAGGATGCGGGTCGTCTCGGCCGCATTGCCGATCGTCTGCGACGGCTTGACCCTGAGGTCCGCCAGCAGCCCTGTCCAGCGCTGTTCGAAATTGTCGAAGTAGAGCTGCAACGCGGCCTGGGCGACGGTATCGACGGTCAAGCCGACCGCGTTGGCCTCACCGCGCACCCAATGTTCCTCGAGCGCCGCGCGGGCCGCATCGGTAATCTTCGGCAGAACGACCTGCCGGTAGCCTGTGCTGGAAAAGAGCCCGGGCACGCCTTCCCCTATCGGTGCCTTGGATAGGCGTTCGAATGCCTGTTCGCCGAGCGGGCCCAGCGCACCGGCGGGCGTCCAGGCAGGCAGCGAGCGCGACTGACGGTCACCGGCGAGAATATCGTAGGCCCGGCTCGGGACGCTCTGGGAGCGGATTGTCTCGCGGGCCTTGGCGATCAGGGCGCTGTCGAGTTCGATCGGTGGGAGCGACCCACGCGCCATGGTGCCGGCATGCGTAATCAGCGCCTGCCGCGCCGCTGATCGACCTTCGCCGGGATAAAGCCTGGCGAACATTTCTTCCGCTTCCAGTGAAACGAAATCCGCATCCATCGGGCCCAGCCCGCCAAGCATGCCGTAGAGCTTGAGGGCGTCGAAGGTCGCCGCCCGCTCCTTGCTCTCGGTCATTTCCCTCTGTAGCTGAACGAGCATGCGGGGCAGAAGCAGCGCGTTCAAGGCGCGCTGGTAAGCGTCGCGCTGTCGGCCGGCCACCTTGTTTTCCTGGTCGAGGCCGAAGCCGACCGGCCACACGCGGGTTCGCGAAAACTCGCTGGTGACGGCGGCGAGATTGTCGAGTGCCGGGAGCACGCGAAGGAAATCGCTATCCGTCACGTCACGGACGGGCACCCCCCGCGCCAGCTCTTCATAGGCGTCGATGCGCCGCTCGGCGCTGGCAAGTGCTGCGGCATTCTGGAAATAGGTGGCGGTCCAGCTGGTGAGCACGACGGCCAGCGCCAGAACCGCGGCGGCATAGGCCGTGCGGCGGAAAAACACCTGTCGGCGGGAAAGCCGCTTGTCGCGGGCGACCAGGGACGCCTCGTCGAAAATGACGTCCTTGAAGAGCCGCGACAGGAAATAGCTGCGGCGCGGCCGTGCCGCTGAAGGCAGGCTTGTCTCTTCGGCCTGCGTGCCGGAGGCAAAATAGATGCCGCGCAGCATTGGCGGTTCGACCAGCTTGGAACCGGAGCAAAGCTCCGTCATCACCTCGTGCAGCCGCTCCTTCAGCGCGGCGAGTTCCGCGGGGAAACGGAAGATGCGGCCTCGCAGCTCCGGATTCGGCTCCTGTTGAAGACGCTCGATCAGCATGGCGCCGACGCGTTCCTGCAATAGGGCGAATTCCTCGAGGAAACGGTCCGGCAATCTGGCGGCCGTGTAACTCTCCTCCAGGCCGAATGTCGTGCCCCAGACCTGTTCGCGATCGGTCTTGCTGAACCCGTCGAAGAATTCCACGAAACCGGTGAGGAGGTCTGCCTTGGTCAGCACGAGATAGACCGGAACGCGGGCCTGCAGGTGTTCGTCGAGTTCCGAAAGCCGCTGGCGGATTGCCCTGATCTCCTCCCGCTGCGCTTCCGCGTCGCGGGTCAGCAGATCGCCGATCGAAAGTGTCAGCAGAGCGCCATTGATCGGCTGTGAACGCCGGTATTTGCGCAGCAGCCCGAGGAAGCCTTCCCAGCCGGCCTTGGCGGTGCCGTCCAGATCGTCCTGGGTCGTGTAGCGACCGGCGGTGTCAATCAGGATCGCTTCGTCGGTGAACCACCAATTGCAATTGCGGGTGCCGCCGATGCCCTGGACGGAATTGCTGCTCAGGGCATCGCCCAGCGGGAATTTCAGGCCGGAATTGGTGAGAGCGGTGGTCTTGCCGGAACCGGGCGCGCCGAAGATCACGTACCAGGGGAGTTCGTAGATATAGCCGAAACGCTTGCGGGTGATGCGCCGCAGGAGCTGCAATGCTTCCTTCAGGCGGTTGTGGATTTCACCCACCTCCGCCTGTTGGTTGGCGGCGGCCTCCGCCTGCCCATCGCGCTCGATGCTCTCGACCAGCTGCTTGTCGCGGCGGCGGTCGCGGATGACCGTGAAGATGAGATAGCCGAGCCAGACGGCAATGACCACGCCGATCAGAAGCAGGCGGGAATTGACGCTGGCCAGCGGCTTGAAATTCCCATAGGCGGCCAGATATCCGTAGAACCAGATGACGACGCAGATTGCCGCCACCCAGATGACGGAGATGAAGCGGCGCCCGATAAGGCCCGCATAGGCCTCCACATAGGAGCGCAGCGTATAGAAGAAACCTAACGGGTTCATCGTGCCGCTCCTCCGGCTGCCGGCGGGATTTCGGGCTTCGGCCTTTCAGCCTGAACCGGCGGCACCTTGAGGCCCGCGTCGCTCAGTCTTTCTGTGGAATCCGTGAGGACCAGGATTTCCGTACGGCGGTTCATCTCGCGCCCTTCGGGCTTGCTGTTGTCGGCGATCGGATCGCTGTCGGCGCGGCCTTCGGTCAGGATCGCATCCGGCCCGGCATAGGAGGCCAGAATGTCGCCGACCGCCTTGGCGCGCGCTTCGGACAGATGCCAGTTCGAAGGGAACTGGACAGTGCGGATCGGTACGTTGTCGGTATAACCGACGACGACGGCACGGAATTTTTCCGCGGCGAGGGCGCTGCCGATCCGCTGGATGAGATCGTGGAACTTCGTGCTGACTTCGGCGCTGCCGGTATTGAAGAGACCGGAATTGTTGATCCGCACCAGCAGTCGGCCGTTCGAATCCGACAGCGTCACGAGCTTCTTTTCCACCTCCGGCTGGAGGAAGGCGAGGAGATTGTCGAGGCGGCTCGGCGGCGCTGGCTGCTTCGGCGGGGGCTCGACCGGCGCGGGCTTGACCTCGACGACGGGCTGGTCCGGTCCAGGCGACTGCGTTGGCACCTTGATCAGCACGCTCGGCGTCTCGCGCGGCGGCAGGCTGGCCAGGCGCTGGAACGTTCCGTCGGAGGCGCTGTTGAGCGACAGGGTGAAGAAGAGATAACCGAGCGCGAAGGCGAGCGCGAGGATGGAGAGCAGCGTCCAGAGCGCCACGGCGGTGCGCAACGGCTTGTGGCGGGTCGAAACACCTTTCCAATGGGGCGACAGCTCCCGCTCGAAGACACCATACTGGCTAAGCAGCGTCTTGTAGAGGCTGTCGCGGATGCGACCGAGTTCGAGGCTGCCGCGCGGCGAAACCCGGGTGCGGCCTTCGAAGGCAAGCGACAGGCTGAGATAGATGAGAAGCAGCAGATCCTTGTTGGCGCCGGGGCTTTGATGGAAATGGTCGAGCAGGTCGAACACCCGGTCGCCGCCGGTCACGTCCATGTGGAAGGTGGAGACGAGGCCGGAGCGCGCCCAGCCGGCGCGCACGCCCCAGGGCTTGCTCAGGACCACGTCGTCCACGGTGGCGCAGACGACATAGTGGGCGGCGCGGGCCCGGTCCGGACTGATGCGAGCGCTGGCCAGATCGCGTTCGTAACGCCCGATGGCCTCGACCGCGATCTTGCGGAGCTGATCGATGTCCGGTTGCTCCTCGGCGTGGCGCAGCGCGTGGGCCAGGTTGAGCAGCGGAGCCGCCGAACGCACCAGGGTCGGCACTTCCTCCCCTCCGAAACGAAAATCCCTGACCAGCGTCTCGACCGACCAGCCTCCCTTGCGGGGAGGTGCCTGCTGCAGGTCCTTGCCCGAGGGGCTTTCCGAGAACTCGAGGACGTCGTCCAGCATTTCTGCCATCTTTCGGGCGGATTGCTTTTTTTTGACGCCGTCCTCGGTGAGTTCGACGATGGTTGGCAGGTTCTGCCAGGCGGATGCGGGTTCGTTCTTCATTCTCTAAGGGCCCACAGTTCCATTTCGAGGCCCGGGAAATCGCCGGCAAGATGCATGGCGATGGCGCCCGAGGTGTCGAGTTGCTTCCAGAGAGGATTCTTGGTGTCGAGTTCGAAGTAGATCGTGCCGGATCGGTAAGGCAGCTGGCGCGGCAGGACCGGCAGCGGCCGGACGGGAATACCGGGCAGTGCCACGTTGACGAGATCGGCAATGCGTTCCACTGGACCGACCTTGATTTGGGCCGGCAGTTTCCGGCGAACATCCTCGGCCGACATTTCTGCCCGCACCGCCAGCACGAAACCGGCATCCTTGAGCAGCGAGCGATCGTTGATCGTGCCGACGCGCACGCCATGGCGGCGCTCGGCAAGTTCGATTGCAACGGCCGCCTGTTCGAGAACCGCGGAGAGCGATGCGCGCAGGTCGTCGAAGACGGCTGCGAAGGTCGCCTTCAGGTCGTCATGCCGGTAGGGCGGAAAATCGGTCGCTCGCTTCCGCTCGGTCGTAAAGGTCGCGAGCTCGCCGGCAAGCTGGATGCAGGTCTCGTAGAATTCGATCGGATGGATGCGCGTCGCATTGGAAAGGATATGTTTCAGCATCGGATCGGCGCGATTGAGGATCTGCAGCAGGAAATAGTCGCCGACCTCCGCCGTGCCGCGGATGGTGGGATCGCCGATCCTTTCGGCGATCGCCTCCGCACGGTGGCGGACGATGCCAAGCAGTTCGGTCATCAGCTCTGTGAGGCGCGCCTCGGCCGCGCAGTTGAGGCTCGGCGCGATGAATTCCGGATCGAGGATGACGGCGCGGTCGGAGCGCACCTCGATAATCCGGGCGAGGCCGACGAGCTCGTATCCGCTGAGTTCGTCGCCGGTTTTGAGATAACGCATGCTGAGCCGGCCGACATCGATCGGCGCCATGAAATCCGTCTCGACATTGGCATCGGGTGCTTCGTAAAGCGAGGCGACGAGGCGGACGCTGTTGAGCTTTGCGCCGCCGTTCAGCGTCACATCGGCTTTGCCGGGCTGGCGGGCGGGAAGGGCAAGATAGACGATGGCGTTCTTGGTGTTCTCGTCGAGGTCGAGCGGCGGCGGCAGATCGGCATCGATCGGGGCCTCGAAAGGTGTGCCGTCCGGCATCATGCCACGCAGGTTGGAAAGAGCGAACTGGCCGATCGCCAGTGCGCTGCGGTCGATGCCGATTTCGGACACACCCCAGGGATAGGGGGCGAGCCCGCGCGTGGTGGTGCGGACCAGCCTTTCCGTCCAGCGATCCGCCTGCTGGAAGTGCTGCACGCGCAGGAACATGCCTTCGCTCCAGGCGACCCGGTTTTCATTCCTCATATCGGCCGTTTCCCTTTCGTCCTTTCGGCATGGCCTCGCGCTGTCCGCTGTCCGCCGCCCGCATCATTGCGTCGCGAAAGACCTCGCGGATCGATTGCGTCCTGCCGTTCTTTTCGAATTGCGCCTTGTAAGCCTGCCAATAGTCCCGATCGCGGGAACCGAAGCGAAGGCCGCGAGACCCGGCATCGATCCGGGCTTCCAGGACGCGCGGTTCCATCTGCCGCCCGGCTTCCCGCACAAGCTCTTCCAGCGCCGCATTGAGCCTCATCTGCCGGTCAAGCAGGGCCTCGGCGCGGATGATGAGCGCCTCCTCGCGGCCGCGGCCAAAGATATCCGGCTCCGAAGATGGTAGCGGGGGCTCCATATCGAAGATGGCAAAGGCGTTTTCCAAGGCTTCATCGAGCCGGCCGAGCAATGGCTCCAGCCTCTCCGCAAGCTCGCCGGTCCGGCCGATCGAGAGGCGCGGGAAATCATCGATCAACGGCTCGGGCGGAGGTATATTGTCGTTGACGGTTTCCAATGTCTCCACGGGGCGGACACGCAGTGCCGGTGCGGACACATGGGTGGCCGATCCATGTTCCAGACGGCTCCCGTAGTCAGACCCTTCGTCTGCATTCCAGTCGTCCGGAAGGAAGTTGGTGGCGGACCCGATTTCGGGCGGGCCGTTCCAGCCGATTTCGACATTGCGGGATGAGCCGGAGCCCTCCTTCTCGGTCGCGACCAGTATCGACCAGTCCTCCGCGACGCGCTCGCCGAGAATGCCGCCGGCAGCGCGGCCTCCAGGTGCGATATCCGCCAGGATGGCGGAGATGGTCAGGGATTCGTCGCTGAGCAGGAGCCCGGCATCGGGATCCTCCAGATCTTCATCCCGTTCGCCGGAGATGCGGACCTTGAAAGCCAGATTTCCGACCTCGACCATCGACTGGTCGGCGAGCCTTGCCGATTCTCCTTCATGGACGATATGGCCATCGACCTTCGATCCGTTGGCGCTCTGATCATGCAGCAGGAAACCGTCGCGATCCCGTTCGATCGTGCAATGGAATTTGGAAACCGAGCGCTGGTCCTCCGGCAGCCGCCAATCGCAATCCGGCGCTCGCCCGAGCGTGCGTCGGCCGCGTTCGAAGTACCATTTCCTTGCCGCTGGCGACGTATCGTCACCATCGATCTGACGCAGTTCAAGCCGCATGTCCGCCTCCTTCCAAGTGTCGCGGGCGTTCGACGATCACCGCATCGCCGCTGTCTTTCGCGGCCGGGGCGACGCGCGCCCAGCTGTTCCAGCCGAGGCGCGGCGGGTCGCCGGCCTTTTCGCCGCCAAGCTGGCAGAACGGGACATCGTCCTTCCTGAGGATGACCTGAATATCGAAGTCGAGAGCGGAACCGACATAAAGCCGCGTGAGTGCGAAGAGTTCGGTGATGTTGCGACCGCCGGGCGCGAGGGACAAATAATCGGCGTACCCGAGTGGACCGATGACGATGCGGAAACCGCCGCTGAAATCGCGGATAGCGGCGCCGGCGGTGGCATTGATACCGAGTTGGACGCCGCGCGGCTGGCCCAGACGGCTGCGCTCCTCCTGCGGAATGGTGAGCCAGCGGCCGCGAAAGAGCTCGACTTCGATCGGCAGACCGCTGAATTCCTCAAGCATCGCGCGCAGGTTCGCCGCATTGCGATTGCGGGCGGCAAAAAAGCCGGAGAAGCGCAAGACGAGATCGTCATCGACGCCGCTTCGTTCGCTCAGGCCTTTGGTACCAAAACCGGTCAGGGCAAGGAGGGTCGTGATGAAGGCATTGTCCTTGCGGTTGCCGTTCCAGCGCAGCCGGCGTGCGATGCGATATTTCTCGCAGGCATCGACGAACAGCTCGGTCATGCGGGCGCTGAAAAGATCGAAGAAGCTTGCCAGAGCCTTCGACCTGTTGCGCTCTTCGCGAAGGATGATTTCGTTATAAGCGGATGGCATGGAGCCGAGCGGGCCGATCAGGCCGGCAAGCGCGCTCTTGACCGACGCGCGCATGCCGTTCCGCTTGAAGCCGTTGACCGCGAGCGGTGCGGGAGAGACGCCGACATGGGATGAGACATCCAGCTCCAGCCCTGGATATTCAGAGACCGCCGCCTGCGCCACGCGAAATGCCGTCACCGGTTCGAAGCGGCCCGGGTTGCGTTCGAGCAGGTCGGAGAGAGCGTTCGCTGGGGCACCAGACAAGACACCGGATGGTGCGTCAGGCTTGCGGGTGGCAAGGTCCATGATCGGTTCGTAATCCTTTCGTCAGAGCAATGGCCGCTCGGCGGCGCGTGCCGGCCAGGTGGCGATGGGTTTTGATTGCCCCTTCATCGACACGGTCAGCCGGGTGAAGCTGTTGACCGAGGTGTAGAGGCTGAAGAAACGGTCGAGCACCGCGCCGAACAGGAAGGCGGATGGCCGGTCGATGGCGGCGGGATCGAATTCCAGCGCGATCTCGGTGCCGGGCACCATGCCACCGCTGCCGAGCCGTGCCGTCGAATTGCCGGCCTTGATGCGGATCAGCGCATCGACGAGCTGTTTGGTTTCCGGGCTGTCGCGGAAGGCGTAGAGCGACAGGATATCCTTCAGCGCCGCGCCGTCTTTGTCGAACAAGGAGAGATGATTGAGCAGCAGGTGCGACACGAGCCGCCAGTTGCGGCCGCCCTGATCGTTCATGCGGACGGAAGGGGTCGGCGGGATCAGCGCTTCGACGCCGGCGACCGCCTCATGGCCCGAAGCCAGCTGCAGGAAAGGATGGCCGCCGCCGAAGGGCAGCTGTTCCGGCAGGTCGCGGTTGAGGCAGAGCGTATCGACGCTCGCCACCGCATCCATCGGCCCCGCGAAGCGGCGATTGCGGTCGACGAAAGCGATATCTATGTCGCTCGTCCCGTCCTCGTCGAAGCGGCGATAGGCCTGCCAATAGGAGGCACTGTTGCCCGCCCGCTGCGAGCGGCCGAAGAACGGCTGGCAGAATTCTTCCTGCCCGCGGGCGCCGGTCAGGAGCACGCGGTCGACCGCATAGATTTCGCGCGTCCTCTGACGGCGGGCGTCCGGCAGGAGGCGATATTCGGTGCGGGTACCATCGACCGAAATCGGCTCGCAGGTCTGGCGGAAGAGGTTGACAACCGGCGTGGCATTGAGGGTGAAATCGCGGGCCGAGACGGTGCGTTCGAGCTTCGCGTCCGTCTCGTCCAGATAGATGAAGATCTCCAGCGCTTCGCTCTTCCAGGCGTCGAGCCCGTCGAGGTCGAGGAACAGGAATTTCTGCGGCAAGGCAAAAAATTCGGTCAGCAGCCGGTAGCCGATGAAGCTCGGCGCCGGATAGGGCAGCATGGCCTGTTCCGGTTCGAAGCCGACCGGCTTCAGGTTCCGGGCCGGCAGGAAGATCGCGTTGCGATCGTCGGCGTGTTTTGCAAGCGCGATGCCGAGCGTGTGGTTGGCAAGCAGTTCGTGGATCGCGACGGCCTGCTGCCAGGGCGACGGGACATGCAGCCGCAGTCTGCCGACGCCGAGAGCTCCGAAGGGCTGGCGCGGGTCGAGCGTGCGGACCGATAGTCGCAGGCAGCCGGCAACGCCGGAATAGGGAGACAGCGGCGCGTTGATCGGCTGGCCCGACAATGCGGCACCGGCGATCTCGATCGGCGCCACATCGACATCCTGGGTGGTGCGGAACCGGCAGGCCTCGCCGCCGATCGGCTCGGCGAGGATTTCCGTATGGCGGGGCACTGTCTGCACCGAGGCAAGCGTGCCGCTGGGCTTGAAGCGCACGATGCTCATCGAGGGGAGCGGTGCGAGATAATGCGGATAGAGCGTTTCGAGCAGTCCGTCCGTCAGTTCCGGGAATTCGTCGTCGATCTTTTGGCGGACGCGGGCGGCGGAATAGGCAAAGCTCTGGATCAGTCGCTCCACATGCGGATCGTCCGCGACGTCGCCGGTCATGCGCAGGCGGCCGGCAATCTTCGGAAACGCATCCGCAAACCGCGCCGCCCGCTGGCGCAGCGCCAGCAATTCGTCATTGTAGCGGTTGAGGAAGCCTTCAGCCATTCGCCGCCTCCACCAGGAACCGCTGCGTCGACGGATCGATCGTGGATTCGAAGCTTATCGGCGGCATGCCTTCATGCAGGCGAAAGCTCGCCTGGATGCGCATGCGCAGCGCCCGCTCCGTCATCGTCCGGCTCTTCAGGATCGTTACGCGAACATCGGATAGGCGTGTTTCGAAAAGCGAAATGCGGCGCTCGATCATCTGGGCGAGCTTGAGCTTGGCCTCGTCCGTCACGAGGTTGGCCGATACCATGCCGTCGACCCCGTAGCTCACCAGCGCGTCCTTGAGTTCGCCGAGCACGATCGGCGGTGCGGTCGGGCAGCGGCGCGTGTTGAGCAGGGCTTCCAGGTCGCGGCGGATCGATTCCCGCATGTCGCGCACCTGGTCGACCAGGCTTGCCGGTGCGTCGAAGGCGCGATCCGGTGCCTCGTCGATCAGCCGGTCGAGGATCGAGCGGGCAAGAATGCGGTCGCGCGGCCGGTAGCGTTCGAGTGGGTCAGCCATGGACGACCTGCTTGCGACGGGCCGCCGTCGCGACGGTTTCGAGGTTTTCGGTATCGTGGAAGGAGACGAGTTCGTCTCCGGCAAGGAAACAACGCTGGCCGCGGCCGGTGGTGATCCCCGTCGGTTCTTCGATCCAGTCCGTCTCGCGGCCGAGGATCAGCGCTGGATCGGACGCCGTGCCATGATAGATGGCGGGCAGCAGCACGGGCGCCACGGCGCCGTCTATCAATGAGAGTTCGGCGCGCCGGAAGGCGAGGTCGCGCGGCCTCGCAATCGGTTCGACCGTCACCGTTGCGATCTTGGCATAGTCGATCCACAGATAGGCGCCGCCCGTCATGATGACTTCCAGGGCATGGGGGATCCGGTCATCGAGATCGCGGAAGTCGGCAACCCATTTGCCGTTCCAGAGCATCGGAAATTCGCCGCGCTGATCTTCCAGGGCCGCGAGCATCTCCTTTGCATCGGTCTCATCCCGCATCCGGTGGGCGAGGCCGAGGCGGACCGCAAGCTTGTCGAGATTGCTTGGCCCTCCAGGGAATTCCGGCACGGCGCTGCTCCGGAACCAGGCGTCGCGTGCCGCCATGCCGCGCAACTGATTGCGCAGAAGGGCAAAGCCCATGGTCGCGTCGGGGGCGAAGGTGACGGCCAGGCTGCATTGGGTGTCGGCGCGCTCATAGTCACCGGCAAGCACCAGCAGGTCGATATAGAGGTGGCGGGCCTCCTGGTCCGAGGGATTGGACTTCAGGTGCGCCTTTGCCATGTCGAGCGCAGCATCGAGTGCATTGTCGCTCAAGCGGTTGGCGATGCTTTCGGAAAGCGTCATGCGGACATCCTCTCGGTAGTGGCGACGGGGCGGCGAACGATCTGGTCCGGGTTCGCGGTGTCGGCGATGAGGTGGAAGCTCGTGGAGACGTCGTCGAGCTGGAAATGCGGCTGCAGGCGAACGGTGCAGGAGAAGGTGCCCGGCTTTCCCGGGATTTCCGCGACGGTGATGCCGGCCGAACGCAGGGGAAAGCGGGTGCGCAGCGAAAGATCGGCGTCGTCATTGCCGAGCGTATAACCGGTCAGCCAGTCCTCGAGCTTCCGCTGGATGGAGTTGGCGTCGGAGAGCTGGCCGATCTCGTCGCGCATGATGACCTTCAGGTAATGCGAAAAGCGCGAGGCGCAGAGCACGTATTGCAGCATGGCGGCGAGCCGGGCGTTCTGGCATGCATGCTCGCTGGAATAATGCGGCGGCGCGTGCAGCGACTGATTGGAGTTGAAAATCGCCGAGGCGGAGAGATAGGTCGTCGCGACGGGGATCAGGCCGAGATCGCAGAACTGTTGCTCCTGAACGCTCGTCAGGCGGATTTCCACCGGCGCCTGGGCTGAAAGCCCGTTGCTTTCGGTGCCGAAGTCATAAGGGCGTAGCTCCGACGTGCTCAACAGACCGCCGTCGATCCTGTCCTGGGTGACGCCGCGGATATCGGCGAACCAGCCGGAATCGATAAAATTGCGGATGACGATGGCGCCGAAGGCGAAAGCGCCGTTGCCCCAGAGCAGCGAACTGCCGTCCGCGGCGATCTCCTCGCGGAAGGGAAAGCCGTCATTGCGCCGACGGTCGTAGGGCTCGAGCGGCGAGCGCATCAGGATTCGCGGGCCGACGAGGCCAAGGAAACGCGAGTCCTCCCGGGCGCGAAGCGCGTTCCAGCGGATACGGGTCGGATCGTTGGCGAGCCAGGAAAAATCCTGGACGCGGCCGAGTTCGTCAAAGTCCTCAAGCCCGATCGCCTGGGGCGAGGCACCGGCAACGAAGGGGCAGAAGGCGGCCGCAGCCACCATGCCGAGCTGCGTCAGGAGGCTGACCGCGTCTCCGCCTTGCGGCTCGCTCGGCGAGAAGTGGTAGTCGCCGATCAGCAGCCCGTGGGGTTCGCCGCCCGGCGTGCCGAATTCGCGGCTATAGATCAACTCGAAAAGATGGCTCTGGTCGAAATCCGAGGCGCGTTCCATGTTCCGCGCAAGTTCCTGCGAACTGATGCTCAGAAGCTTGACCTTCACATCGCCGCTCGGTCCGGATGCGCGCACCAGCATGGCAAGGCCGCGCCACCTGGCCTCCATGGCCTGGAAGTCCGGGTGATGCAGGATCGCGTTCACCTGGCGGTTCAGGGCGTCGTCGATCAATGCGATCAGCCGGTCCGCCCGACGCCTCCATTCTGTACAAGAACCCATCGTCATCCTGGTGTCAAATCCGGTCAGTCCACAAAAGCCTAGTCGTGTGCCGGTCCGGAACTGCGTGAAAACAAATGCGGGAGGGTCACGCGCGGCGAGGGGACGCCGCGCGTGCGTCGCATCAGGATTTGGAGGGGATCCGAGCGACCATCCGCAGCGAGGTCGTCAACTCCTCCATCTGCAGCCAGGGGCGCATCCAGGCGACCGCATTGTAGGCGCCCGGCTTGCCGGGAATCTCCTGAACGGTCACCCGGGCATCGCGCAGCGGATATTTGGCACGCGATTCCTCGCCCGCCTCGTCATTGGCATTGACGTAATTGGCGATCCAGCGATTGAGCCAGGCTTCGCAGTCTTCTGCTTCCATGAAGGAGCCGATCTTATCGCGGCCCATGACCTTCAGGTAATGGGCGAATCGCGACGTCGCCATCATGTAGGGCAGGCGGGCAGAGACTGCCGCATTGGCGTTGGCTTCAGGCCGGTCGTAGAGCTTCGGCTTATGGGCCGTCTGCGCGCCGAAGAACACGGCATAGTCGGTGTTCTTGTAGTGGCAGAGCGGCAGGAAGCCGAGTTTGCCGAGTTCGGCATCGCGGCGGTCGGTGATGCCGACCTCAGTCGGGCACTTGAGGTCGAGATCGCCATCGTCGCTCGAGAAGATGTGCATCGGCAGGCCCTCGACCTTGCCGCCGTTTTCCGCCCCGCGGATCGCGGTGCACCAGCCGCTCTTGGCGAAGGCCTCGGTCAAACGCGTGCCCATCACATAGGCGGCGTTCATCCAGCAATAATTGTCATGCGGCAGTTCGCCGGTATCGGAGCCGCCCGTCTCATCGTAGTTGAACTCGTCGATGGGGTTGGTCTTCGGGCCATAGGGCATGCGCGCGAGGACGCGCGGCATGGCGAGCGTCACGAACCGCGAATCGTCGCTGTCGCGGAATCCGCGCCATTTGGCGTACTCGACCGTATCGAAGATTTTTTCGAGGTCGCGCGGCTTTGCGACTTCGCGGAAGTCCTCGAAACCGAACATGCGCGGGCTGGCAGCCGAGATGAACGGCGCGAAAGCGGCCGCGGCGATCATCGACACGCCCTGCAGCAGCTGAACGTCTTCAAAGGAATTGTCGAATTCGTAATCGCCGACCAGCGCGCCCATCGGTTCGCCGCCCGGTGTGCCGAACTCGTCTTCATAGACCGACTTGAAAAGGCGCGACTGATCGAATTCGACCGCTTTGGCCAGATCCTTGGAGATGTCGCGCTTCGAGGCGTTCAGCACGCGGATCTTCAGGTTGACGCTGGTCTCGGTGTTCTTGACCAGATAGTTGAGGCCGCGCCAGGCTCCTTCGAGCTTCACGAACTCGGGTGCCTGCATGATCGCCGCAAGCTGCCGGGAGATCGTCTTGTCGATTTCCGCGATCGCGTTGTTCAGGGTGATGGTCAGATTGCGGTCATAGGTGACCGTGCCTTTCAAGGCCTGGTCGGTGAGGGTGCGCAGCAGGTCCTGCGCGCGGTTCGGCTCCGTCTGGCGGGTCGCCGCGACCACCTTCGTGAGAAGGTCCTGATCCGGAACGAAATCGATCTGTTCCGCCGTCTGCAATTGCGTGTCAGTGCTCATGTCTCAAATCCTTTTCAGGGAAGCAGCGGTCTCGAAGTGTTGACGCCTTCGAGCAGGCGGCTGCTCCAACCAACAGATGGGCAGGAATTTCAAAGCGCGCAGTCGGCCGCGCGCGAACGACACTCAGTTCACTGCGTCTTTCTTCTTGTCGTTGCCGAGCTCGGCGACGAGCTGGGAGAGGTCGGCCTTGTTCTGAAGGATGTCTTCGAGCAGCCGTTCCAGCTCCTCGGAACGGTCGGCCTTGCTCATCAGGTCGCGCAGTTCGTTGCGGGCGTTGAGAAGGGCTTTCAGCGCGGGCACCTGGTTGACGACGGAGCCCGGCTCGAAATCCTCCATGCTTTCGAATTTCAGGGAAACCGGAAGCTCGGTTCCGTCGTTCTGCAATGTGTTCTCGACGGAAATGGTGAGACCCGGGGTCATGCGGCGCATCACGTCGTCGAAATTGTCCCGGTCGATCTGGACGAACTTGCGCTCGCCGAACGGTTTCAACGGCTGGGTCGGATTGCCGGAGAAATCGCCGAGCACACCGACGACGAAGGGCAATTCCTTCACCACCATCGCGCCTTCGGTCTCCACTTCATATTTGATGTGGACCCGGGGTTTGCGAACCCTCTCCAGTTTCTCATGCACGCTTGCCATCGGGATTCTCCTTCCTGCCATCGGCAGATTACGAATTCAGACTGTTGCAGATTGCTGTCGGGCGGCAGCCCGTAGCGGTCGTAGACCCCTCAACCTCCCCTGTCGGCTGAGGGCTGGATGCCGGCCGCCGTCAGCACCGCATTGCGCGCATGCTGTTCGGGCAGAAGCTCGGCAAGAAGCTCGGAAAAATCCATGCGGCCGCGGCGCACGAGCGTCTCGATCGACATGGAAATCGGTGAATGGGGTTCGGTCCGGCGAAAATAGCGCGCCACCGCGATCAGCAGCTCGAAGGCCTCCTCGCGGGAGCGAAGAGTTTCGGCGGTGACCTGACGGGGCTGGGCTGCAGGTTCCGTCTCGGCCTCGTTCGTGTTGGCGGGGCGGAGGTCCGGCTTGTGCGGCAACTGTTGTTCCGGCGCGAGAACGACGGCTTCGATACCCGCCAGAACACGAATTGCAGAAGCCGCCTCATGCAATACATTGCGTGTATTCGAACTCGGTGGCGCCTGATCACCGCAGCGAGCATCAAGTATAGCGACCAGACGGTCGAAAGCGGCAATGCATTCCGTGAGTACCGTCAGGTGGCCTGACATGCGTGCGACACCGGCTTCCGTCGCCGCCTGCTGTAATTCCTGGCGCCGCTCGCTTTCGGTCGCCCGCTGGGAAAGCTGGAAATCCCAGAGGGAAAACTGAGCGAACTTTCCGCCTGGAATCAATGAAGTCAGGCGGATCGCCTGAATGATCGTCCCTTCGCCGCCGACGCCGTTCAGGCCTGCGAGAGGCGCAAACCGTTCCTCGAAATCGGCATCGCCGATCGAATACAGAGAGTCAAAATGATTGTCTAAAAGCGACACCATGGCTTCGTAAACGTCGCGCAGACCCTCGAAGCCACGCAGCCGCAGCTGAGCCTCTGCCAGCCAAGCCAATACTTCGATGTCCTTGCTCACTGAAGAAAGAATCTGCAATCCAAGATTGCTGACATCATGCCAGGCAGGTGAAAGACCAATAGCTTCACCTGGAACAGTTCCCCGTTCGGCGGTCCTTGCGGCGTTTCTCGCATCCTTAATTCTATAGTATATTTCGCGCACAGAAGTATTATCTCGAAGATTTTCTCCGCACGGGCCGCCTTCTTCAAATGGGGTGGCTATTTTTAGCACATTCACGCTATCATATTCTCCAAAAACGGGAGCATAAATTTGCAGATCGTCATCTTGTGAGCCATATACTGGCTTGTCAAGCTCCGGAAGCAGGTGACATTTTCATGACAACTATCGTAACCGCTATTTTTTGACATAGCGCAACTTTTGATCTGGACAAGGTCCGGTAACCGCCCTAGTTGTTGCCTCGCATCTCGAAAGAACACTGCACCTCGATCAAAAGATACAGGGCTTGCCGGATGTCGCACATCGATCTCAGCCGTCTGATTAGAACGCTTGAGCCAAATTTGCGTGTCGGTCTTGAGACAGCCGCTTCGCTTGCTGCACGTCATCAGCAGCCTGTCGTCGAGGTCGGTCACTGGCTTCGCGCGATTTTGGATATCCCTGAAGTTTCAGCTGTATTCGAGGATCTCAAGGTTCCTTCGGAAACGCTCCGCACCGAGCTCGATGCGGCGATTGCCGATATACGCCGGGAAGACGGCGCGTCGCTCGTGCTCTCCCAGAACCTGCTTTCGCTGGCTCGCGAAGCATGGCTTGTTGCCTCGCTTCAATTCGGGCGCAGTACCATCACGCTGGCGGATCTGCTGGCTGCACTGACCGCCGATCACGCTCTGCGATCCGTCGTGCGCGGGATTGCGCCTTCGATGCGCGGCCTCGACCGGACGCGTCTCGACGAGAAGCTCGAGAAAGCGACGATCGATCAAGCGGGTAACCCATCCGAGCCGGCTCTTTCGAGGCCGGCTTTTTCGTCGGCGGAGAACGAATTTCTGCGCCTTTATACCCGCGACATGACGGCTGATGCGCGTGCCGGAAAGCTCGACCCCGTCATCGGTCGCGACCGGGAGCTGCGCCAGCTGATCGACATCCTGATGCGGCGGCGGCAGAACAATCCGATCCTGGTGGGCGAGGCCGGCGTCGGCAAGACGGCGGTCGCCGAAGCGCTCGCCCTGGAGATTGCCGCTGAACGCGTGCCTGAGCGGCTGAAGCAGGTGAAGCTGCAGCTTCTCGATCTCAGCCTGCTGCAGGCCGGGGCCGGCGTGAAGGGCGAGTTCGAACGACGGCTGCATGGTGTCGTCGATGCCGTGAAAACCTCACCCGAACCAATCATCCTGTTCATCGACGAAGCCCATGGGCTGATCGGCGCGGGCGGACAGGCCGGGCAGGGTGATGCTGCCAATATCCTGAAGCCGGCCCTGGCGCGGGGCGAGCTGCGGACAATCGCGGCAACGACCTGGAGCGAATACAAGCGCTATATCGAGAAGGATGCGGCACTCACGCGGCGTTTCCAGATGGTACAGGTGCAGGAGCCGGATGAAGAGACGGCGGTGCGCATGCTGCGTGGGGTGGCCGAGAGCCTGAAGACACACCACAAGGTGCGGATCCGCGACGAGGCGCTGGTGGCCGCCGTTCGCCTTTCGGCCCGGTATCTGCCGGCCCGGCAGCTTCCCGACAAGGCGATCAGCCTGATCGATACGGCTGCAGCCGGGGTTGCGCTGGCGCGGCAGACGTCGCCGGAAGCGTTGAAGCTGCTGAACAACGAGCGGGATCTTCTGGAAACCGAAGCCAGATGGTTGTCGGGCGAGCCTGAAACACCGGGAAATGTCGCCCGGCTTGCCGAGATTGCGCGAGAACGAGACGAGATCGGTGCCGAAATCGATGCTCTGGGGGCGAAGTTCGACGAGGAGATGCGGCTTGCGCGCGAAGCCGATCGCCTTGAAGACGTCTTTTCGCATGACCCCGCCATCGTGCCGTTGTCTGCGGCCGGGGAGGCGAGCGGCAGCACCAATATCGCGCCTTTCCCGCCGCAGGCGATGACGCCCGAAAGCGCCCGCACCGCCTTTGCCGGCACCGAGCGAAGCCTTGTGGCAGTTGCCGGGGAGGCACCGCTCATGCCACGTGTTGTCGACAAGGAGGCGGTCGCGGCAGTGGTCGCCCGCTGGACCGGCATCCCGGTCGGCAAGCTTTTGTCCGACCAGGTCGAGACGGTGAAGACGCTCGATGTGCGGCTGAAGGAGCGCGTGCTCGGCCAGAATGCGGCCATCGAACGGATCGCCTCGACGATGCGTGCTGCCCGCGCCGGTCTCACCGATCCGCGCCGGCCGCCGGCCGTCTTCCTGCTCGTCGGCATGTCCGGTACCGGCAAGACGGAGACGGCGCTGTCGCTTGCCGACATGCTTTATGGCGGCAGCCGATATCTGACGACTATCAACATGTCGGAATTCAAGGAAGAGCACAAAATCTCGATGCTGCTCGGCTCGCCACCCGGTTATGTGGGCTATGGTGAAGGCGGCGTCCTGACGGAGGCGGTGCGGCGCAGGCCCTATGGGGTGCTGCTGCTCGACGAGATCGACAAGGCGCATCCGGGCGTTCAGGAAATCTTCTACCAGGTGTTCGACAAGGGAACGCTGCGCGACGGCGAGGGTCGCGACATCGATTTCAAGAACACTACGATCTTCATGACGGCCAATACCGGTTCGGAACTGCTTGCGGCGCTTGCCGCGGATCCGGACACGATGCCGGAAGGCGAGGCGCTCGAAGCGCTTCTGCTTCCCGAGTTGCAGAAACATTTCAAACCGGCCTTCCTCGGACGCACCACGGTCCTTCCCTTCATGCCGCTCGGCCGCGGGACGTTGTCCGGCATCGTCGATATCCAGATCGGACGCATTCGCGACCGCGTTGGCGCAGCCTACGGCACGGCGCTCGACCTGTCGGCCGACGCGCGGGAAGCGCTGGTCTCCCGGGCGAAAACCAGCGAGATGGGCGCCCGCGCCATCGAGATCATGATCGCTCGCGATCTTCTGCCCGTGCTTTCCACCTTCTTCCTCGATGCCGTCGCGGAAGGTAGCAAGAGCGCCGGCATCACCATCAATTTCGACGGTCAACGCTTCGGCATCGATACCGAAAGCGCGGCCGTCCAGCACAAATTCGCCGAACCGGATCATAGCCGGCAGGCGGATGAAGAACCCTCGGGCCGCAAGCGCACCCGGGGAGGAGCAAGACGAAAGGCAACTGCGCCTTAGACGCAACTAGGCATTTTAATCCGATAATAGGAGAGCTGATAGCATGCCGATTTATCTGCAGATCGACGGTATTCAGGGTGACGCAACCCATGAACAGCACCGCAAGTGGATGGATATCGAAGCCATCCATTGGAACGTTGCCCGCAACATGAACACGTCTGCCGGTTCCGCGGCAAACCGTGAAGCTTCCGAGCCGACTGTCTCGGAAGTCATCCTCACCAAGGTCAGCGACTCCTCGTCGACCAAACTTTTCCAGGAAGCCTGCTCGGGCCGCACCGGCAAGCGCACGGTGATCCACCTGGTGACCACGGGTAACCCGGGCGACACGTATATCGAATACTCGCTTACCAACACGCTGATCGCCAGCTACTCGATCGATTCCAACGGTGACCGCCCGATCGAAACGATCAAGCTGAACTTCACCAAGATGGAGGTGAAGTACACGCCTTACGACGAGAATCATTCGCCGCAGTCGCCGATGATCGCGTCCTACGATCTTTCCACGGCCAAGGCCGCCTAAGGCCGCTCAACATTGCCGGCGCCGGCCTTTCGGCCGGCGTCGCATCCATGCGCTACCCCACCCGTCTACGCTTGCGCGGGTGACGGACGTTTTCGCAAATAGTTGAGAGATATTTTTTGGCTTTGGACGATGGGAGATGATCGTGGCATCCGCAAATCAACGCTTGAGCGATATTCTTGTAAAGCTTCCCAAACATAAGTCCCAATGGGAGCTGAACGTCGCCAGCCCCTACGTGCGCGCATATGACGCCGCGGTATTGAGTTACAATAACGAAATGAAGGCCCAAGGAGAGCGCGATCGCGCCACCGCCGAGATGTTTGTGCTGGCGGCTTCGATCCTGACCGGCAGTGTCATGATGGCCGCCTTCGCCACGACCTCGGTACGCGTGCTGGCGGGCCGCGCGATTGTCCGCGTGATCTGCAATAACAATCTCAACCGCACTTTCAATCTGATGGCCGCCGCGAACAATAACAAGGCGTTCATGTTCGCGCTGGGCGGTGTTCTGGACGAGGCCAAGAAGGTCGCCAACAAGCAGGTGACAAAACTGGTGGAAGGCCTGACGAGCACCGGGACACAGGTCTCCGCACCGACCTCGGTCAACTACGAGTCGCGTCTCATGGACTTCATCCGTGCCAGCCATATCTGCACGCATGAGTTCATCGAAGGCGTGAAGGAAGACAATTCCATCAGCGAGGCACACAAGGGACAAGTTGCGGACATGGCCGCCAGGATCCCGTTCTGCAACCCGCCGACCGGCAGTAGCGTCGACGAGAGGAAGCTGGCCGAAAAGATGGAACTGCTCTTCTACATGAGCGCAGTCTTGGATTCCGACAGGCTCGTCACCTACGCACCGTCTTATGGCGGAAGCGTCGGTGCCATAGGCCGCGAAACGAAATACGGCGAAAAGTCGATCTCGCAGATGCCGTCCGACCCCCGTTACCCGAAGGCCGTTCATCCCCGATTCAACGGCAGGCCTTTTGCGTCCTACGATCCGGGCCAGCGCATCGAATACGAGAGTATCGGTTCCGGTATCCGGGAGCGCGTCAACAAGCTCAGCATCAGCACCGGGAACGGACCGTTCTATCCGAACCAGAGTTTTGTGGAGAGGAAGCTGTTCGACCCGACTGGCCACGCACAGATGATGAAGGCCGAGCAGATCATCAACAAGCTCTACAACGACGCCCGCCCCAGGCAACTGACAGAAGTGCGGATGATCTGAGGTGCGGTGGATGAAGTTGATCGGTTTTCCTTCGCCATCGGTTCGGGCAGGCACCATTCCGCGACGGTCGCGGAATGTCGCCCTGGCATTTTTAATGACGGTATCGGCGCCCGCCATCGCATCTGCTTCGGGCGAAATCGACGAGGCTCTTCTTCACATAGAGCAGATCGGCGCACGCCTTTCGGCAATGCCGTCGGAGGTTGAAAACGTCGTGAAGGCCGCGACCGATCGAGGAAAAGCCGAGGCTTCGAAGGCGGGGCCTATCCTTGAACCGGCCGTCCGCGCTTCGTTCGATCCCAAAGTCATGGTGGCCGAGATATCGGACAGCCTGGCCGAGGTGGCTGACGGGAAAGTCGACCGCGCGGCCTTGGCCAAGGCCGCCATGGCGTTCGAGGATGGCCGCAAGAAAATCATCGCGATGTACGAAAGCCAGGATCGGTTGACCGCAAAACAGATCGAGACCCGCATCTCCGGCGCCGATGACGGTCCCCGCATCAAGCAGTTGGCGGACCTGATGGCGTCGCCGGACCTGGCTGCCGAAACCGCTCTCACCATGCAGGTCATGTATGTCTCGCTGGAGGCATTTTCCGACGCGAATTCGGCTGAACTGGCATCCGCGTCACCGGAGAAACTGAAGTCCGAGCTTGGAGGCGTCATCACATCCCTGCGCGACAGGACCGAGAACGAAAAGCCGGTGCCCAAGGATGTTGCGCGGATGGAAGAAAAGGCGCGGCTGACGTTCATCCTTGCCGCTTTGCCAAAGGAAGATCTTTCGGTTCTTTCCGATTTTTATCAAAGCGCAGAAGGCAAGGCTAAGCGGCAAGCGCTTGTTGACGCTTACCAAAAGGTATCCGACCAGGCCAATACCAGGATGCTCGAACGATATTTCCCGGCATTGGCGGGATATTTCAAAACTCATCCCCGACCGCAGCAACAGTAGTTGAGCGTTTTTAGACGGGACTTGACGTATGGACGATTTGCAAACCTTTGCCGCCGATTTCATCCAGGCGAGCCGCATTCTGAAGGTCGTTTCGCCGCTCGGTGAGGACCAGCTTCTGCCGGAGCGGGTGACGATCGAGGAGGGCGTTTCTTCGCTTTTCGAGATCAAGCTGTCGGCGCGCGCCAAGAAACCGACGGTCAAGCCGGAAGAGCTTATCGGACGGTTGATGGATGTTTCGGTGGAGGTGCAGCAGGGCGAAGGGGAGGGCGGCGTGCGCCGTCCGTTCAACGGCCTGGTGACCGAACTCAACGAAGGGCCGCCGGTCACCCGTGGCCTCAGATCCTATTCGATGGTGCTGCGGCCGCAGATGTGGCTTCTGTCGCGACGTTCCGATTGCCGTATCTGGATGGACAAGACCGCGATCGACATCGTCGAGACGCTGTTTTCCGAGCACGGCATTCCGGCGCCCGATACGTCCGGCATCGTGACGCCACCGCCGCCGCAACATTATTCGGTGCAGTGGAACGAGACCGACCTTGCCTATCTCACCCGCCGTTTCGAAGAGGACGGGCTGTTCTACTGGTTCAGCCATGAGGACGGAAAGCACAAGCTGCATGTGGGAGACAATGCCAGTTCCTGGCTTGGTCCATCTCCCTCGGCGCAGGGCGAGGGACGGGTACGTCTGGCGCAGGGCTCTTCCGACCGCAATCATATCAACGACTGGAGCCGGCGGTATTCCTACGTGCCCGGCCAGCGCGCCGGCGCCGACTGGAATTTCGAAACACCGCGTATGGTGCCTGGCACGATGACGCCGTCGCTGGTGCAAATGCCCGAGGCGATCAAGCGCGAGCTTTACGAATACCCGGCCCGCATATCCACAGTTGCTCAGGCCGAGCGTGCCGAAAAGCTGCGCATGCAGGCGAGCGAGGCCGATCACGACCGCGTCTCGAGTTCGTCGACATCGCGCATCCTCGAAGTCGGACGTCGGTTTACGCCCTACGAAGTGGCCCATCCGGACCATGTTTACGAGGAGCATGTGGTGACGAAGATGACCCAGAAGGTCGTCGATCGCTCCTATGAGACCAATACGAACGAGCCAGAATATACCAACACGTTCGAAGCGACCCCATCCCGCGTGCCGATGACGCCGCATCGGGAAACCAGGCGTCCGCGGATCGAAGGAACGCAGGTTGCGATCGTTGCAGGGCCGGCCGGCGAGGAAATCCATCCGGATCAGTACGGCCGCATCAAGCTCTGGTTCCCCTGGGACCGCAAGGCGAAGAAGGACGGCTCCGACACCTGCTGGGTGCGCGTGGCGCAGAACTGGGCCGGCTCCGCCTGGGGTGGACAGGTCATTCCGCGCATCGGCATGGAGGTCATGGTCGCCTTCATCGACGGCGATCCGGACCGCCCCCTGGTCACGGGCGTCGTCCCGAACCCCTCGAACGGGGTGCCCTATGACCTGCCGGCCAACAAGACGCGCATGGTGATGCGTTCCAATACCCATAAGGGCAACGGCTTCAACGAGATGACGTTCGAGGACGATGCCGGCCGGGAGAACATGTTCTTCCATGCCCAGAAGGACCAGACCACCCGCATCCTCAACGACCGGACCAAGCGCGTCGACAGGCACGAGGTGTCGGCGATCGGTTCCAATCGCACGGTCGAGGTCGGCGGCAACCAGAAACACGAGGTCGGCGGCTCGATGAACACCGTCGTCGGTGGCACGGGGCCTGCAGCAATGGCGCTAATGTCCGCGGTGCAGGGGCTTGCCGGCCAGACTGCGACGCTTCTCGGCCAGGCAGGTCAGATCGCCGGCGGCGGCGGACCTGGCCTTGCCGCATTCGCGGGTACGCTTGCCTCCTCGGCGCTCGGGTTCCTGAATGCCGGCGGTCTCGGCAGCCGCCAGGGCGTCGTTTCCGGTCCGAGTCCTCGGGCCGACGCCGGCACCGCGCTGGCCGGCTCCGGCAGCGGTGTCGGCGATGCGGCCTCGAGCCTCTTTCCGCTGTCGGGGATCATGAACACCATCGTCGGGTCGTTCAAATCCGACACGGTGGGGGTCGCCCGAGTGGAGCAGATCGGTGTCAGCAAGGTTACGAATGTCGGCCAGACGTCTCTCGAAAAGGTCGGGAAGTTCAAGAAGGTGATCGTCGGCGAGGAGTTCGTCATCGAATGCGGCGCCTCCAAGTTCATCATGCGCCAGGACGGCACCGTCATCATCCTGGGCACGCATTTCAACTTCACCGCATCGGGCCCGACCCAGATTAACGGCAAGGTCGTCGACCTGAACAAGCCGGGCGGAGGATTTTCGGAAGCATCGCCTACCTCGTCCGACACGACAGCAAAGGGCTGACGCTCCGATGTCGGTCGATAATCGCACGCCTTTCCCAGCGCTCGCGTTCCGGCAGTACGGCCTGGAAGGAGAGCTCGCCGGCATCGTAGTGGCTCGCGGCACATTCAAGCTGACCGATGGTGGGCCCCTTCAGGTCGCGGAGGAGCAATATCCTCTGGTCATGTCGGACACCTATGAAGGTGACCCCCATGAAACACCGCAGATTGCCTGCACCGATTTGGCGCCCTTCAAGCCAGGAACGGACGTTACGTTTCTCGGCGCGACGTTTTCACCGGGCGGAGAAGCCGCATCCTCCTGGACCTGCGGTCTCAAGCTTGGACCGGTCAGCAAGCGGTTGCGTGTGCATGGACCTCGCGTCTGGCGCGCCCATACACGTAAAACCTGGAAGGGCCTTCTCGATCGAACCAAGGAAGATGCCCTGGATCATTGGGAACTTACTGAGGGAGAGCCGATCGAGTATCTTCCTATCGACTGGAGGCTGGCATTCGGCGGTCGGGAAGCGAACGAGACCGAAAAGCCGCCGGCAAGAAACCCGATAGGCAAAGGCCTTATCGATCCGACCATCTTTTTCAAAAGATCGGAATGGCCGGCTCCGCAGATAGAAGACGAGTCGCAGCCGATCCTAACAGTCGACGATCAGCCGGATCCGGCCAGTCTTGGGCCGCTGTCTCCCTTCTGGAAAGATCGCGCCCAACGCGCCGGGACCTATGATGACGCATGGCTGAAGGAGCAGCATCCGCTGCTGCCGCGGGATTTCGATTATCGTTTCTGGCAGGCTGCTCATCCCGACCTGGTCGCCGAACCCTGGCTTCAGGGAGACGAAGAGTTTGAGTTGCAAAACCTGCTGCCACGGCGGGAAACGCTCAAAGGGCTTCTTCCGAACATAGGGCTCTACGTCGAAATCGATCAAGAGCCGGTATCAAGCGAGGGATGGATGGTGCTCGATGGCGTGCACTTCGACATGCGCCCTGGGATCGGCCGCGTCTTTCTCACATGGCGCTGCAACTTTCCTTGGCCCGAGCGGCAGGGGCAACCCAAGCTCAGCATGGCCAGGCTGACGGAGAGTGTCAGCTAATGGCCGAAAACGAGCCCGCCGTCTCCGATCCGGAGCCCATGGAATATGTCCGGGTCGATCCGGTCAGCGGCAAACTCCTGCCATTGGAAGGGCAGGGGGGCAACAAGGCGCCTATTCAAAAGCCTACGGCGCCCGATCCGCCGCCGCCGGAAATCATCCCCAAGGAAAGCACCGCGCTGGCGATCGTGACCTCGCCGGATGTGTGCCGCTCTCCGCAGACCCCGATCCCTTACATGACGTGGGGAAAGGGCTCCGACAATCTGAATTATTCTCCCGACGTCCGCGCCAATGGCCAGGTGATAAAGCTCCAGAGTTCCAAATTCTGGTGTTGCTACGGCGACGAGCCGGGCGTCGGGCGCGGGATCAAATCCAATACTGTCGGCGACGTGGTCGAGCCGGTGACGTCATCGACCATCGTGCGGGCGAACGGCCAGTGGGTTCAGCGTCATACGGACCGCTGCACGCTCAACAGAGGCAACGCTCCCGGCGAGTATATTTTCGTAAAGTCGGTTCAGACAGACAAGGCACCCGACGGAAACGACAAGCAGGACAAAACCCGGGACGAGCAGATCGCGGAGTATGCAGCGTCCAAAGGGTGGACACGTGCGGCCGATGGCGGCTGGAATACCAATCCCGGCGGATTCGGTTGGGCTTCCAACGACAAGGTCGGGGAGGAAATGGACTACGTGAACAGCGGCCGGGGCAATGTCCAGCCGTTTTCGATGGGCTCGGGTCCATCGGAACTCAAGCCTTACACACCGTCATGGACGGAGAATATCGAACATTCCGTTCAAGACCGGCTGATGTCCTGGGGCATGGACAAGTACGAGGCTGGCGAATACGGACGCAAGGTGGGCGGCCTGGCCGGTTTCGTGCCAGGCCTCGGAAACGGGCTTTCCGCCAACGATGCTTCCCGCTCTTTTGGTTCGGGCCAATATCTGCTGGGAGGCATCCAGTCGATCGGCGCCGTCATCGGCATTGGTCCGGGGCGGCTGTTAACCAAAGGTTTGGAGAAAGGCGCAGAGAAGGTCGTTCAGAACCAGGTCGAACGCGCTGCCGTGAAGGCTCTCGAAGAGAAGGCTGCAAAAGAGGCAGCGGAGGCGGCGGCAAAGAAAAAGGCGGAGGACGAAGCTGCTGCTACGGCCGAAAGCGGTGCAAAAGGTGGAAGAGTAACTCGACGGCTGCGGACTAAAGAAGAGTTGCTTCCTAACGGTAGCGTGCCAGGTAATCGTAACGGCGCGTTCGCACGCTGGTTTGACGACCTATCGCCGGATGAATTGGATATGCTCTGGAAGGATGGTAAAATTCGTGACGCCATCGAGGACAGAATCCGCAGCCCAGGCAATCTTCATGAATGGTTTATGGTGTCGCGGACTCCGACCTTCAAAAGGTGGGGCGTGCCCATGAGCGATATTAAAGATCTGAGAACACTTACTAGCGAGACAGGGGGAATTAATCCTGATTGGGTTCACGGCGGGGTAGGATCGACAACAGCCCACAACGAGCTCCTCAATATCATTGACAACTCCCTGAGCCGAGAAGACTTTACGCGCCAATTGAATAATTGGGCAAACTACCGCTTGACCAATGGTGTGAATGATCTTCCGCCGGGACTTCGTTTAGGAAATTAAAATGAGTTTACTCGACGATTGGACGATATTTTGCAGCGATGCAAATGCATTTCCCAATGGGCATTTTGCAAATCTCTTCCGAGAGCATCAGAGCTTTGCAGAACTCAAGACGATTTTTGCACCATTCGAGCAAGGCGAAGCCGCCACAAGCCGATTGCATGCGTTCTTCGAAGGGAACGTCAATCGCGGTTATTGGAGGCCGGATGAAAACAAGCGGGTTTCAAGTGCTGAGGCGTTAGAGATCGCAGCAAAGTTTCAGCTAGAAGTCACGAAACTTTTGTCAGACAAAAATCTCAATGACCTCAGCGATGAAATTCTTGCGCTCCCGGTATCTTTTGTGACTAATTCCAAAGAGGTGGAAGATCACACTAGACGAGATGACATTATTCACGCGGACTATGTGGATTTTATATCAGATATGTTTAGAGATAATTACTTGGTTTCCGAAGAAATAATGCTTGAACTCAAGGAAGCTGTGTATCAACTTTCCACAAATTTGGACGTAACGCGGTATTTGCTATCTCCGTTAACGTCTTTGGCTAATTCTTTCGATGAGGCTTACAGGCTCTGGTCGGCGGGGGGGGTTTACTGCTTCATGAACGACGCTTTAGAAGTTTCGATACTTCCTCGTTAGAAGTGAAGTTCTCTATCGGAAACAAAGGCTGCTCGCGTTGAATAATGCGCAAGAGGGGCTTCCCGACGATATCCACGACCGCGTCACGGAACTTTCCGAACAGGGAAATGATCTGTTTGATCGCGGAGATGCGAAAGCGGCAATATCGGTTTGGCGCTGGGCTCTCCAGTTGCTGCCGGAGCCGCGCTGTAAGTGGGAGGCGGCCGTCTGGCTTCATGCTTCCATCGGCGAGGCGCAAAGGGTAATCCTCCCCGTGAATAAGGGTCTTCAAAAGTAGAATTTTCTCGGCAAGATGCTCGAGGAGATTTTGATGAAGAAAAGCCGATTTACCGAAGCGCAGATCATGGCGGTGTTGCGCCAGGCGGAAGGCGGAGTTCCTGGGCCTGAGCTTTGCCGGGAGCATAGCATCAGCACTGCCAGTTTTTACAAGTGGCGGGCGAAGTATGGCGGTATGGACGCTTCGATGATGAGCCAGATGAAGGCTCTTGAGGAAGAGAACCGCCGATTGAAGCGGATGTATGCCGACTTGAGCATGCAGGCGGATCTGCTGAAGGAGGCTCTCGGAAAAAAATGACGCGGCCATCTCAGCGCTGAGAGCCGGCCGAGAAAGCAGTGGCGCAACGCGGTGTGAGTATAGCGCTGGCATGCCGGACATTTGGCGTCAGCAGGGCGCTTGAGATGACCGATAATATGATCCGCAAGCCTGCGCCTTTTACCGGCATAATACCTCCAAATATATTGTTCCCGGCTGAAACACGGCTATTCCTCAGCACCACGTTCCAGCTGTTCCCGCCTGAAGGTTTAGACCTTCAGATTCTGGACACGAGCGCCCGACGCTCGGGCTCATAGGGCGGATGGCTTGATCTCGCCGTTGCCTTTGCAAAGCTCACTTGCGTCTAGGAGACCCCAACCGAACACAGGGTCTTTCCCGGGCTCCCCAATGTCGTCCGTCAATTGACTTATCTTGGCTTCCAGTCTTTCAAGCGACATACCCGGCTCCTCAGCAATCAACATCGAGACTGCTGCCGTTACGAAGGGTGCGGCGAAGGATGTTCCGGTTTTCTGTCGGGCACCGGAAATGGACGCCGCAGTCCAGACGCCGACGCCGGGAGCAGCAATGTCGATATGATCGCCCCGGACGGCACGTCGGTAAGGGTTGCGCGCCTTGTCGACTGCCGTCACGGCAATCACATCGCCATAGGCCGCGGGGTAAACGGGCTTGGCATTTGGACCGTCATTGCCGGCGGCCGCCACGAGGATCATGCCGCGGCCGGTCGCCGCTTCCACTGACCTCTCCAGCAGCGCGTTTGCCGGACCGGTCAAGCTCAGGTTGACGACCTTGACGTCACGTTGGCTTAGCAGATCGAGCGCGCGCACGAGATCATACGTGCTGGCAATATCCGCCGATCTGCCAAAGCGCCGAAAGGCATCGACGGCGATGAGCTCGGCTCCCGGTAGCAGGCCTGGAACCCGACTGTCTGAGGTGCCGACCAGAAGGGCGGCGACAGCAGTGCCATGCTGCGCCCCGGATTTCGTCTCCTCCTCGTTACCGAGACGAATGACCTCCAGCCGGCTGTTCATCAGGGCCATGTGGTCGATATTGATCGCCGTGTCGATGAGACCGATGCGGTGTTGCTTCGAACATCCCGCGACCTCGCCGGCCGGCCAACCAACGATCTCGCGGACAAGGGCACAGCCATGCCCCGTGCAGCCTCCTCTGGTTTCCGTTTGCGGCTGGTAGAAGTGGTTGAAATCGACCGACGCCGTCGCGCTGCGAGCAACAACTGCAGCACGCGCTGCAGCGAGCGTCATGTTACGCGGCACGGTAAGCCGGACCATTTCGCTGCCAATGATCGAAACCTGGGTGCGATCTTCAATGACGAACCCCTCCTGGACCAACCCGATGATAGCGGCTTCCTCAAGGTCCATCGCGACAAGCTCGTTCTGCGAACGGACTGGCACTGGGATCGCACCGCTCGCGGGTGCACGACGCTCCCGGGAAGGCCAGCGAAAGAGCGAACGTAGGTCGGTTAACCCGCCTCCACCACGATAATATCCGTCGCTGCCACCGCGTCCTCCACTTTCACCGCCGCCGTCATCGTCGCCACCATCGTCATCTCCATCGTCGTCATCGGCAAGCGCGGCGGGAATGGTGAATGCAACTCCGCTCAGGGGCAGGGGCAGGGCCATGATTGCTCCCACGGTGACTATGGCAGCAAGACAGCGCAATGATTTTACTATGACTATGAGCAGCATGATCTGTCTCCGTGGCAGCTTTCCCGATCCAGTTTCTCAGACTGCGAAGCTGCTTCCGATTAACCTATCCCGGAAGTACGTTTGACTCGACAGCTTATTCCCTGCCATGCAAAAAAGTGGGATGGCCACCGACATGCAGACAGTACCGGAACGGCTGGTTGCCTTCCTGCCGAACCTGAGACGGTTTGCGATATCGCTCTGCCGCTCAAGGGAGCTTGCCGACGATCTGGTGCAGGCGGCGTGCGAGCGCGCGATCCTTGCCGCTGACAGTTTTGCGCCCGACAGCAGGTTCGACGCGTGGATGTTTCGCATTCTACGCAATCTGTGGATCGACCATCTGAGGCGCCAAAAAACGGCCGGTCCTCAGGCCGACCTGGAAGAAGCAAGCGGGATCTCCATTCCATCCGGCGAGGCCGCATCGCTTGCTCGCATGGACCTGCTCCAAGTCATCGCTGCGCTACAGAAGCTGCCGGACGAGCAGCGCGAAGTGCTGGTGCTGGTCTGTGTCGAAGAACTGAGCTACCACGACGCAGCCGACGTGCTGTCGATCCCGATTGGAACTGTGATGAGCCGTCTCGCCCGGGCACGAAAAAATCTTGCAGAGCTGACAGGAATAAGTTTCGGGGAACGACGTTCGTCCGATGCGAAAGGCGGCATCGTATGACCCGATATGATTTTGACGACGAGACATTGATGGCGTTCGCAGACGGCGAACTCGATGAGGCGACAAGCGTCAGGCTTGAAACAGCCCTTGCGGCGGACGAGGCACTGGCCGAGCGGCTGGCTGTGTTCCTCGAAAGCCGCCTGCTGGTCGCCAGCGCGTTGAAACCGTTGATCGACGAGCCGTTGCCGGAGGCGCTGCTGGCATCCGTGCGCCGCATGGCGGACGAAGCGCAAGGCAGGCAATCCGAAGGCAGCAACGTCGTGGCCTTGCGCCCGAGGCAGCAACAGGTGAAGCGCTGGGCAGAGCACCGCTGGGTCATGCCCCTGGCGGCAGGCATTGTTCTGGTGATCACCGGTGTTGTCGGTTTCACAATAGGTCTCAATCGGAACCCATCCGCGATGAATTCCAGCGCCCAGGTCGCCGGGGTGCTGGACCGCGAAGCCTCCGGCCGGGATATTGCGCTCGGGTCCGGAGAGATGCTGCATATCATCGCCACCTTTCGCGACAAAAACGGCTCTCTCTGCCGCGAATACGAATTGAAGCAAGCGTCGGGCAGCACGCTCTCCATCGCCTGCCGACATGATCAAGCCTGGGTGACACAGCTCGCGCTGACATCTGCGACAGCCGAGGGCTATGTGCCGGCCTCCTCGCAAGAAACGATCGATGTATATCTTTCGTCGATCCAGGCCGGTACACCGCTGTCCGCCGAAGAGGAGCGAGCGGCCCTCGCACCCTGACGATTATTTTCGCAAATCAGGAATAAATCTTTCCCGGCGTCGTTCTTCTCGCATCAATTCATGAGGAGAACCGCCATGGCACTTACCCTTCTGAGGAAGCCACAGCCCCGACTGATCTTTTCGTGCCGCAAGGAAGACGAAGGAGTGATCCCGCCGCCGGTTCGGGCCAAAACGGCGCTCCCGGACTGGTTCCGGAAGCTTCCACCGGTGGACCACGCCCATATCTCCCCCACAAACAGCGGCCTGACGGTGAAGCGCTGCATGCCATTCCTCGATGCCATGGCAGCTGGCTGGATTATCGGCCTGTCAGCCACTGTCCGGCTGGAAATTTCTGCTGACGGCAAGAACGTCGATTGCGGTTGGGATTTCGACCGGACGATGGTCAGCAATCACGCCGGCCATCAGGTTGCCGGCCATCCGCGTGATTCAATGCCGCCCTGCAAATTCCACAACCACTGGACCATCCGCACTCCGCCCGGCTGGAGCTGCCTCTTCGTACCGCCGCTCAACCGCCCGAACGGTGTCTTCGAGGTCGTCGCAGGCGTCGTCGACACAGACACCTACCAATCGGAAATTCACTTCCCTTTCTTCGCCACCGGCGAGGACGGCCTGCATGTGCTGGAACGTGGCACGCCGATCGTCCAGGTTATCCCCTTCCACCGCGAGACATCCGACCTCGCCGCCGATATCCGCGCCGAAAGCGCTGCCGAGGGCACTGTGCGAAAGACGATCTGGCGAAAGACGCTTGCCGCCGATGGCTGGTATCGCCGGTTCGCCCGCGCCCAGCGATGACCTTTTCAACGAGGACCGCCCGATCTGCCCGTCGCTGACTCGCACAGCGGCGGCGATGCCGCGTGGATCCTGTCTATGGCCTATCTTGTTGAAAAATATTCTGTTTTGCCTGGAATAATCCTCGCCCATTGCCGTTTCTCACTCGCAGCCAACGAGGCTGTCCCTCAAAGGAGAAGTGCCATGAAGAAGTTCATCTCAGCCCTGAGCGCATTCCTGTTGATCGGCGCCGCAGCACCTGCACCTGCTGTCGCCGACGACCCGGTGCATCGCTTTTTGCAGAAAATGACGCGCGGCAGCACGGCGAGCCACGTCCGCTACAGCCGCAGTCGGGATGACGATCGGCGCGGTGAGTGGAGCTCGAACCGCAATTCCAACAGCTCGTCGAATTCCTCGAGCAATTCCAGCTCGAACTCGAACTCCAACAGCAATTCCAATTCGTCGAGCAATTCCAGTTCGAACGGCTCGTCTAACTCATCGAGCAACTCAAACTCGAATTCTTCTTCCAATTCCTCTTCGAATTCGTCGTCCGACGACGACTGAACCGCAGCCTGAGAGACTGAAAGGAGGGTATGATGGCCCTTTATGCAATCGCCCCTCCCGGACCCCACGCCGATCGGCGTGGGGAACCGTCTGCGACCTTGGAGCGCACGGTACCGCTCACCCGCGTCAAGCAGATCGCGGCGGCAATCGTGCTCACGTTCAGCGGCATGCTGATCTTCCTGGCAATTGACGGCCTCACCATGCCCATGCGGCTGACGCTCGCTGTCTTTGTCGCAACGACGACCGCCTGGACCATCCTCGACCTGCCGGATACGCCCGTTGCACTCGCCGGTGCTGCGGTTCTGGCTGTCTTCGGCGCGATCGACGAGGACGTGCTCTATCGCTCCCTCGGCAATGAAATCGTCTGGTTGATGCTGGCAGCGTTCGTCGTTGCCGGTGTGCTGCGGCAGGTCGGCGTGATCGAACACATCATCCGCCGGCTGCTCGCCCGGTTCGGGACCGTGCAGGGCCTGTTCTGGGCGCTCACCTTCTTGATCTTCGCCACCGCCTTCATCATTCCCTCGACCTCGGCCCGAGCGGCAATGTTGGCGCCCGTTTATCTCGGGCTCGCGGCGGCGATCGGCAATGCGCGGGTCAACCTGGCACTCGCGCTGCTTTTTCCCTCGGTCATCCTGCTCTCCGCTGGAGCGTCGCTGATCGGCGCCGGCGCTCACCTCGTCGCCGCCGGCATGATGGAGCACCTGCGCGGGCAAAGTCCCGGCTTCTTGGGCTGGATCGCGCTGGCCGGCCCGTTCTCGCTGCTGTGTTCGCTCGGCGCCTGCGCGGTGCTGCTGCGCCTTTTCCTTACCGGGGACGAGCGGGCGATGGCGATCGCGAAGCCGATCGCCGACGAAACTCCCACCTCCCTGACACCCCAGCAATGGACCGTGCTCGCCATCACCGGCGCAATGATCCTCCTCTTCGCGGCCCAGCCCATGCACGGCATCGGCATGCCTCTGATTGGCATCGCCGCGGCTCTTCTATTGGCCAACCAAAGGGTCTCCGGCCTGCCGCTGAAAACAGCTCTCAGGGGCGTGGAGTGGAACCTCCTGCTCTTCCTGGCCGGCACGCTCGTCATCGGCGAGGCGTTGCTTGAGACGGGGACGGCGCAGGTGCTGGCCGAGCGGGTGGTTGGGCTTGCAGGCAATGGCATTGCCACCTGGCCTGCGCTGATCGTCGCCTTCGCAGCAATCGTCTCGACGCTCTCGCACCTCGTCATCACCTCGCGCACGGCGAGGGTAACCATCCTCATACCTGCGCTTGCCTTGCCGGCCGCAGCTCTCGGTGTTGATCCGCTCAATTTGGTGATGGTCGTCACACTGGGAAGCGGCTTCTGCCAGACGCTGATGGTATCCGCCAAGCCGGTGGCGCTATTTGCCGCAATGGATCCGCCGCCTTTCGGACAAGCCGACCTGATCCGGTTTGCCGGTTTGCTGATCGTTCCGTTCGTCGCGCTGATCGTGGTCTTTGCCACGCTCGCCTGGCCGCTGCAGGGCCTGCCGCTGCACTGAATGTCGGGGCAACACAAGGGAAAGGTCGCCCGCGTGCGGCCTTTTTTATTAGTCGGCTAATTTATTTTGTCGCTGCCGGAATAGACCAGGTTCTCCCCCGTTCCTCCCCTGTCACATCCTTGTCACAATGGAAGGAACACCCAATGGCATTCACGGTTCTCGTCGCGCCCTCCGGGTTTAAAGAAAGCCTCTCGGCCGATCAGGCGGCGGACTGCATCGAGACCGGCGTCCTGCGCGCTCTTCCCGGCGCGACCGTTCTCAAGGCGCCAATGGTCGACGGCGGCGAGGGGTTTACCAAGGCGCTCATCAAGGCGACCTGCGGCACCCTGCATCATCTGACGGTGACCGGTCCCGTCAACAATCCGGTCGAGGCACATTTCGGCTTCTTGGGCGGCGACAGCGAGCCCACTGCCGTGATCGAGATGGCCGCCGCCGCCGGACTTGGCCTCGTGCCACGCAACCAGCGCAACCCCTGCCTGACGACAAGCTACGGCGTTGGCGAACTCGTCCGCGCCGCGCTTGACAGGGGCGCGCACCGCATCCTTCTTGGCTGCGGTGACAGCGGTATCAATGACGGTGGCGCCGGTATGGCCGAAGCACTGGGTATCCGGCTTCTTGACGTGTCGGGCGAGGTTTTGCCTCGTGGCGGCGCCGCACTTACCCGCCTCGCCGCAATTGATGCGAGCGGCCGGGATCCGCGCCTTGACCGTGTGCGCATCGACGCTGCCGTGAACTGGCACAATGTGCTTCTCGGCGAACGGGGCGTCGCGCGGATCTTTGGACCACAGAAGGGAGCCACGCCGGAACAGGTGGAATTGCTCGCCACTGCCATGGAGACGTATGCCGGCGCTATTCAAAGCTCGACGGGTTTCGATGTCGGCCTGGCGCCCGGCTCTGGCGCGTCGGGCGGGCTCGGTGCCGCGGTCCTCGGTCTCCTTGGCGGCAGGCTGCACCCACGCTACGATATCGTCATGCAATATCTGGAGCTCGACCGTTTCATCCGGCAGGCCGACTTGGTCATCACCGCGGAAGGCAGTCTTGACGGGCAGACCCCTTTCGGAAAGGTCCCGGCCGAAGTGGCTGCACGGGCAAAAGGTGCCGGTGTGCCTGTCATCGCGCTCGCCGGGACTATCGGAAAGGGCGTACGGCTCAATTTCGAGCACGGCATCGATGCCTTCGCCTCGATATTGAGCAGACCTTGCTCGTTGGAAGATGCCATTTCGTTCGCGCCAAAACTGCTTGCGCGGGCGGCGGAGGATGCCGCTCGTATGGTTATAGTGGGCATGAAAGTCGGGGCACGATGGAGGCAGGTAGCGTGAATTTGGTCCCATCCAGACGCGGCAGTCGGAGCTGCGCGTCCATTGAACGGCCGGCGCACGGCGCTGCCGTCTTGCCAAGCGATCAGCAGGGCAATAGTTCAACGCCCTTCAAGAACTGGGCTGGCGGACGATTTTCTGGGTATGAGGGTCGGAGCCGAAATACGGATTCGATCGTCAGCCGAAGTGGCGCCAATCGTGAGCAGATCCAAAGCATTTGACGCAATCTGCTCGAAGGGGACGCGCAGTGTCGTGAGCGGTGTCGGAAGATGACTGACGATCGGGATATCGTTGTATCCGACGACTGAAACATCATTGGGTACGGATATTCCGAGGCGTGACAGGCCGGAAAGAGCACCGATCGCGGTGTTGTCGTTCACGGCAAAGATCGCCGTCGGACGCTCTTCGAGGCGCATGAGCTGCAGGGCCGCATCCGCTCCGGCGTCGATCCCGAAGGTCGACGGCACAATGCAATCCGGGCGGACCGAGATCGCGGCCTCTTCCAGTGCCTGCCTGTAGCCTTCGACGCGCCCGCGCGAGCTGGAAGCATATGAAGGACCGGCAATTACTCCGATACGACGATGACCGAGATCCAGGAGGTGGCGCGTCGCCAGATAGCCGCCCAGCCTGTCGTCGCCCACCGAAGACAGGCTCCGTCCATCGGTACGCAAAGCCAGGACGAAAGGTACACCCCGGGCCCCCAGCTCGTCGGGAAAATCGTCATCCTCGCGTGCAGTCGAAAGGATCAAGCCGTCGACGCCTCGTTTCAGAAGAGACTCGGCAGCAAGTCTGTCGGCCTTGGGCTTGTCATCCGTCGTTGCGACAATCGCGAAGCGGCCACTTTTGCTGCACGCTTTTGCCAGGGCTTCATAAAGCATTGCCATGACGGTATCGGTCAGCCGGGGAACGATCACGCCGACAGTCATCGTGTTGCCGCGTCGGAGGCTCGCCGCGGAGATGTCTCGGACATAACCCATGTCTTGGGCGATTTTCCGGACGCGGCGCGAGGTCTCGTTGTCGGATCGGGGAAGTCGTTCATCGAGGATGCGCGATACCGTCGATTTCGAAACGCCAGCTGCCGACGCAACATCAAGGATGGTCACCCGTGTCTGGCGGCTCGCTTCTTCGGGTTTTGAATCCATTTCGCTTTTTTCCATCTGCGGCGTTCTCGTGATCAACGCGCCAACCATGCAACAAAAAAAATCTTGACTCCAGTAAAATCGGAAACGATAGTGGGAACGTTCCCATTAACGATCCCGTCGCTGATCACGAAGGCGGACAGCGGCTATCTAGGAGGAGACAATCTATGCCAACGATGGATCTGAGAGGCCTGAGCCCGGCACCCGTTACCGCGTTTACCCGCGACGGAGAGGTCGATTATCCGGCCAATGCCCGTATTGCCAAATGGCTTGCCGGCATGGACGGCGTCAAGAGCCTGGTTATCCTTGGCCATGCCGGCGAAGGTACGTTCCTGACCGAGGAAGAGCGCCTGAAGCTCATCCGCACCTATTTCGAAGCCGTCGATGGTCGGGTTCCAATCATTGCTGGCATCACCGGCGAGGGCACCAGGGTCGCCGCTGAAGAAGCCAAGAAGTGCAAGTCTGCCGGCGCGACCGGTGCTCTTGTCTATCCGAACCACGGCTGGCTGCGTTTCGGCTTCCAGAAAGGCGCCCCGCAGGATCGCTACAAGGCAATCTGGCAGGAATCGGGCCTGCAGTGCATCCTGTTCCAGTACCCGGATGCGACCAAGGCTTCCTACGACCTGGACACCCAGCTTGCGATCGCGACCCAGGATGGCGTCGTCGCCACCAAAAACGGCGTTCGAAACATGAAGCGCTGGTACGTCGAGATTCCGGAACTCAAGAAGGCCAACCCGAACCTGCAGATCCTGAGCTGCCATGACGAATGGCTGCTGCCGACCATGTTCGATGTCGACGGCCTGCTTGTCGGCTACGGCAATATCACGCCGGAGCTGCTGATCGACCTGATCGAGGCAGGAAAGGCGCAGAACTATCCGGAAGCCCGCCGGATCTTCGAACGTCTCCTTCCGGTCACCCGTGCCGTCTACCACCGTGGTTCCCATATGGAAGGCACCGTCGCCCTCAAGCTTGGGCTTGTCCATCGTGGTGTGCTTGACCATGCCACGATCCGCGAGCCGCTGAAGAACCTCGGCGAAAAGGCCGAAGCGGAGATCTTTGCAGCCTTCGATGCTGCCGGCATTGGCCGGGTTGAGCAGCTTCTGGCAGCCGAGTGACTGAGGACGCCCCCGCCTCTCAAGCGGGGGCTTTTTACGGATAGGGGATCGCGGTCGCATCGGGGAGTGATGCGCGGCCGTCGCACCGTCTGTCACGCTGGTGCCCGGTTGGCCGATGAGAGAGAGCCATGCCTTCCGGATCCACAACCACAGCATGCCAAAGGGTCCCGAAGTTTAAGACATCCAACACGTAGGTTCGACGCCAGGCCGGGAGAGTGGGCCAGGCAGAGGGAGGAAACATGAATATCGAACAACGGATGGCCGCGCAGTCGCCGGCCGTCGATACCCAAGCTGAAATCAGCGCCCGCCTGGAACGGCTGCCAGTGACCCGGGAGGTCTTCTGGGCTCGAAATATCGTCGGCGCAGCGACGTTCTTTGACGGCTACACCGTCATTGCCATAGCCTATGCCATGCCGGTTCTTGTCCGCGAGTGGGGTTTGACCCCAGGACAGACGGGAATGATCTTGTCGATGGGCTACCTGGGGCAGTTGATCGGCGCCATTTGCTTTGGCTGGCTTGCCGAACGGATCGGCCGTCTCAAAGTGCTGCTATTCACCATCCTGCTATTCGTCAGCATGGACGTCGCATGCCTTTTTGCGGCCGGCGCCGGCATGATGATGGCATTTCGTTTCATCCAAGGCATCGGAACCGGCGGAGAAGTTCCGGTCGCGAGTGCATATATCAACGAGTTGATCAGCTCGAAGGGGCGGGGCCGCTTCTTCCTGCTGTATGAGGTCATGTTTCTGCTCGGTCTCGTCGGCGCAGGCCTGATCGGCTATTTCATGGTCCCGGCCTATGGCTGGAAGGCGATGTTCGTCGTCGGCCTGATCCCGGCCGTCCTGATGATCCCGCTGCGCTGGTTCCTCAATGAATCGCCTCGCTGGCTCGCCGCCAACGGCCGCTATGAGGAAGCCGACCGCATCGTCACCAAGTTGGAGAACAGCGCTCGTGCTGCCGGCAAGGAGCTGCCGGAGCCGAAAATCGTAGCCGCCCCCGTCCGTCGTCGATCGGACTGGCGCGAACTTTTCCAGGGCATCTACCTCAAGCGCACGCTGTCGATCTGGGCGATGTGGTTCTGTGCCTATATAGTCGCCAATGGGACGATCACCTGGCTTCCGACCCTCTATCGCCAGACATTCAACCTGCCGCTGGAAACCAGCATCCTATACGGGTTCATCACCTCGGTCGGTGGCGTGATCGCGGCGGTAATCTGCGCATTGCTCATCGACAAGGTCGGCCGCAAGCGCTGGTACACCGGTGCCCTTCTGATCGCGCCGATCCCGCTTGCCATCCTCGCCTGGCTGGGTGCGACGTCGGCAACACAGGTCCTGATCCTGGCCGGTCTCGCCTACGCCATCGTCCAGACCGTCACTTTCTCGCTCTATCTCTATTCGGCGGAAATCTACCCGACCCGCCTTCGTGCCATTGGCACGGGCACGGGCAGCGCCTGGCTCCGTCTCGGATCCTCCGCAGGCCCTATCGCGGTGGGTTGGGTCATGTCGTCGATGGGCATCCAGTATGTCTTCGGCGCGTTCGCAGCGATCCTTCTCGTTGGTGCCCTGGTGACGGCCCTCTTCGCGGTCGAGACCAAGGGCCAGGTTCTGGAGGAACTTTCGCCGTAAAGGGCACTAATCTTTCGAAGAGGGGATGATGGCTTGGCGTGCAACCGCCAAGCCATCATCATATGTAGACTTCGATGTTGTAGGCTTGGCTCGCCGGCTTGCGGTTGATCGATATCCGGGTTCGTCAGTCCTACTCAAGGAGGATTTCGCTGGCTCGGTCGGCAGACGGGATATTGGAACTTGATTTCGTCCCCGACCAACCACCCGAGTGGGCAGGTTTAATCGGAGGGTTGCCCGGTCTCCGGGACATGGACTATCAGACAGTTCCGGCCGGCCTTCTTGGCAAGGTAGAGTGCGGCGTCCGCCTGGCGCTGAAGATGCTCCGCCGAGACGGGTTCACGGTCCTGCATCAGCGCCGCTACTCCGATGCTGACCGTGACATAAGGAACGACGCGGGAGGTGGGGTTTGGAAGCGACGCCGCTTCTACGCGGCTGCGAACTCTTTCGGCGACAATCCTGGCCTCCTGTTCATCCGCGCCCGGGAGGAAGACGAGAAACTCTTCGCCGCCGTAACGGGCGACCTGGTCCCGTTCGTCTCTCATGCTGCTCTGAATGATGCCGGCAACCTTCACCAGGCAGCGATCGCCTTCGGCATGCCCGAGACTATCGTTGAGGCGCTTGAAGTCGTCGACATCGCACATCAGCATCGCCGCGCCTCTGGTTCGTGTTAGGTCCTCGTTCCAGAAACGATAGAGCGTTTCCATCATCGAGCGCCGGTTGGCGACACCGGTCAGCGGGTCGGTTCGTGCAAGCAGTTCCAGCTGGGAATTGGCGTCAGCAAGCTCGGCGAGGCGACTTCGGTCTCGCAACTCGAGCAAGAAGCTCTTGTGAGCCAGGATCGTTGCGGTGCGTCGGGCAACGATGGTTGCTGCCACACCGCTCGCGAAAAACAGAGCGCTGGCCAGAGCACTTCCCACCTCGATACCTGGATTGTGCAGTTGAAACACGAGGTAGATACCAAGGGCCGAAGCACCGATCGCCATGGCCCAGCCAAGCAGGATGGGGAATATGATGATGGCAGTGACGGCCACAAAAAGCATGATGGTCAGATGGCGCTCATAAAACTCGCCACCGGCGCTGACGCCCACCAGGGCTACGGACAGGAGGATGAAAAACACAGCCGAGAGTAGGAAAACTCCCTGCAGCCACAAAGCGCGCGGCTGCAGAAAGACCATAGCGGCGACGAGAGCTGCGGGGGGAAGGATGGATGCCGGCCAAAGCATCAACATCACGGTTTCGGTCGGAAGCAGGATCGCGTAGAGGCCCAACGTCAGGACGTCGAGCACGCTGACCCAGATCATCCAGGCGCGGATGATCTTGGCGGTCTGCGGCCAGGAGCGTTCGCGAAAAAGCCGGGCCAGCTCGCCATTGAGCCGGATATTCCGCGTGCGCCCACCCAGTAGGCGCTCAACTTGTTCCACAATGGCCGGGCTCGGCCTCTGGAGAGGTTTCCGCGAAGACGGGCTTGCCGATTTGGTAGAACCTGTGATTCGCTCAGCGTCCATGTGCCGGATCTAGGGCCCAGATGACCGGGGACAAGACGGCCGATCACAGCCGGGGTCCGCAATCACGCTGAGCCGCGTGTTGTTACTTTTACGTCTGGACCTCGATCGGCAGGCCCATCTGACCGGTCAACGTCTGCGCCGCGTCGTTGTCCGTTTGCTCAGGCGTGGCGATCGGCAGCTTGATTGTAAACACGGTTCCTTCACCCTTGACGCTGTCCACGTGAATTTCGCCGTGATGCAACTCGACCACCTGTTTCACCAGGTTGAGGCCGATACCCGTCCCGGCGATGCCGGATGAACTTCTCGCCCGGAAATAGCGCCCGAACATCTTGGGCAAGTCGTCCGCGTCGATACCTATGCCCTCGTCGCGAACGGTAATCTGAACACAGTCGTTTTGCTGCCACCCCGTGACATAGACGTCTGGAGAGTCCGGCGCGTATTTTACCGCATTCGAGAAGAGATTGGTGAATACCTGCTCCAGCGCCGCACCGTCGCCGTAAATCGTTAAGGGAAGCCGCTCCAGATCGAGCAGGAACCGGTGCGATTTACGTATGCTTTCCTGCCGCGCACTGCAGGTCCTGATGATGTCGCCCAGCGCGCATGGCTTGCGGACGATGTCGATGTGGCCGTGATCCAGGCGGCCAACCGCGAGGATGCTTTCCATCAGTTCCAGCATTCGCGAAACCGCGCTGCGGATCTGCTCCGTCTTCTCACCGATGAATTCCGGCGTCACCGCGTTCTTGCGGCGAACGAGACGTTGCGCCGCGCCATCGATGATCGAAAGCGGTGTCCGGAATTCGTGAGACGCCATGGAGACGAATTGCCGCTGCAGTTCGTTGACCTGCCGCTCCTGATCGAGCATCCGTTCCAGTTCCGCAGCCTGACGGGCAATTTCCGCCGTTCTGCTGCGCACTGTTTCCTCCAGATCGTCGCGATGCTGAAGCAGCGCCCTTTCCGCGCGTTTTCGCTCGGTGACGTCGACTGCGGCAATCAGTGAGGCCGGATGGGCGTCGAAGGCAAGTTGGCTCGAATAGATAAAGACCTCGATTTCGGCGCCGCACGCCGTCCGATGCCGCTGAGAACGATTGGCGTCGCTGACATGCTCCGTACCCGGGACCGCGGTTTTCATTCTTTCCCGGTCCTCCGGTGAAAGGATGTCCAGGAGTGTCATGGAAAGAAAAAGGTCGCGATCATAACCGTAGTGATCAAGAGCCGCCTGGTTGACGTCGAGAAATTGAAGGCTCTCCCGGTCCTGAACCCACATCGGCAGGGGGTTTCCTTCGAACAACAGCCGGAAGGAAGCCTCGCGCATCTTCAAATCCGTGATGTCGACGCGGATCCCCACGCTTCCGCCGCCGGAAACGCGTCGTTCCTCTATCCGGACCCATCGGTTCCCCGGCAGGCGCTGCTCATGGGCGCTGTTTGGCTCCGCATGACGAGTCAATCGGTCGGCCAGCCATTCCTCCTCGCGGCCGATCGCGTCGGGATACTGGCCACGCTGCAGCCCGCTGCGAAGTCTGTCCTCGAAACCCATGCCCTTGACGAGGGGGGCACCGCTATCGGCGTAAAGCTGCTCGTAGCGGCGGTTCCACATCACAAATCGATCATCTTCATCGAACAGTGCCAGGCCTTCCGGGACGACTTCGAAGGCGGCCAGCAGGCGTGCATGGGCGGCTCTTGCCTCCTGCTCTGCGCGCTCGGCCTGCGCATGAGCTTCAGCAAGAGATCGTTCGGCGAGTCGCGCCTCGGTCACGTCCTCATGCGTCGATACCCATCCGCCGTCAGCCGTACGCTGATGACAGCCCCGGATGACCTTGCCGGATTTAAGTTCCCTTATCCAGACTTGCGACGAAGCGCCGGCGTTCGTGTCCTGCGCCCATTCGAGGTATTCCTCCATGGACATCTTCGGAACGGCTCCGACTTCGTCTCTCAGCTTGATGATGTCTTCGAGCGACTGCCCGGGATGGATCAAGGCTGGGTCGACGCCGTAAACCTCGGCGTAGCGACGGTTGGACAAGGCCAATGTACCGTCCGCATGGAAGAGGCAAACGCCCTGGCTCATGCTGGCGAGTGCGGTCCGAAGCTGTTCGTCCTGGCTCAGAACCTGCTTGCGGCTGCGGCTCGATGCGAGTTGCGCGTTGAGGCGCGCACCAAGTTCCCGGCTGTCGATCGTGCTGGAGACACAGTCAGCCGCCCCGGCCCCAAAACCTGCGATCCTTCCATCGATATCGCCCTCGGCAGTGACCAGGATCACCGGTATTTCAGACGTCACCGAGCTGTGTTTCAGCTGGCGGCAGATCTGGACGCCGCACAAGTCTGCGAATTGAATGTCGAGCAGGATCAGGTGGGATTGTGACGCCTCCACGATCGTTTGCAGGTTCTCCAGGGTGTCGCACCCTGGAACAACCGAAAGCTCGATGTCTTCTGCTGGAAGCTGCGGGAGGTCCAGCTTGGCCGCATCGGTGCCTATGACGAGAACAGCCGTGCGTCGATGACCGATGTTCTGGGCGACCAGCATCGGAGTAGCCCAGCCGTCCGGAGCCGCGGGCAGCGATGAATGTAATCGAAGGGGAACCGCTGTCGTCAATGAAGGTCGCCTACCATTCCGCGCTGGCCTGTTGCACGCCCACAATACGTATTGAGCGTTAAGGAGAGCTTATGCGCGCTGTTGCGGGATTGGTGGCGCCCGATGCCTCTCAACTTTTGTGCATGACGTAGTCGCGCATGACCGTGCCGAGCCTGGCGAGATTAACTTTCAACTCGTCATAACCGGCGATCTTCTCACGGGTATCCTCGTCCATGTAGAGTTTGCGGTTGAGTTCGATCTGGATGCTGTGGCGGTTTTTGCCAGGCGAGCTGTAGGCCGATACCAGCTCGGCGCCCTTGAAGGGCACGTTGAGCGACACCGAATAGCCAAACCCTTCCAGCGTCTCGACCACGAGTTTCACGAGGTCCGGTTCGCTCGACACGCCTTCGTAGTCGCCGACCACGATGTCCTTGCGGACGGTGCCGGCCGGATCGGGCGAGAGCACGTGGCCGATCGCCGGCATCGAGTGGCAGTTGACGTGATAGACCTTGCCGAAGGCCGCATGGGTTTCATCGAGCAGCCGAACCAACTGGCGGTGGTAGGGTCGCCAGTAGGTGTCGATGCGGTCTTCCAGCTCCTTCACCGTCAACTTGCGGCCATACATTAGCGTGTCACCCCAGGCGTAACGCCAGGTGATGCCCATGCCGCGGCGTGCCGAGGCACTGTCACGGACCGGATGCGGCCACTCGCCCTCGACCATTTCCAGGTCGACATCCTTCAGCGACCGGTTGAGGTCGAGAAAACTCCTCGGAAAATGCGCGATCAGCAGCGGCGCCCCGATCGACGGCGCAAAGCCGAAGAGGTCGTCCACATGGGTGTCGGCGGCGACGCGCACCAGTTCGTCTGAAACCGTGCGCTCGAAATCCGGCAATGTCAGGCCGCTATGGGGCGAGTCGAACACCAGCGGTACGGCCGGTGCCGTCGGCGGAATGATCTTGAGAACGCCGTCGATATCGACGGGGGCGAAAGTCAGCTCTGTCATCTTGGTCTCGTCAGGCTGTGGCGGCGTAAGCGGCGGGATAGGTGATGTCGGGCATGCCGACAAAGGCATTGCCCCGACGGCCGACCATGCCGGGCGCGGCGAAGGGCCGGGGATAAACGACCGCTGCGGCGGGCTTCACCGTGGCGATCCTTTCGAGCGCCTCGATCTGGTCGGCGGGCATGTCGACATTGACGATGATGTCGTTATGCGGGCCGGTCGTCATGCGCGGCAGGTTCATTGCCTCTTCGATGTCGAGGCCGGCATGCAGGATCATGCCGGTGAGCTGGGCCAGCGACGGCACGATCTGGTTGCCGCCGGCGGCGCCGAAAGCCGCGAAGGCGCCGTTCTCGTCGGTGATCGCCACCGGGCACATGTTGCTCGGCGCATAGGCGTTCGGTGTCAGCGAGTTGGCGCGACCGGGGGTCGGGTCGAACCAGGACATGCCGTTGTTGAGCAGGATGCCCGTCGATGGCGACAAGGCGCGGGCGCCAAACCGGTTGAGCAGCGTGAAGGTGATCGCCACCATCCGGCCTTCGTGATCCACGGCGTTGACCTGCGTGGTGCTGGTCTTGTTGGTCGTCTCGGCCGGATTGAGGCGTTTGCGATGGGCGCCGAAACTTTCCCAGAGGGCCTCGGCCATGGCCATGAAGAAACCAGCGTCGACCGGGCCTTTTCCGCGCGTCCTGTCGAAGTGATCAAGCGCGTCGAAGAGCCGCTGGCCGGCGCTGGTTTCCCCCGCCACATGCACGGTCTTGCCCTGCAAGGGCATGGTCCGGGACGGGTAGAGGAGGGGGGCGTAACTGGCCATGTCCTCCAAGGTGATCGAGCTGCCGCCGGCATTGAGATCGGCGACTAGTCTTTCGCCGATCGCGCCGCCATAGAGCGAATCCGGGCCTTCGCTGGCCAGCTGCTCTAGCGTCTGGGCGAGCTGATCGAGTGGTAGCGTCACTCCAGGCTCCGGCGCGTGGCCACTGGGGAGAAAGATCGACCGGGCGCCGGGATCCATGGCGAGCTCGCCCTCGGCGATCGCGATCGCCAGCGTCGTGTGCCAGTCGACATAGATGCCCTTGCGGGCACGCTCGATCGCGGGCGTCAGCGCCCGGTCGAAGCCGATCGTACCGTAACGCTTCAGCGCTTCCGCAAAGCCGCGCACGCATCCGGGTACGACGGCTGCGGTAAAGCCGCGGACATTGCGGTTGTCGACCGATGCCGGGTGGCCGATGAAGGTCTTGATGCTGGGATCGGGCCTATAGAATTCCTCGTCAAAATACGAAGGCACGCGGCCGGTGAATTCGACCACTTCGACCTTTCCGTCCGGCTGGGCGACCAGCATGTAACCGCAGGCCGCCAGACTGGTCATCCAGGGTTCGACGGTCTGCAAGGTGAAGGCGGCGGTCACCGCAGCGTCGACGGCATTGCCGCCCGCCGACAGGACCGCCGCCCCAGCCTCGGCCGCCGCGTAGTGCTGGGAGGTAACGACGCCGCGTTCGCTGATGCCGGCGATCTTGCGATAGACGCCACGCTCGACGCGCAGATAATTGTATTGCGGATTTTCCATCATTTCGGCTCCAGTGCGGCGGCAACCAGACGGCTGGCTCCGGAGAGGTCGCCGAGCTTTTCGCCGGCAGCGATCTTGTCCTTGTTGCGGCCCGCCCGTGCCTGACGCGCGATTGCCTCCTCGACGACGTCTTCGGCCTCATCGACCGGGATCACCACGATGCCGCTTGCATCGGCAACCACGATATCGCCCGGCAGGACCGGAACGTTGCCACAGGAAATCGCCAGGTTGAGCGAGCCGCCGAGATCGTTGAGCCGTGTGGTGATGCCGGAGACGCCGCGTGACCAGAACGGCAGATCGAGTTCGAGGATTTCCTCCACGTCGGTGCAGGGACCGTCGAGCACGACGCCGACGGCGCCGGCCGTCTTGATCGCGAAGGCGACGCCGCCGCCGATGCAGGCGTGCCGGTCGTCGCCCAGCCTGTCGACGAACAGGAAATCGCCGGGGCGGATGAAGCCGATCGCGTGATGGAGAAGGGTGGAGTCGGTTGCCGGGATCGCCACCGTCACCGCCGTGCCGACCAGCGTCCTGCCCGGCTCGACGACGGGGGAAATCGAATGATGCACGAAACCGCGATGGCGAAAATGGCCGATGGTCGCCACCTCGACGCTTTCGAACCTGGCGATGAGTTCCGGGTCGACCTGTTTCGGCATGCTGCCGATGTGATATTTCTTCATGGGGTTTCCTCCCGGGATTTTGCCGTCCCGGCCTCGGTTTCACGGGCGTGACGCTGCCAGCCCTTGCCGGGCACGGCGGCGAGCAGTTCCTTCGTGTAGGTTTCCTTCGGCGCGCCGAACAGCGATGCGGGATCGCCGCGTTCGACGATCCGGCCGTTGCGCATGACGGCGATATTGTCGCAGATCTGGCTCGCGACCCTGAGGTCGTGGGTAATGAACAGGATGCCGAACCCAAGCCTCTCCTGCATGTCGGCCAGCAGTTTCAGCACCTGCGCCTGCACCGAGACGTCGAGGGCGGAGACGCTCTCGTCGGCGATCAGCAGTTCCGGCTCGACGGCAAGCGCGCGGGCGATGCAGATGCGCTGCCTCTGGCCGCCGGAGAACTCGTGCGGGAACCGGGTGGCCGAGGCACGGTCGAGGCCGCAGGCTTCGAGCAGGTCGAGCGCGCGGGCCATCGCCGCGTTGCGGTCGAGGCCGTGGATGACGGGGCCTTCGGCGATGGAATCGCCGACCTTCTGGCGCGGATCGAGAGCAGTATACGGATCCTGGAAGACGATCTGAACCTTGCGGCGTGCCTCGCGCAGCGCCTTGCCATTGAGGCCGGCGAAATCGCCGCCGGAGATCAGGATGTCGCCGCTTTCCGGCTGCACGAGGCGGATGATGCATTGCGCCAGCGTCGACTTGCCGGAACCGGACTCGCCGACCAGGCCCAGCGTTTCGCCGCGGCGGATGGTGATATCGACGTCGTCCACGGCCTTCACGGTGCGGCCGCCGCCAAAGAGGCCGGAGCGGGCGAATGTCTTGACGATGTTCCTGGCGATCAGCACCGGCTTGCCGAGGCCTTCGCGTTCCTTTCGTGGCGTCAGCGTCGGCACGGCGGCGAGCAGGTGGCGGGTATAGTCTTCTCTCGGATGGTTGAGGATTTCGTCGCGCGTGCCGATTTCGACCAGCCTGCCTGTCTGCATGACGGCGACGCGGTCGGCGATCTCGGCCACCACGCCGAAATCATGGGTGATGAAGATGATGCCGGTATCGTGCTTGGCGCGAAGCTCCAGCATCAGCTTGAGGATCTGTGCCTGGGTGGTGACGTCGAGCGCGGTGGTCGGCTCGTCGGCGATCAGCACCGAAGGATCGAGGGCAAGGGCGGTGGCGATCATCACCCGCTGGCATTGGCCGCCGGAAAGCTGGTGCGGATAGGAATGGTAGATCTGCTCGGGATTGGGAAGCTGAACCTCGCGGAAGAGATCGATTACCTTCTTGCGGATATCGGCGCCACTGAGCGACGTGTGGATGCGGAATGTCTCGGACACCTGTTCTCCGACCCGGAAAATCGGGTTGAGCGCCGCCGTCGGCTCCTGAAAGATCATTGCTATACGCCGGCCGGTTATGTCCCGGCGGGACGCCTCGTCGAGGGTGAGCAGGTCCTTGCCCTCGAACATCACCTTGCCCGCAGGCTTGCCGAGGTTGCGGGGCAGGAGCCCCATTGCGGCCAGCGCGGTCAACGATTTTCCGGAACCGGATTCGCCGACGATGCAGAGGATCTCGCCCTTGCTGACCGAGAGCGACAGGTCCTCGACCGCAAAGGCGCGATCGGCGCCGCGTGGCAGCGGCACATTCAGGTGTTCGATGGAAAGCCGCTCGTTGTTCATGAGGCCGCCTTTTCTTCTTGTGGTGAAAAGGCCGTCACGGAGCGCATGTCGCAGCGGCGCAGGTGCTCCACGAACCGGGCGCAGAAACCGACGAGATGCTCGACCATTTTTGCGCCCTTCTCGGCACTGGCGAGCAGCGGATCGCCGCCGAGCATGCCGTCGGCATTCACCTCGTCGCAATTGAGCGGCACATGCACCGGCATGCCCTCGAACTGGACATTGTTGACGCCCCCGGTCGGCAGGCCGAAGGCTTTTTCGCGCACGGATGGGCGGGCAAGGTCCATCCGCATCAGTTCGGGGAAAAGATGCAGGTAGATCGAGGTCAGCGGATCGCCGCCATGGCCGCGGGCCGCCGCAACCGAGGAGCCGTGCAATTCCTTCCAGAGCGCATCCGGGATCGCCTGCCAGAGATTGATGAAGGCGACGGAGACGCCGCGCTCGGCGCGGATGCGGCGAAGCGTCTGGTCGAAGAGCGGCGCATTGCTGGTATGGCCGTTCAGGATCAGGATATGCTCGACGCCGTGATCGAGAAAAGCGGTCACGGTATCCTCGACCACGGCCGAGAAGGTCGAGGCCCGGAACTGGATGCCGCCGGGAATGGTCTTGAAAAAATCGGCATAACCGAAGGGGGTGATCGGCGCGACGATCGCGCCGGAGGCTTCCGCCACCTTTGCCGCCACCGCTTCGGTCAGCATGAAATCGCCCATCGGGGCATGGGGTCCCTGTTCCTCCTGACTGCCGAAGGGCAGCAGGATGACGGGCTTTTCGGAAAGGCGTTCGCGGAACTCCGCGAACGTCATGTCCTTCAGCGCATGCTTGCGTTTGATGCTCATCATACGAACTTGAAGTAATCGCCGTAGATGCGCATTTCGCCGTTCGGCTTGAACTTGAACTCGATGCCGGCGCGATGGGCGCAGTTATAGACACTCTTCCAGAGATAATAGCCGGGCGTGATGCGCTGCCATTCTTCGGAAAGCGCGAGATAGGCTTTTTTGCGCTCCTCGAAATCCGTGGTGGCATCGAACTTCTTGCCGAGTGCGATGAATTCCGGCGATGGGTCCCAGGTCTTCCATGTGGCGGTCGAACGCGATGCCGTCGGACCCCAATCGAGCCACAGCGGCTGGTAGGGATCGCCCGGGATGAAGTCCGAGCTCATCGACATGTTCATCATGTGATAGGGGCGGCGATAGACGAGCTCGAAATTGTCCAGGATTTGCGCCTCGACATTGACGCCGATCTCGCGCCACTGCTCGACCATGATTTCGGCAGCGGCTTCGTAGTTCGGGTAAAACTGGCGAGTGATATGCCACAGCAGCTTCTCGCCCTTGTATTTGGTCTTGGCGACGAGCGCCTTGGCGGCCGCCACGTCGTAGGGGAGCTTCACCGGCAAGTTCGGGTCGTAGAATTTGCCGTATTCCTTGAAGTTGAACGGAACTGCCGGGTGTTCCGTGGTGCCGTTGAACAGCGCCTGGACGATCGCGTTCATGTCGATCGCCTGGACCATGGCGTAGCGCAGGTTCGGATCGACCAGCGGATTGTCTTCCGGATCGGGACGGGTGTTGAAGGCGAGAGCCGGGTAGTTGTCGGCCAGAACGCGCTTCAGCGTCACGCCCTGGTATTTTTCGAGCGCGGCTTCCTGGTCGGTCGGAATGTTGACGATGAAGTCGAATTCCTTGGAAACGAGACCGGCCATGCGGGCGGCGAATTCCGGGACGATCTTCCAGGAGATCTGCTTGACGGGCGGCGGACCGCCCCAATAGTCGTCGAAGGCGTCCAGAACCATGATCTCGCCGGAGCGGAAGGTTGTCACCTTGTAGGGACCGGTGCCGATCGGTTTCTGGCCGAAGGCGTCGACGCCGACTTCCATGTAATATTTCTTCGGCACGACAAAGCCGATATAGCCGGTGAGCTTGCTCGGCATGTTCGGGTCCGGCCGCTCGGTCTCGATCTCGAACGTGTATTTGCCGGTCGCCTCGACGCGCTTGAAGCCGGCGGTGAAAGTCTTGCCGCGCGGCTCGAAGGGTTTTGCGCCCCAGAGACGTTCCGGCGACAGCGTGAACACCGCGTCTTCGGCCGTCATCTCGGTACCGTCATGGAACTTCACGCCCTCACGCAAAGTGAAGGTCCAGATATTGCCCTTCTGCTCCCATTTCGTCGCGAGCTTCGGCGCGAAGATCAGGCCGTTCTCGTCCTTGATGTAGTCGCGGTCGACGAGGTTGTCGTAAAAATTGGGAAAGATACGGCGCGACGTGGTCGAGATGCCGTTGATCGTCGCCATATTGGCCCAGAGATTGTCGACCGCGATATTGAGCGACGGCCTGTCTGCGGCATTTGCTTTCGGCAGGCTGCCCACCATCGACAGCGCCCCCGCTCCGAGAATGAGATTTCCCACTTCACGTCTTGTAAACATCGTTCCACCTTCCCTTGTTCATCTATGTTCGAACGGCATTTTCAGGTTGTTCGGGCACGCAGCATCGGATCGAGGCGGTCACGCAGCCAATCGCCGACGATGCTCATCGAAAGCGTGACGAGAAAGATGACCAGGCCAGGCCAGATCGAGATCCACCAGGCGGTCGAAAGGTAATCCCGGCCATCACCGAGGATCTGGCCAAGGCTGGTCTGGGGCGCCTGGATGCCCAGCCCCAGAAAACTCAGCGAGGTTTCCAGAAGGATGATCTGCGGGAACGTCAGGGTTACCTGGACGATCAGGGCGCTTGCCACGTTCGGCAGCACATGTTTCAGATAGAGCCGGCCGTTGCCGGCGCCGAGCGCGACGATCGCCTTGGCATAAGGCTGGTTGATCGCCGACAGAACCACGCCGCGGGAGAGGCGGGCGTATTTTTCCCATCCGAACAGGCCCATCAGGATGATGAACAGCGTCATGCTGTTGCCGAAAAAGGCAAGCAGCGTCAGGGTGATGAGGATGAAGGGCAGCGACGCCTGGAAGTCGACCAGCATCATCAGCACTTCCTCGACCCAGCCGCGGAAATGCGCAGAGATGAAGCCGATGACGGAGCCGAAGACGGCGCCGATGATCGTGCCGGCAATCGCCACCGAAAGCGACATCTGCAGGCCGGCAATCACTCTTGCCACCATGTCGCGGCCGATGCGGTCCGTGCCGAGCGGGAAGTTTGGATTGCTGCCGGTCATGAAGGCCGGCGGCTTCAGGCGGGCGAGCAGGTTCTGCTGCGACATCCCGTGCGACGTGAAGACATTGCCGATGATGGCAACGATGACCGCGATCGCCAGAATGACGATGGCGAAAACCAGAATGGGGGAAATGCGCTTCATCCGCCGGCCCTCAATTCTGCACGCGAATGCGCGGGTCGAGCAGGCCGTAGAGCAGGTCGACGACCAGGTTTGCGAGCACCATCGTCACCGCCATGATCAGCACCAGCCCCTGCACGACCGCAAGGTCGCGCGAAGAGACGGCCGTTACCAGCAGGCGGCCGACGCCCGGCCATGCGAACACGGTCTCGACGACGATGGCGCCGCCGATCAGTTCGCCGAGATTGAGGCCGATGATGGTGACGAGCGGGATGCTGGCATTCGGCAGCGCATGGAAAATGATGCGTTTCCAATAACCGACGCCCTTGGCGGCGGCGGCGCGGATATAGAGCTTGTCCAGCACTTCCAGCATTGCCGAGCGGGTGAAGCGGGCGAGCGTGCCGGCCGTGAAGGTCGCAAGCGTGATGGCGGGCATGATCAGGTGCAACACGGTGCCGGTGCCGGAACTCGGCAGCCATTGCAGGCTGAGCGAAAAGAGCAGGATCATCAGGATGCCGAGGAAGAAGTTCGGCAGGGCGAAGCCGAAAACCGCGGTCGCCATGATCAGGTTGTCGAAGGTCGAACCGCGCTTGATGGCGGCGATGATGCCGGCCGGCACGCCGATCAGGATGGCCCCGATATAGGAAAAAAGGCCGAGGATCAGCGTCCACGGAACCCGTTCGGCGATGATGTCGATGACCTCGCGGCCGTCGCGATAGGAAATGCCGAACTGGCCGGTCGCCATCTGGACGACGTAGCGGAAATACTGGATCCACAGCGGATCATCGAGACGCCAGAGCTGGCGGAACTGTTCGACTTCCTCAGGCGTGGCATCGGCGCCGACAAGCGCCACGACCGGATCCCCGGACGTTCTCAGCACCACGAATACGAAAGTCACCACGAACCAAAGCGTCAACACGGTCCGCAGAATTTTCAACACCCAGAAACGCGTCATTCACGCTCCGTTTCGGAAGCCGAAGCTCCAGCTGTTCCAATTCTTGTTGTCTTTTTTTTAAAACTAATCACGGGAATAAATTATTATCTATTACAAAATCACGCGGGTATTGATATGTTTCGGATATGAAATACGGCATCGAATTTCGTCACCTCCACTATTTCGCCTGCGTCGCCGAAGAGCTGCATTTCAGCCGCGCCGCCGACAAGCTCGGCATGGCGCAGGCACCGCTCAGCCAGCAGATCCGGCAGCTCGAAGATCGCCTCGGCACCAAGCTTTTCCGCCGCACCACGCGCCGCGTGAAGCTGACGCCGGCCGGCGAGATCTTTCTGCGTCACGCCCAGGAAATCCTAGGCGGGATCGACAGGGCGGTCACGCATACCCGTTCCATTTCCGGTGACGATAGCGGAACGATTTCCGTCAGCGGCGTGCATGTGGCGCTATCGCATGTCCTGCCGCCGGTCATTTCGGACTTTCGAAAACGCTATCCGGCGATGACCGTCGACGTGCAGGTGCTGGGCACGGCGCAGCAGCTCGAATTGCTCCAGAGCAGCAAGGTTCAGGTGGCCTTCATCCGCCCGACCAACCCGGCCGGTTTCCTGAAGACCGAGCATATCCTGCAGGAAGGTTTCGTGGCGGTGCTGCCCAGGGAGCATCGGCTGGCGCAGAAGGAAGACCTGACGGTCAAGGATTTCGCCGGCGAGCCCATCATCACCTATGCCCCGACTGTCGGGGCGAGCTACTATCATGCGATCATGGGTGCACTGCGCCGCGCCGGTGTCTATCCGGTCATTGTGCAGGAGGTGTCGCATACCTTGGCGATCGGCACCCTGGTGGCGGCCGGCGTCGGGATCGCGATCGCGCCGTCCTGGCTCGCCCACAATCCAAGCCCCTACCTCGTATACAGGCGGCTTGACGACATCCCCGCCGAAGTCGAACTGCTCGTCGCCTGGCATGCGGAGGAAAAATCGAAAATCGTGCTCGATTTCGTCGAGACGACGCGTCGGATAGCAGCAATGAAGGATGTGAGAACCGCTATCAAGTGGCCGGCCATGTCCGTCCTGCCGGCGCAGTTGGAAACGATCGGCGGACAGCCCGAATAGCCGGCCGGGGCAGGCAAGCAGCGCCGCCGTTGATTGACAGGGAGCCTGAAATCTGGTGCGATTGCCGCGCGGCTTGAGGAGGCTGCGTCATGGAGGAGGACGATCGGATATGATCAGGCTGGTTGTTGCCACAGCGTTTGTTGCCCTCGTGCCCGGTTTGACGCCGGCCGTCGCCGCGGATTCGTCGCCCGAAGCCAAATGCTCGGCGGCGAAGACCCTGCAGCTGGCCGGGTTCGACATGAAGGTCGCGAGCGCCGATCATATCAAGGACAAGGGACCGGCGCATTGTCTTGTCAGCGGGTCGTTCGAACACCGCACCGGCGCGGACGGCAAGCCTTATGCCATCGGTTTTTCCATTGCCTTGCCGGACAGTTGGACGGCAAGGTTTCTGGTCCAGGGCGGCGGGGGCCTGAATGGCGTCGTGCGGCCAGCCCTGGGAGACGTGGCCGCCGGAACGCAGAACGGTCTTTCCCGTGGGTTCGCCGTCATTTCCCATGATAGCGGCCACAAGGGCGAGGCCTGGGACGCCTCTTTCAGGGCGGATCAGATTGCCACGCTGAATTTCGCCGGATGGTCGGTCGAGAAGGTCACGGTGCTCGGCAAGGCACTGGTCGCCGCCTATTACGGCAAGGTCGCCGATCGCTCTTATTTCGCAGGATGTTCGACCGGCGGGCGCGAGGCGATGGCCTCTGCGCAACGCTTTCCCATGTTGTTCGACGGCATTATCGCCGGGGCTCCGGCCATGCGTACAAGCCGTTCGAACATGTCGCTCGCCGCCAAGAACATTGCGATGAACAGGATATCTCCGGCCGGCCCCGACGGCGCGCCGGACCGAGCGAAGGCCTTCTCGGATGCCGATCGCGACCTGGTTCTCAAGGGGATACTGAAGTCCTGCGATGGCCTTGATGGCCTTGAAGACGGAATGATCGCAAATCCGGCCGCTTGCAAATTCGATCCGGCGAGCCTTGTCTGCCCTGCCGGTAAAGCCGACGGCTGCCTGACGAAACAGCAGGTGGACGTGGTGAGTGAGACGTTTTCGCCGACACTCGATGCATCAGGTCGGCCCGCCTATGTGGCGTTTCCCTACGATACGGGCGTCATGAGCACGGCAGATCCCATTCCAGGGCTCATGCGGTTCGATGACAAGCGCAACCGGCAGTTCAAGAACAACGCCATAAGGTTCGATGTGGACGATGCCGTCGAGAAAGCCGATATCGGCGATCCGCAGCAGCGGCTGATCAACGCCGATCAATGGACGGACCTCAGTTCCTTCGCTGCCCGGGGAAGCAAGATCATTTTCTTCCATGGAGTGAGTGATCCGTGGTTCTCCTCCAACGATACGGTCGATTTCTTCAACCGGATGAGCACGGCGACCAAGACCGGCAAGCCGGTGGAGGACTGGGCCAGGCTCTATCTCGTTCCGGGCATGGCCCATTGCCGTGGCGGTCCCGCCGGCCTCGACCAGTTCGACATGTTGACCGAGCTGGTCGACTGGGTCGAAAAGGATGAGGCTCCACGAAGTGTCGAAGCTTCAGGCAAGGCTTTTCCCGGCCGGACCCGTCCGTTATGCCCCTACCCGTCCTACGCGCACTACAAGGGGGATGGAAACGTCGACAGCGCGGCAAGCTTCGACTGCCGGAACCGCTAACATGGGTCCCTTGGCCTTGCACGATTGAGCGCAAGCGACTGGATTCCGGACTCCAGTCGCGAGGCGGGACCATTGCTGATGGTGGGGGTCTTCCCGCATCGCCATCATTGTTGACTGCTGGTGATTCGCATATCCGCCAGACGATCTATTTCAGCGTCCAGATGCGGGAGTACAGGAGCTTGTTGTGGACATGTCCACCCGGCACCACCGAAAGGAGCAACCGGGCCTACCTCGTTTTCTCGATTTGAAATGATGTGTTCCGCTCGATCTTATGGGCTATCCGAAGATCGCGTGGAGTTGTGAATGTTTCTGGTGGCAGTCGAGGACAGTGACGATTTTTTTGCTGAAGACATCAGGATTGAAAACGGGAGATTGTACACAACCGTGACTGACGGTGTCCGATCGTTCAAGTTGTCAAGCGTGCTGGAAGTCGTACCGGTCGAGCCGGAGAGCCGCAGCCCCGTCGAACGGATCGAGGATGTGGTCGCGTCGATCAAAGATCTCTTTCACATCGAGGTCGCCGATGGGGGACCGGATGCCGGAAAAGTCTCTTACAGACCTTGAGGCGACTTCCCCGATGTTGCGAGGAAGCCGCTCAAGGGACTGAGGCGGCCCGTGAATCCACGGATTACTCCGCGCTGATATTGCCCTTTTCGATGACGTCCTTCCAGCGCGCCATCTCCTTGTTGAGATAGGTGCCGAATTCCTCGTTGGAATTGGCGACGACGTCGAAGCCCAGCTTGTTGAACTTGGCAACGACCTCGGGGTCTTTGAGCGAGGCCTGGATCGCCTGGTTGAGTTTTGCCTTGACGTCGGCCGGCAGACCTTTCGGGGCTGCCACGCCCTGCCAGGCGTTGACGACGATATTGCTGTATCCGAGTTCGGTGAGCGTCGGCACGTTCGGCAGCAGCGGATGGCGTTTCTCGCCCGTCTGTGCGAGCGCCTTCATCTGCCCGCCCTGCACGAAATTGATGATCGCACCGAGGTTCTGGAAGGACACGTCCACATGGCCGCCGACGAGATCGGCCTGTGCCGCAGAGCCTCCCTTGTAGGGCACGTGCACGCCCTTGGTGCCGGTCGCCTGCCAGAAGAGAGCGGCAGTCAGGTGATCGGAAGAGCCGGTGCCGGAACTTGCGAAGGTAACACTTTCCGGCTTTTCCTTCATCGCCGCCACGAGTTCCTGAACGCTGCTCGGCTTGAATTTCGGCGTGGCGACCAGCACGTTGGGCGTGCTCACCGCGACCGTCAGGAGATCGAAGTCCTTCACCGGATCGTAAGAGAGCTTCTTTTGAAGATAGGGGTTGGTGGCGAAGGTACCGAGCGAGGCGACCATCAGCGTCTGGCCGTTGGCTTCGGCATCGGCGACCAGGCCGGCGCCGATCGCGCCGGTGGCGCCCGGCTTGTTTTCGACGATGATGTTCGCTCCCAATACCTTGGACATGTGCGGCTCCATGAACCGCGCGGTCGTATCGGTCGCGCCGCCTGGCGGGAAGGGCACGATAATGGTGATCGGGCCGTCGGGGAACGCCCTGGCAACCCCGGCGGCAAGAGCGATGCCGAGGCTAAGCGAAATAGCAAGCAGTGTTCGCGCTTTCATGGTTCATCCTCCTCAATGATCCTTGACGCCGCGTCCTGGTGATGGCCGCCGCGGCGCATGGCGACCCTGTGGTTCTTTCGTCAGCGCACCAGGCACGGCCGCTTGTTGTCGAAGCGCCAGTCCTTGATGAGATATTGCATGGCGGTCGCGTCGTCGCGCGCGCCGAGCCCGTGCTTCAGGTAGAGCTGGTGGGCTTCCTCGACGCGCTCCATATCCAGCTCGACGCCGAGCCCCGGCCGGTCCGGCACGGCGATATGTCCGTCCTCGATCTTCAGCGGCTCGCGGGTCAGCCGCTGTCCGTCCTGCCAGATCCAGTGGGTGTCGAGTGCCGTTACGCGTCCGGGCGCTGCCGCGCCCACATGGGTGAACATCGCCAGCGACACGTCGAAATGGTTGTTGGAATGCGAGCCCCAGGTCATGCCGAAGGTCTGGCAGACCTGTGCGACGCGCACGGAGCCCTGCATGGTCCAGAAATGCGGGTCGGCGAGCGGGATGTCGACCGATTGCAGCTGGATCGCGTGCGAGAGCTGCCGCCAATCGGTGGCCACCATGTTGGTGGCGGTCGGCAAGCCGGTGGCCCGGCGAAATTCGGCCATGATCTCGCGGCCGGAATAACCCTGCTCGGCACCGCAGGGGTCTTCCGCATAGGCGAGTACGTCGCCGCGTCCCTTGCAGAGGCGAACCGCCTCCTCCAGCGACCAGGCGCCATTGGGGTCGAGGGTGACGCGGGCCTCGGGGAAGCGGCGAGCGATGGCCGTCACCGCCTCGATTTCCTCGTCGCCTCGCAAGACGCCGCCTTTCAGCTTGAAGTCGCGAAAACCGTAGCGCTCCTGCGTTGCCTCGGCGAGCCTGACGATGGCTTCCGGCGTCAGCGCCTCCTCGTCGCGCAGCCGCAACCAGGCATCGGTCTCGCCTTTGCCATCACGATAAAGGAGGTCGGTCTTTTGGCGATCACCGACGTAGAAGAGGTAACCGAGCATTTCGACCCGGTCGCGCTGCTGGCCGTCGCCGAGAAGGGCTGCCACCGGCACGCCGAGATGCTGGCCGAGAAGATCGAGCAGCGCCGATTCCAGCGCCGTCACCACATGGATGGTCGTGCGCAGATCGAAGGTCTGCAGCCCGCGGCCGCCGCTGTCACGGTCGCCGAACGTCTTGCGCACCTGGTCGAGCAGGCCGTTATATCCACCGATCGTCTGGCCGATCAGGAGAGGGCCTGCTTCCTCGATCGTCCGGCGGATCGTTTCGCCGCCCGGAACCTCGCCGATGCCTAGATGACCCGAATCGTCTTCGATGATCGCAAGGTTGCGGGTGAAGAAGGGAGCGTGCGCGCCGCTGAGGTTGAGCAACATGCTGTCGCGTCCCGCAACCGGGATCGCCCGCACGGAAACGATCCGCGGCGTATGCCGGGCGAGATGGCTGTTGGCGGCGTGGGTCGACGAATTCGGCTCGATGAGCATCCAGTCCTCTGTCATGTCGGGCACTTCTCAGGTCATGCGGGTTTCTGGCCAGCTTGGCGCGGCAATCCCCAACTAAGTCGCGCAAGCGAACTCATTTGTCAATATAAGTAAATATTAGTAAGCTGTCGACCCACTTGGAAAGGGCGGATACCGGAGATAGGATGTGGCGATGGATGAGATAATTCAGCAAACCCGCGCCGTTAGGGACCTGTCGTCGCATGTGTTCGCCCGGCTGGAAGCAATGCTGGAGGCGCCGGCCTGGCAGGGGGGCGGACGGTTGCCTCCGGAGGCGGAGCTTGCCCGTCAATTCGGCGTATCGCGTCCGGTCCTGCGAAAGGCGCTGGTGAAGATGCGCGACGCCGGCCGGATCATTTCCCGGCGAGGCTCGGCCAATTTCGTGCAGCCGCGGGCGGATGTCGTGCCGTCGGCCGCCGATATTCAGGGGCTGTCGATCCAGACGGTGTTCGACATGAAGCGCTGCATGCGGTTTCGCCAGGTGGTGGAATGCGCGGCAGCGGAGGACGCGGCGCGGCTTTGTGATCCCGAAGGGATCCGCGGCATCGAGGACGCGCACCGTCGGATGCTGACCCTGCCGCCCGGCGAGGGCGTTTTTGAAGCAGACTTCGCCTTTCACATGGCCGTGGCGCAAGCCACTCGCAACCCTTATTTCCCCTTTGCGCTCGGGACGATGCGCAACCAGATCAAGCTGATGATGGAGTTCACCCGCAAGCTGCAAGAACGGCCGCCGGACCAGGTGGCGCCGCGTGTCGTCGAAGAGCATCAGCGCGTCCTTGAAGCGATCAAGGCCGGCGACCCGGTGCAGGCACACGAAGTCATGAGTTTCCACATGAGCCAGAGCGTCATTCGACTTCTGGTCGAAGACGGCGCGTGAAGCGGCATCAAGTTTCTGCGCAAAGATACCCGATATCGGCGAAGTAGCCCGGTCGCCGGTGCTGCCGCTTTGCGCGGAGGTTCAGTCGAATTTTTCCAGATAGGGCAGGTCATGCGGATGCACTTCCCGCGTGACCCGCGTGATGCGGTCGATCGCCCGCTGACGCGAAACCTGCAGATGCTCTCGCAGGGATCTAGCTGCGTCTCCCACCCTGCCGGCCTGAAGCCGCTCGACGATTTCCATATGTTCCGGCAGGAAGGGCTCCGAACCGAACAACCGCGGCATCCACTGATAGAGGAAGCGATGCGCGACGAGCAGCGCCTGCGGCAGGCCGATCGCCTGCATCAGCGTGCGGTTGTCACAATGGCCGAGCAGGGTGACATGCAGCTCCTCCTCCAGCCGGTCGAGATCCGGGCCCGTAAGCTCGGCCGCGTTGTCCATCGCCGATTGCAGATGGTCGCGCATGGCGGCAAGGACTTCGGGCGAAACCCTTGGCGCCGCCTTTTCAAGCGCCACGGGCTCCAGCAGCCAGCGCAGTTCGTAGAGTTCACCGACGTGATCCGGCGTCATGGCAGGCGCGACCCAGCGTGCCCGCTCATCCTTACGGACGATGCCGCGTTGCTGCAGCCGACCGACGACATCGCGGGCCACCGTGCGGCTGACGTCGTAGAAGCGGGCAAGTTCTGCCTCGTTGACGCGCCAGCCGGCGAAGAAACATCGTGCGGCAATCTCGCTTTCCACCTCGCCGTAGATTCTTTCCCAGCTTGACAACTGGGTGAGGCGCGGCTCTTCGGCCATATGGGAAAGCTCCGCCGGTCGCGCTGCTTTTCCCGGCTCCGAGGCGCTTACCTGATAGCCGCGGCCCGCCGATTTTTCGATAAACCCTTCGCGCTCCAATTCTGCCAGAGCCTGCCTCGCCGGCGCGCGGCTGATCCCGAACTGCTCGGCGATCGCGCTTTCGGTGACGCGCCTGCCCGGCGGAAGCACGCCCTGCGATACCTGCCCTGCAATGATCTCGTAGACCTGCTGGTAGAGACGAGGCGCCGCACCGCCAGCGACCTTTGGCCGACGCTCCTCCGCATTGGCCACGCGCCCGTCCACCATCTTGCCTCCCTGCTTCCGGCCCCCGCTTTTGACGCCTGGGCGGCCTTCAGGTGAGGAAACTATCAGGTGGAATGCATCCCTTCAATTCGCCGGCTTCACTGCCCGAACCGAAGCTCGCCATGTCGTGATCCACAAACCGTCTTGCCAAACGTCAAATGATGTCTAGTGTACACACTAGACATTTGATGCGCCTGTGGGAGAGGAAGGTGGATGGTCGGTCGTTTGGCAAAGAAGCGCGCTCTGGTGACAGGTGCCGGCCAAGGCATCGGCCGGGCCATTGCCGTCGTCTTTGCCGAAGATGGAGCGACGGTCGTGGCGACGAGCCGCACGCCGTCCAAGATGGCCGATCTTGCCGATCGTTCGTCCGCCATCGAGATCGTCGGCCTCGACGTCACGGATGCTGCGGAGGTGAAGGCGGTGCTTGGCAAGGCCGGGCCGATCGACATTCTCGCCAATTGTGCCGGTTGGGTTCACAACGGCTCGATCCTCGATTGCGAAGAAGAGGATTGGCAAAAAAGCATCGACCAGAATGCGACATCCGCCTTCCGTACCATGAAGGCAGTCCTGCCCGGCATGATCGCGCGCGGCAGTGGCGCAATCGTCAATGTCGCCTCGGTGGCCTCGAGCATTACCGGAGTTCAAAACCGGGCCGCCTATGGCGCAAGCAAGGCGGCGCTGATCGGCCTTACCAAGGCCGTGGCGCGGGACGTGATCGCGACCGGTGTGCGCGTTAACGCGCTTTGCCCGGGCACGACGCTTTCGCCCGGCTTGCAGGGTCGGATCGACGAGGCGGCCGATCCGGAAGAGATGCCGCGCAGCTTCATTTCCCGCCAACCGATGGGCCGGTTGGGCACAGTGGAGGAGATGGCGGCGGCGGCCGTTTTTCTCTCCAGCGACGAAGCAGCATTCATGACCGGCCAGATACTCGTGATCGACGGAGGACAGACGCTTTGAGCCAGACTTCAGCCACCGAGGATATGGTCCATGCGGAAATCGGCGATGTCGAGCGGTTCTGCCGCGTGGCTTTTGTCGCCGCCGGGACGGATGAGGCGACCGCGGATGCCGCGACCCGGGCGATGATGCATGGCTCGCGGCTCGGCGTGGATAGCCACGGAGTGCGCCTGCTCGACCATTATATCACCGTGATGACCGGCGGCCGGGTGAACAAGCGCCCGAACATCACTGTGACTCAGTCCGCGCTGGCGGTAGCTTTGCTCGATGCCGATCACGGCCACGGGGCGCTTGCCGCCTATCGCGCCATGGACAAGGCGATCGAGCTTGCCGACACATGCGGCATAGGCGTCGTCTCGATCCGCAACAGCTCGCATTTTGGCCCGGCCGGCGCCTATGCGCTCGATGCGGCGCAGAGAGGGTATATCGGCGCTGCTTTCTGCAATTCGGACAGTTTCGTACGTCTGCACGACGGAGCGATGCGGTTCCACGGCACCAATCCGATCGCGTTTGCCGTGCCTGTCGCCGGTCAAAGGCCCTGGCTGCTCGACATGGCGACGAGCGCCATTCCCTATAACCGCGTGAAGCTCTACCGCAGCCTCGGCCGAGAGCTTCCGGCGGGCGTCGCCTCGGATGTCGAGGGCCGCGACATCCGTGATCCGTCGCTGGCCGAGATGCTGGCGCCGGTCGGCGGCGAGTTCGGGTTCAAGGGTGCGGGGCTGGCGGGCCTGGTGGAAATCCTGAGTGCGGTTCTGTCGGGCATGCGGCTGAGCTTCGACCTCTTGCCGATGAACGGCCCGGATTTTTCCACGCCCCGCGCTCTTGGCGCTTTCGTATTGGCCATGAAGCCCGGCGCTTTCGTGCCGGAAGAGGTCTTCACCGCCGGCATGCAGCGTTATGTCGAGGTGTTGCGCTCTTCGCCGCCTCGCGAGGGCATGCGGGTGATGGCGCCGGGCGACCGCGAATGGATGGTCGCCGACGAGCGTGAACAGCGTGGCGTTCCACTGGATCCGGCAACGCGGGAGGCGTTCGTAAAGCTTGGCGAACGCTTCGGGTTGGAGACCCCCGCGCTGTTGCCGTGACGACTGCCGGCGAAGGAGCCGGCAAGGCAAAGATGTCCAGAAGACACGAAGAGGAGGAGAGCATGCGCATTTCTGCAAAGAGACTGCTGCCGCTTCTGGCGGCTGCCGGTTTGGCCGCGCTGACGACGGCGCCGGCAAGCGCCCAGCAAAAATTCACCCTGCGCTTCAACCACGTTCTGGCGCCGAGCGAACCGTTTCATGCGGGTTTCCAGGCCTGGGCCAAGAAGGTGGACGAGCGAACCAGGGGCGGGTTGAAGCTGGAGGTGTTCCACAGCGCCCAGCTCGGCGTCGAGGAAGACATTATCGAACAGATCCGCCAGGGCGCCAATGTCGGCCAGAACACCGATTCCGCCCGTCTCGGCAATTACGTGCCGGGCATCGCGGTGATGAACGGCCCTTATTTCGTCGACACGCTGGAGGATGTCTGGAAACTTTCGGAAACCCCATCACTGAAGAAATGGCAGGACGAGCTCGCGTCCAGCCATGGTCTGAAGGTCGTCTGCTTCGACTGGGTGCAGGGTTTCCGCCATTTCTTCACCAACAAGCCGATCAGGACACCACAGGACCTCGCTAGCCTGCGGATCCGCACGCCGCCTGCACCGATCTGGCAGGAATCGATCCGGGCGCTGGGTGCAGCGCCGACCGCCATGGCCTTTGGCGAAATGTACCCCGCCCTGCAACAGAAGGCGATCGACGGGGTCGAGCTCGTTTATGCCAACATTCCGGGCGGGCGCTTCTACGAGGTGCTGAAATACGCCAACGAGACCAAGCACATCATGCTGATCAACTTCCAGGTGGTCAGCGCAGATTGGTTCGCCAAGTTGCCACCGGAATTCCAGACGGCGCTCGTCGAGGAATGCAGGGCGGCCGGCCGCGAGACCTCGCAGAAGATCTCGGCCTCGGCGGACACGATCAAGGCCGATCTCCAGAAGCGCGGCATGCAGGTCGTGAGCGACATCGATCTTGCTGCGTTCAAAAAGGCCGGCGAGGCCGCCTATTCGAAGCTCGGCATTCTGGAGGCCAGGAACGCCGTCCGGGCGGAGCTCGGCAAGAAATAGGAGCCGCGGTTGGAGGATCGGAACGGCCCGCGAAAGGACGAGATGATGATACGCTTTTACGATTTCATCGGAAAGATCGAGGCAATCGTCGCGGGTACGTTTCTGATCCTCATGACCTTGCTGATCTTTGTGGGCGGGCTTGCCCGCTTCTTCAGTTATCCGCAGAATTGGACGATCGACGTGGCGACCTGCCTGTTCGCCTGGTCCTGCTTCCTGGCCGCCGACATCGCCTGGCGCAAGAACAGCATGATGGCGCTCGACGTGTTCACCCTGCGGATGCCGGAAAAGCTGCAGAAGACGCTGCGCCTGGTCAACTATGTGCTGATCGTCGCCTTCCTGCTGTTCATCATGTATTACGGGTTCACCCTCACCTGGATCAGCCGCATCCGCTCCTTCCAGGGCATTCCATGGGTCAGCTATTCCTGGGTGACGTCAAGCCTTCCCGTGGGCGCGACACTTCTGCTTGCCACCACGCTCCTTCACATCCGGGCGGACCTGCGCGGTGGACACGTCGCCAATGCCGCCGTCGACGTGGTGTGAGGGCGCGTCATGCTGCTTGTGGCGATCATATTCACGATCCTCCTCGTCATCGGCATGCCGATCGCCTTTGCGGTCGGCATTTCCGGTGTGATCTTCTTCCTGCAGAACCCGGACCTGCCGCGCACCATGACGGTTCAGCTGACGGTGACGGAGACGCAGAATTTCGCGCTGCTCGCCGTGCCGCTCTTCATCCTCGCGGGAAACTTCCTGAACTCCTCGGGCATCGCCCATAACCTCCTGAAGCTCGCGTCGGTGCTGACCGGGCGACTGCAGGGCGGCCTGGCGCAGGTGTCGATCGCGCTTTCGACGCTGATGAGCGGCGTGACCGGCTCGTCGATCGCCGATGCGGCGATGAATACCCGCCTGCTCGGCTTCGAGATGCTGAAGCGCGGTTTTTCGAAAGGTTATGCGGCCGGCGTGCTGTCCTACGGTTCGCTGATGGCGCCGATCATTCCGCCCGGCATCGGCTTCATTCTCTACGGCACCGTCGGGCAGGTCTCGATCGGCCGGTTGTTTGCTGCAGGCATCATTCCGGGTTTCATGCTCTGGGCGGCACTTGCCGTAACCATCTCGATCACCGCCCGCAAGCATGGCTACAAGCCGGAACTGGACCGCGCACCGACGCCGTCCGAGGTCGTCAAGGCCTCGATCGCCGGCAGCTGGGCGATCCTCTTCCCGATCATCCTGATCTTTGGCCTGCGCTTCGGCGTCTTCACACCCTCGGAAATCGGCGCTTTTGCCGTCGTCTATGCGTTCCTGGTCGGAGTCTTCGCCTATCGGATGCTGACCTGGACGAGCTTCAAGCAGGCGGTCGAGGCCAGCCTGATCGACGTGGGCGCGGTGATGTTCCTGCTCGCGCTTTCGGCCGTGTTCGGTTACGGCATCATCTTCGAGCGCATTCCGGAGGTGATCTCCACATGGATGCTCGGCATCACCGATGATCCGACCATCGTCATGGTGATCATCGTGCTGTTCATCCTGGTGGCCGGCACGTTCATGGAAGGCTCGGTGCTGATCGTCATGCTGACGCCGATCTTCATGCCGCTGATCCAGCAATACGGCATCGACCCTGTGCATTTCGGACTGGTCTTCATCATCGCGGCGACGATCGGCAATTATACCCCGCCGGTGGGTGGGGCGATGTTCGTCGTCTGCCAGATCCTCCGATGCCCGATCGAAGATTACGCGCGCGAATCCATGCCCTTCCTGATCGCGGTATCGCTGGTGACGCTCATCCTGATCTTCATGCCCGGGATCGTGCTCTACATGCCGAACCTGCTGTTCAATCCGTGAATCCGGGTCAGAGCAGGTGTCACCGCTATGCTATAGAATCGCAAAGATAGGCTCCAGATACAACAATGCCCAGGTGCGGGGCAGTATCCGGCACCTGGGCCCGTTCGGTGTTGGAAAGCCTTACGCGGCGGTTTTCTCCGCCTCGACATAGCCCGTTTCGAGCCGCGGAAGAGCGGAATCGGCCGCGATCTCGATCCTGCGCGGCTTCATCGCTTCCGGGATTTCGCGCTTGAGATCGACGGTCAGCAGACCGTTTGTAAGGCTGGCGCCGACGACCTTGACGTGGTCGGCAAGCTGGAAGCGGCGCTGGAAGCTCCGCCCGCCGATGCCGCGATGCAGGTACTGACCTTCATCCTCCTTGGCCTTCTGACCGGAGACAAGCAGCATGTTCTGCTCCTGCGTAAGGGTCAGTTCGTCCTGTGCGAAGCCGGCAACCGCCATGGTGATGCGGTAATCGTCTTCGGTGGTCTTGAGAATATCATAGGGCGGCCAGCTGTCGATCACGTCGAAGCTGCCTGCCTTTTCCAGCAGGTTGAACATTCGGTCGAAGCCGACGCTCGACCGGAACAGGGGAGAGAAATCGAGGTTTGTTCTCATAGCCATATCCTCCTTGGAAGCAACATGGAACAGGAGACGCTGCCAGCGCCTCCGGACTTTGTGTCGATCCCCTCAGGCGATCGACATTACTGATATAATTCAGCGGGTTGACGTTTCAAGACTCTCGAATTCCTCAAGCAAAAAAAATGGAATTTTGCCTTCTCGCCTCCATATAAGCGGGTGGAAGCATGGAAAGGAAGAGATCATGACAATGACTTCAGAGGACGTCATCGCCGTACTCGGCCCCGTCGATCGGACACTTGTGACCGAGGTGATCGCAACCGGCGCGACCCAGGCCGAACTGGCCGAAGCCTGGGCCTGGATCAGCAACGACGAAGCCCTGATGGGCGAAGGGCGGCATCTGCCGATTGGCAGGGTTGCCGTCCTTGTCGATCTGCTCGCCGCCGGCGAGGAAGAGCAAGCCGAATAAACCCGGCAGTGGTTCCGATCGGGCCTGGTGCCCGCTCACGCGATCGTCAAAACCCGAACATCGCCCTTGCGGTCGACGACATCGACCACGACCTGGCGGCGTGAGCGGCGGATGGTAACGTCGGCCGAGCCGGTACCGATCATAAGATGCCGCAGGGTGACCTCGTCGAGGAATGCCGGAAGCTGGGGCTCGTTGAAGCTGATCTGCAACGCATTCGGATCGAAGTCGAGACCGAGACATGATTGCAGCAGTGAAAGCGGAGCGGCCGCGGCCCAGGCCTGCGGTGAACAGGCGACCGGGTAGAATGTCGGACCCTGGGCGCGCTGTCGGGGCAATCCGCAGAAAAGTTCGGGAAGCCGCCGCATGTCGATATAGGTCGAGGCTCCAAACAGTCCGTCGAATATCCGCGCCGCTTCCGCGCGAAAACCATATCGCGCCAGACCGCTGGCGATCAGCGCATTGTCATGCGGCCAGACCGAGCCATTGTGGTAGCTCATCGGGTTGTAGCGCGCCTCCCTCGACGCGATGGTGCGAATGCCCCAGCCGCAGAAGGAAGATGCACTCATGAGCGTATGGGCGACCCGTCCCGCCCTTTCTGGATAGGCAATGCCGGTGAAAAGCGCGTGGCCGGCATTCGACGATCGAACCCGGCACGGCCGTTTGTCCCCATCCAGAGCCAGCACGTAAGTGCTGAGCTCCTCGTCGAAAAAGGCCGCATCGAACGCGCGGCGCAGGCCTTCCGCCCTGGCCAGAAGGTGGGTGACCTGTTCCGGCCGATCGAGCCGACGGAAGATCTCGGCAGCACTTTGCCACGCACCGTAGACATAGGCCTGCACCTCGGCAATGGCGATGGGACCTCTGGCCAGCGTTCCGTCGGCATGGAAGACGGAATCCTGGCTGTCTTTCCATGCCTGGTTGATCAGGCCTTCTTCCGTCTGGCGCCCGTACTCGACGAAACCGTCGCCGTCGCGATCGCCGTGCTCGTCGATCCATGTCAGCGCCGCTTCGATATGCGGCAGAAGACGGAAGATCGTCGAAAGGTCGCCGGTCCGCTTCAGGTACTCGCCGGCCAGCATCAGGAACAGCGGTGTCGAATCGATGCTGCCGTAATAGCGCCGGAAGGGAACTTCTCCGAGTTCGGCCATTTCGCCGTAACGCACCTCGTGCAGGATCTTGCCCGGCTCCGCATCCGAGGCCGGGTCCAGCTCCGTTGCCTGGTTGGCCGCCAGATGGCCGAGCACGCCGCGAGCGATCTCCGGGTCGAGCCACAGCGTTTGCAGCGCGGTGATAAGGGCGTCGCGGCCGAACACGGTGCTGAACCACGGGATGCCGGCATAGGGATAGGGACCTTCCGGTTTGTCGGTCATCAGCATGTAGAGATCGGAAATGCTGCGGCGGGCCGCCTCGTTGAAGATCTCGTTCGACGTCATGATCGACGCCGCGCGCGAAGACGCGGCGCGCAGGGCCCGTCGGGCATCCCGCAAGGCAAAAAAGAACGAGCGGTAGCCGGCCCTATCGGTTTGCGCCGCCTGGTCGCAGCCGATCTCGATGAACAGCGACCGGCTTTCGTGCGGTGCCAGATCGAGTTCATAGACGACAAGGTCGCTGCCGAGCTTGTCCGGCTGCGGATCAAAGGAAAGCCGTGTCAGCCGTTTCTTGCTGTCCAGACCGATATAGGAAAGCAGGATCGAGCCCTGCTCGATGACCGCCGGAAGATGGCGCCCTTTTCTTGCCCTCACGGTACCGCGGACTTCGAAAAGGTCAGCAAAGTCTGTCGCGAATGCGATCTCCATGCAAATGTGCTGCGGTCGCTCGTCATAATTTTTGACGGTCAGCCGCTCGTAGCAGTTTGCCTTCCACAAGAAGCGCGACCGGCGCAGATGGATGAGGTCATGCTCGAGGATGAGCCTGCCCTTGCCGTCGAAGAGGTCGGGGTTGGTCAGGTCGCAGGTGAGTGTTGCGTTGTCGTCGCGCAATGTCGACGACAACAGCATCGGGCGCCGGCCATTGATCGACAGGTAGAGGTGAGAAAGATAGCGCGTGTCGCGGTGGAAGAGGCCTTCCGGGCTGCCCGGGCCGGAGAGCGCATCGCCGTTGTGATCGAAGACGGCGAAGGTATCGCCGTGCTTCAGGGTACGTGGCCGCCGCTCCTGCAGCGATGCGGCAGCGGGGATGAAGAATTGCGCGACCGGTGCGCCTGGGCCGGCCAGCACCCCGGTCGGGTTGTCCGCAGAGGCGATCGACATGGCTTCTCCTCAAGATTTCAGGCGACCACCTGCAGGTCGAGCGCCTGGCCGGTTGATCGGCGGATAGGTGCGGCCTTGGCGCGGACGCCCGGCAGATTGCGATAGAGTTCGAGATAGTCCCGTGCCATTCGTTTGGCCGTGAAGCGTTTCTCGAATGTGGCGCGCACTTTTCTCCGATCCATCCGCAATGCCCATTCGACATTTTCGGCAGCCTCAGTCACGCTGTCGACCAGAATGCCGGAAACGCCGTCGTCGATCACCTCCGGAGCGGAGCCGCAGCGGAAGGCGATAACCGGCGTGCCGCACGACATGGCCTCGATCATCACCAGCCCGAAGGGTTCCGGCCAATCGATCGGGAAGAGCAGGGCGCCGGCATTGCCGAGGAAAGCCGCTTTCTGGTGCTCGTCTATCTCGCCGATGAATTCGACATTCGGATGGCTCTTGACCATTGGCTCGATCACCGTCTCCCAATAGGCCTTGTCGGCATTGTCGATCTTGGCCGCGATCTTCAGCGGCATGCCGACCTTTGTCGCGATCTCGATTGCGCGATCCGGCCGCTTCTCCGGCGAAATACGTCCGAGGAAGGCGAGGTAGTTGCCTTTCGGTGTAGCGGTAAAGGGAAGGAGGTCGGCGGGCAGGCCGTGATAGACGGTTCCGGACCAGTTGACCGGCGGCATCGGGCGGCGCTGATCGTTGGAGATCGAGACCAGCGGGATATCGGGAAAGGTCCGATAAAATGGATGCAGGTCCGGCAGGTCGAGGCGACCATGCAGGGTGGTCACCGTGCGGTCGGCAAAATCACGGATCAGCGGGAAATGCAGCAGGTCGATATGAAAATGGAGAACATCAAACTCGGACGCCCGGCGGCGGATTTCCTCCAGCATGACCATTTGATGCGGCAGGTGGTCCCTGACGGCCGGGTTGAGCCGCAGCGCGACCTGCGAACACGCCACCAGCTTCGCGTCCGTGACGGAATCGGCGCTGGCAAAGAGAGTGACGTCGTGGCCCTGGGCGACAAGTTCTTCGGTGAGATAAGAAACGATGCGTTCGGTCCCTCCGTAAAGCTTCGGCGGAACGCTTTCGGCGAGCGGTGCGATCTGAGCGATCTTCATCGGCAAAACCTCCTCGTGAGAGCAAAGAGTCGTCGGCAAAAATCATGTCCGCGCCCGTCAGGACGGCACGCGGCGGGTTGGAATGTTCAGGTTTCAAACAACTGACGGCGACGTCCGTTCCAGTAGCCGCACAGGCCAAAACGGTCGCGAAGCCGTCGGTTCCGTGGCTTTCTGCGGTCGCTCCTGCCGGGTTCCGCCAAAACTCGCGGTCTTTTCGCTGGAAGAGGCTCGCCGCCGCCGTCGAGCGCTTTCAGGGCCTCGAGGATTTCGTCATAGGTGACGACGGTTTCCATGCCCGGATAACGGCGCAAGGCCGGCATGGATTCGATGGCGGATATGTCGGAAGCCCATGATGCGAGGATCGCCCGCTTCTCGTCCCTGCCGATGTGTTCGGCCGCCAGCACGTCCCGCGGGTGGTCGAAATGCGACGCCGGGTGCAGCAGATGGGCGGCGCTGATTGCCGCTGCGGCCTGCTCTGGTGCGGTATTCTCGGTAGTTTCCTTTCTCATCGTGTAACCCCATTGCTGGAGATGGCGATTTCGCCCGGTGGTCGATTGTTCGTTGAGCGGGTTGACCCGCCCTGGGACAGGGCGGGCCGGATCATCACTCAGAAGTCCATGCCGGCCCCTGCGGGCATGGCAGGAGCAGCTTCCTTTTTCGGCTTTTCGGCAATCATGGCTTCCGTGGTCACGAGCAGGCCAGCCACGGAGGCGGCGTCCTGGAGCGCTGCACGGACGACCTTGGCCGGATCGATGACGCCCTGGGCGTAAAGGTCGCCATACTCGCCGGTCTGGGCGTTCCAGCCGTAGGAGAACTCGCTCTTCTCGCGCAGCTTGCCGACGATCACGGAACCTTCGGCGCCGGCATTCTGGGCGATCTGGCGAACGGGAGCCTCGATCGCGCGGCGGACGATCTCGACGCCGACCCGCTGGTCCTGGTTGGCGGTGCCAAGGTTGTCGAGTGCCTTGACGGCGCGCAGCAGCGCAACACCGCCGCCAGGCAGGATGCCCTCTTCGACAGCGGCCCGCGTCGCATGCAACGCATCGTCGACGCGGTCCTTCTTTTCCTTCACCTCCACTTCCGTCGAGCCGCCGACGCGGATCACGGCAACGCCGCCGGCCAGCTTGGCCAGACGTTCCTGCAGCTTCTCGCGGTCGTAGTCGGAAGTGGTTTCTTCGATCTGGGCGCGGATCTGGGTGGTGCGACCGTCGATCTCTGCCCTGGAACCGGCGCCGTCGATGATGGTGGTATTCTCCTTCTCGATCGCCACCTTCTTGGCCCGTCCCAGCATGTTCAGGGTGACGTTTTCGAGCTTGATGCCGAGGTCTTCGGAGATGACGGTGCCGCCCGTCAGGATGGCGATGTCTTCGAGCATGGCCTTGCGGCGATCGCCGAAGCCCGGAGCCTTGACGGCAGCGATCTTGAGGCCGCCACGCAGCTTGTTGACGACGAGGGTGGCAAGCGCTTCGCCTTCGACGTCTTCCGCGATGATCAGCAGCGGCTTGCCGGACTGAACCACGGCTTCGAGCACCGGCAGCATGGATTGCAGGTTGGAGAGCTTCTTTTCGTGGATCAGGATATAGGGATCCTCGAGTTCCACCCGCATCTTGTCCTGGTTGGTGACGAAGTAGGGGCTGAGATAACCGCGATCGAACTGCATGCCTTCGACGACTTCGAGTTCGGTTTCGGCGGTCTTGGCTTCTTCAACCGTGATCACGCCCTCGTTGCCGACCTTTTCCATGGCTTCGGCGAGATACCGGCCGATTTCGGCATCGCCATTGGCCGAGATGGTACCCACCTGGGCGATTTCAGAATTGTTCGAGATCTTGCGGGCGTTGGCCTTCAGTTCCTTGACGACCGCATCGACGGCAAGGTCGATGCCGCGCTTCAGGTCCATCGGGTTCATGCCGGAAGCGACGGCCTTTGCGCCCTCCCTGACGATCGCCTGGGCCAGCACGGTCGCAGTCGTCGTGCCGTCACCAGCCAGGTCGTTGGTCTTCGATGCCACTTCCCGCAGCATCTGCGCACCCATGTTTTCGAACTTGTCGTCCAGTTCGATTTCCTTGGCGACCGATACGCCGTCCTTGGTGATGCGGGGTGCCCCGAAGGACTTGTCGATCACGACGTTGCGGCCCTTCGGACCGAGCGTCACCTTCACGGCATTGGCCAGGATGTCGACCCCACGCAACATGCGTTCACGGGCATCGGTGTTGAACTTGACTTCTTTCGCAGCCATTTTTCACTCCTCGATTAGGCAGCTTGCTTGACTGATGGATGGTATTCTCAGGCGGCTTTCTTCTGCTCGGCCCGGGCCTCGATGATGCCCATGACATCGCTTTCCTTCATGATCAGCAGGTCTTCGCCGTTGATCTTGATCTCGGTGCCGGACCACTTGCCGAACAGGATGCGGTCGCCAACCTTGACGTCGAGCGCCTGGACCTGACCGGCGTCGTTGCGGGCGCCAGGGCCGACGGCGATGACCTCGCCTTCCTGCGGCTTTTCCTTGGCTGTGTCGGGAATGATGATGCCACCCTTGGTCTTTTCTTCCGATTCGACCCGGCGGACGAGAATGCGATCATGAAGCGGTCGGAACGACATGTTTTCCTCCATGGACAAACAGTGATGACGTTGCTCCCCTGCCGGACCGGATGACCAGTCCGGGCGGGTGCAAAACCTCGCACGAGCATTTTGCGCGAAATGATCTGGTTTTCCGATTTTTCAATTTCAAGAGGGCGAAGATGAAAAATCAGCACTTCGTCGAAGCGGCTGCTAACATGCTGATAAGGAACAGAAATCAGAGTCGAGCGTTAGGAACCGGTTGATGGCCTGTAAAAAATCAGGCCAAGTTTCGAACTGTCATTGAACGGAGATGAAGCATGCAATTTTCATCGGATCTCGAGCGGCAGCTGAGCGGCTATGGTCTTACGACGGCGCACATTCTCTACCACATTCCAGATTTCGAATCCGTCCTGCAGACCTATGTCTGGCAGGATTACGATCTGGCCCCGGGGTTTCCCGAGATGCAGAAATTTCTGGATTTCTGGCAGGCCAATCTCGACGGACCGCTGCATTCCGTTCGTTATACCCACCAGCGCCTGATCGGGCCCAACGAGTGGCGTCGCGTCGAAGGCGAGTTCAAACTGCACTGAGACTTGACCTTTTCCCTTTTGCTTTAAGAGGCCTGGAAAAGCCCTGACATCAGCCGTCGGTAGTCCTCCTCGGGCGGACCGTAGGCGTCGTGTGCGAATTCCTCCATGGCAGGCCTGTCCCGGATGGTGATCATCCCTCGCTGCGAGCGGATGAACAAATTGCCCTCAAGGATGTGCAAGGAACTGGTCACGCTCGGGCGCCGCACGGCCAGCATCACCGAAATGAAATCGTGGGTAAGAGGGATTTCATTTCCCATCAAGCGGTCGTGGCACATCAGCAACCAGCGGGCCAACCGTTCATCCACACCATGCACGGCGTTGGATAATGCGGTATAGGCCACCTGAGCCGTGAACGCTTCGACGGCGCGCAACAGGAGCTTTGCAAAGTTTCTGTTTTCCTGTTGGAGGCTGACGAACTGTGGAAGCGTCATCCGGTAGGCCTCACCTGCCACCTGCATGTTGCAGTCGAAGAGATTGACGCTGCTTCCCATGGCTGCGGACGTCGGGAAGAATCCCTCGTTGCCGAATATGCCCGCTTCGGCCCTTTGTCCTTCCGGCGAAACGGCAACCATCGACGCGATGCCGTCCGTTGGAAAATAGACATGTTCAATCTGTTCATGGCGCATGCCCAATGGGGTGCGGCGCGGCAGATCGATATGCTCCAAATGACGTTCGACCTGCTCGAAGTCGGCGCTTGGCAGCGACGCAAGCAGCCTGTTGCGCATGGATAACTGGGAAATTGCCGTCATGGTTCTCTTGGCCGGTGTTGGGGCAAGAGTAGCCACTCTCAGCCGTCTGCGCCCTGAGAATTCAGCAGACGATATTGGCAGTATACAAGCTTCCAAATACCGCGGTGGTTTGGTGCGCCAGCGGACAATCCGTCGCGCTAAGTCCGCCAACTGGAGGTGTTTGTCCTGTGCGGAGGGTATTTAGTCCCGTAGACAATTCTAAAATACTAGATATATTCATATTCTTATAAAACGATGTGCTTTGGCGGGAGGAGCTAGTCGCGACCCTGGAGCATTCGAATGCCGAAATTCTTCCTTCACCTGAATTATTTGTCTGCGCTCGTGATCAATGATCCTGACGGCTCGGACCTTCCCGATCTTCAAGCTGCGACCACGGAGGCGACCCGAGGCATCCGCGATCTCGCCGCAGACTGCCTTCGCGGCGGTGGGCAGTTCGGTCTTCGCAGTATCCGTGTCTGCGACGCAGCGGGGGACCTTCTTTCGGAGGTCACGGTTCGTCAGGCGCTCGCCGGCATCATTCCTTCCGGTGCGGTTGAATCTCCGCCGGCTGTTTGAACGGCCATGTTCTCAGCGACTATGTGACGACTGTTGGCCGGGCAGCCAGTTCATGATCATGCCCTCAGGCCATAACGCGGATGCGTGAGCGTTCGCTCGATGCCGCGAAGCTCCGCCAGCCCCTTGAGCCGTCCGATGGCGGGATAGCCCGGCTGCGCACCGCGGGTCAGGTCGTCGAGGATTTCCTGCCCGTGATCCGGCCGCATCGGGATGCGACAATCCTCGCGGCCTTCCTCGCGCCGACGGGCCTCTTCCGAAAGCAGCGCGGCGATCACGGCAACCATGTCCGTTGCGCCTTCCAGGTGCTCGTCCTCGAAGAAAGAGCAGGGAACCGTGTCGGTGTCCCGCGTTACGTTCCGCAGATGCACGAAATGGATGCGGTCGCCAAAGCGCGAGGCGATGAAGGGCAGATCGTTATCGGCTCTTGCGCCGAGCGACCCCGTGCAGAGCGTCACGCCATTGGCGCGCGCGCCGACCTGATCCAGCATATGTGCGTAATCGGCTTCGGTCGACAGGATGCGCGGAAGGCCGAGCAACGGCCAGGGCGGATCGTCGCCATGGGCGCAGAGGTTGATGCCGACCTCTTCCGCCACGGGCGTGACTTCCATCAGGAAGTCGACGAGGTTCTGCTGCAGTCGTGCCCGGTCGATGCCCTGGTAGGACCGCAGCTTTTCCAGCAGCTGGTCGAGCGTATAGCCGTCCGCCGAGCCCGGCAGCCCGGCGCCGATGTTCTTGCCCAGGGCTGCGATCTTTGCATCCGCCATTTCGGAACGCCGCTTCGCCGCATCCTCCTGCAGCCATTCCGGATAATCGCCGTGGGCCTTGGGACGTTTGAGGATATGGATATCGAAGGCGGCAAAATCGGTCAGGTCGAACCGCATGGCCTTGGCGCCATGGCGGGTGTCCCAGCGCAGGTCCGTGCGTGTCCAATCGAGGATCGGCATGAAATTGTAACAGACCGTGCGGATGCCGGAGGCCGAGAGACGCCGCAGCGTTTCCTGCCAGTTGGCGATATGGCGCTTCCAGTCGCCGGTCTGCGTCTTGATGTCTTCGGAGACTGGAACACTCTCAACGACATCCCACACCAGGCCGCCGGCCTTGATCTCCTCATGCCGCCTGGCGATTTCGTCGACCGGCCAGACCTCGCCGGTCGCAATATGGTGGAGCGCCGAAACGATGCCTTCCGCGCCGGCCTGCGCGGCATCTCTCACGCTCACTTTGTCGATCGGGCCGAACCAGCGCCACGTATGTCTCATGTCTTGTCCCTCACGATTATTCGGTCTGCTGGAATGTGATCTGCACCTTGCAGGCCTTGGAACGGTCCGCAGCCTGCTCGAAAGCCGCGGTCACCGCATCCAGCGGGAAGCTGTGCGAAATGATCGGCCGCACGTCGATATGCCGCCTGGCGATCAGAGCGACCGCCTCGGCGAATTCCGCATGGAAGCGCTGCGAGCCGCGCCAGACAATCTCCTTGCCGACCAGCGCATTGAGCGGGATGGTCATGTCACCCGTCACGCCGACCTGGACGAGGGTTCCGCGCGGCTTGATCGCGGCAAACGCCGAACGCAGGGCCGCACCTGAAGCCGAGCATTCGAACACCACGTCGAAACTGCCCTTGTTCTCCTGGAAGGGGAGAAGCCCGTCCGGATTGGAAGCCACGTTGATCGTCTCGGTCGCTCCCATGGACGGCGCGCGCGACAGTGCCGCATCGGCCAGGTCCGTCACCACGATCCTGGCGGCGCCCGCATGCCGGGCCGCGGCAACCGTCAGAAGCCCGATCGGACCTGCGCCCGTCACCAGCACGTTGCGACCCGACAGGTCCCCGGCCTGGGCGACGGCATGCAGGCACACGGCAAGCGGTTCCGCACAGGCGGCCTCGCCCGGCGTCACATCCTGTCCCACCGGATGGCACTGGATCGCCGGGACGACCAGCCTCTCGCGGAACATGCCGTTTTCGTGCGGCAGGCGCATCGCCGAGCCCATGAAACGCATGTCGAGGCAATGGATCGGCTGGCCGGTCCGGCAGTATTGGCAATCGCCGCAGGGCTGCGACGGATTGACCGCAACCAGTTGCCCGAGTTCGAGCCCTAAAACCCCTGCGCCCAATGCTTCGACGAAGCCGGAGGCCTCGTGGCCGGCGATGATGGGTTCGCGAACACGCACCGGCCCGAACCCGCCATCCTGATAGTAGTGGAGATCGGAGCCGCAGATGCCCCCCGCCGCCATTCCAAGCAGCACGTCGCCTGGACCGAGGTCGGGGGCATCCAGCGTCTCCACTCGGAGGTCACGCTGAGCGTGGAGGCGGGCAACGCGCGTCTGCATCGCACTGGTACCTTTCGTTCAAGAGGTCGCCGGTCCACCAAAGGCGGACCCGGCGGTTATCGGATCAGGCCCAGCTGGGTGGGCAGCCAAAGCGTGATCGCCGGGATGAAGGTGATAAGACCGAGCGCGATGAACAGCGGGATCATCCACGGCAGGATGGCGAGCGCCGTTCGCTCCACCGACAGTTTGGAGATGCGGGAGAGGACGAAGAGCACCATGCCGACCGGCGGCGTCAAAAGGCCGATCATCAGGTTGAGGGTGATGATGAGACCGAGATGCACCGGATCGATGCCGTAGCGTGCGGCCACGGGCATCAGGATCGGTACCAGGATGCTGATGGCGGCGATCGTATCGAGGAAGGCGCCGACGATCAGAAGCAGAATGTTGACGATGATCAGGAAGGTCCACCAGCTGTCCGTCAGGCTGAACATGAAGTTGGAGAACAGCTGCGCTGCCTGGCTGACCGTCAGCAGCCATGCGAAGATGGATGCCGCGGTGACGATGAACAGAACGGAGGCCGTCGTTTCGATCGTGTCGAAGGATGCCTTGGCCAATGCCCTTAGCGTCATGGTGCGATAACGCACCAGGCCGAGGAAGAGCGACCAGAGGACAGCAGCGACGGCGGCTTCGGTGGGTGTGAACCAGCCCATGGTCATGCCGCCGATCAACAGGACAGGCGTCATCAGGGCCATGACTGCGGAAAAATCGAAGTACCAGTCAAGCGCCACCAGAAACGCAAGTCCGATCAGCACCGCGACATTGACCGACAGGCCCGCCAGGATCATCAGGTAGACGGTGGCAGGGAAGGCAAGCACGATCGCCACTTCGAGCGAGGCGCCGAGCAACTGTTTCAGCTCGAAGGGCGTATCGGAGCCCCAGCCCTTGCGTTTGGCGAAAATATAGACAGTGAGCATCATCAGCGATGTCATGACGATGCCGGGAATGATGCCCGCCATGAACAGGGCGCCGATCGACGCATTCGCCATCATGCCGTAGATGACGAAAGGCAGCGACGGGGGAAAGATCGGACCGAGCGTTGCCGACGCCGCGGTAACGCCGACGGCCGCCTCGACCGGATAGCCGTGGTCTTTCATGGCTTTGATTTCGATCGTGCCGATACCGGCGGCATCTGCCAGCGCCGTTCCGGACATGCCGGAAAAGACCACCGAGCCGATGATGTTGACCTGCGCCAGGCCGCCCTTCATCCAGCCGACGAGCGACAGCGCGAAGCGATAGATGCGGCCCGTCACCCCGGCAATGTTCATGAGGTTGCCGGCCAGGATGAAGAACGGCACGGCAATCAGCGGAAAGCTTTCGACGCCGGCGATCATGCGCTGGGCGGCGATGATGTCAGGGGCCACGCCGTAGATCACCAGGTAAAGCAGCGAGGCGACAGCCATGGACACGGCGACCGGCGAGCCGATCATCAGAAGGACGAGGAATGATCCGATCAGAAGCAGCATGGTCAAATTCCCCCGGCGTGGATGTCGTCCTGCGCCTGCTCGCGCACGGACTTGGTGCCGGTCAGGTCCTTGACCAGGTTGTGGGCGGATCGCAGGAACATCAGGGCGAAAGCTGCAAAGACGGTGTAGAAAACGATGCCGCGCGGCAGGTCGACCGTGACCATTCGCTCCTCCCCGACAATCTCCAGATAACGCCACATCAGCCATGTGATATAGGCGAAGAAGGCAATGCTGATCGCATCGACCACGAGTTCCAGGAGCCTTCCGGCCCGCCTCGACAAGAAACGGTAGAGCAGATCCACATGAATGTGCCGGACCATTCGCACGCACATCACGGAGCCGAGAAACACGACGACGACCAGGCAGTTGGCGGCGATTTCCTCCGTCCATGAAAAGCTGTCGTTCAGCACGTAGCGTGTGAAAAATTGCAGGAATACGGATAGACCCATGGCCCAGAAGACCGCAAGCGTCACCCAGTCCTCGATGGCATAGGGAGACAGGTCAACAGGCGCTGCTTCTTCCTCAAAGGCATGCGCCATTTCTTCCACGCTTATCGGCGCGTGCGAATGCTCCGTCATCGGGTCCACTCCGTTCATGAAAAATCGCAAGAGGTTGCCCCGACGCGTTGCACGCCGGGGCTGGGATCGTCACTTCAACGCGCGGATGGCTTCCCAGTCAGCCTTTTCGTAGCCGAAGTCCTCGAGCTTCACTTTGTCGATGACGTTCTTCTCGAAGTCTGCCTTGTCGACTTCGGTAACGGTCAGGCCCTTCTTCTTGAATTCATCGACGAGCGCCTTTTCGCGGGCTTCGATGGTCTTGGTCGTGCGGGCTGCGGCTTCAAGCATCACATCCGTGAAGATCTTCTTGTCTTCGTCGGTGAGGCTGGCCCAACGGGTTTTGGAGACGACGGTATTCAGATGATCGACGATGTGGCCGGTCAGCACGATGTTCTTTTGAACCTCGTAGAACTTCTTGGCTTCGATCGTCGTCAGCGGATTTTCCTGCGCTTCCACCGTACCGTTCTGTAGTGCCAGATAGACTTCCGCAAAAGCGATCGGCGTCGTGTTGGCACCGCAGGAGCGCGGCATTGCCAGATAGGCCGGAACATCCGGTACGCGCATCTTCAGACCCGCCATATCGGCGCATTTCGAAATCGGCCGATTGGATGTGGTGTGGCGCGTTCCATAATAGCTGAGAGCGACGATGTGGTTGCCCGTCTTGTCTTCGTAACCCTTGGCAAGCTTCTTGAAGACGTCGCTCTTCGTGTAGGCCAGAAGATGGCTCGGGTCGCGGAAGATGTAAGGATAATAGGTGACGCCGATCGGCTTGTGGTCGCGCGCCGCAAAGCTGGAGCCGGAGATGATGATATCTACGGTGCCGAGCTTGAGGCCCTGGTTGATATCGGCTTCTTTTCCAAGCTGTGAAGCCGGGTAGACGTCGATCTTGTAGCGGCCATTGGTCCGCTTGGCGATCTCGCCGGCAGCCCAGACCGAGTCGGTGTGGAAAGGCTCGGGTGTCTCATAGACATGAGCCCATTTCAGCACGGTCTCGGCATGCGCCGAAAGCGTCGATGCAACGATGACTGCGGCGGCGCCCAGCAATGTTTTCAGTCGGTGTTTCATTCTTTCCTCCCAGGTGAAACGGAACTGTATGGTCGATCCGGCCGCGATGGCGGACGGTCAGTCTTCTCTGGTCGGCTCCTCCCCGAAGCTTTCCGAGAATCTCTTTTGCGCCAGCGTCAGGTGACGACGCATGGCCTCGCGCGCCGCGGCGGGATCCCCCGCGGCAATGGCGTCACGTATGACACGGTGCTCCTCGAGCGCCAGCTTCCATGTGTGCGGTCCCTCGAAGTAGCTGGCGAGCTTCGTGAAATAGGGCGACATCCGCGTATCGTAGATCAGCCCCGTGAAGTGCTTCAGCGCCGAATTGCCGATAATGTCGGCGATCGCCGTGTGAAAATCGCGGTCGCAGGCGAGAGCGACCGGGCCGTCGTTCAGCGACTGCTCCATGCGCTCCAGCAACAGATCGATGCGGGCGATGCCGTCGGGCGTTACGAGACGCGCGGCCTCTTCCGCGATGCCGCTTTCGATCAGGCAGCGCGCCTGAAGGATTTCGAGGGGGCCGCCGCCTTCGTCGTTCGGCAGGACACCGGTCGGCTGTTTCGGGGCGCTGGAGATGTAGACGCCGGATCCCATCCGGATCTGGATCCGACCTTCGACCTCGAGCACGATCAGTGCCTCGCGGACTGTCGGCCGGGAAACGGAAAATCGCTCGGCAAGCTCCCGTTCGGGCGGAAGCCTCGACCCCGGCTTCAGTTCCCCCGTGTCGATCAGCACACGAATCTGTTCCGCGACCTGGCGATAAAGCCGGCGCGGCTCCAACGCCACGAACATCGAAGTCCTCCGAGCGCATCACTCCCTTGATGCGCAGGCGGTCAGATTGTCTGACCAATTTCTACTATGAGTGAAATGGAAAATCTGTCAAGCCGCAGATGGCCGGGAACTGGATTTCATTCCGCGCCCGGTGTTTCGGTTCTCAACGCCGCAATCAGCATGTCCACGAATGCAGAGACTTTGGGCGGACGGAAGCGTGCAGCCGGATAGACCGTGAACACGCCGCCCGAGGGCAGCTGCCAATCGGGCAGGACGTGAACCAGGCGTCCGCTCGCCAGTTCAGCGTTCGCAAGGAAGTCCGGCAGGATCGACAACCCGCCACCTTGCCTCGCCGCTTGCATGACCGCCGGCGTGGTGTTGATCGCGATCGACGCCTTGAACCGCACCGTCAACGTCTCGTGATCGCCGCGCGTGAACCTCCACTCCAAAGGTTCTCGCAGCGCGTTGTTGGCAACAAAGGGCAGGGCGGGCAAATCGGCCAGCCCACCCAGTTTCGCTATTCTGCCGGCGAGCTGAGGCGGACCGACCAGATATTGCCGAAACGAACCGATCCGCCTGGCCTGCAGGCTTGAGTCGGTCAGCCACCCGACACGAATGGCGAGGTCCATATTGTCGGCGACCAGATCGACCATCTTGTCGCTGAGGTTCAATTCGACCTTGCAATCCAGATAGCGGGCCGTGAAGGCAGTGACCACAGGCACGATGACCGACGTGCCATAGTCATAGGGCGCCGTGATCCTCAACAGGCCTTTGGGTTCTGACCTGGCCTGTGCCAGTTCCCCCAGCGCATCCTCGGCCTCCCTCAGGATCGATACGCATCGGGCGTGAAACATCCCGCCCGCCTCGGTCGGTTGCAGACGTCTCGTCGTGCGCATCAGCAACGTCGTGCCGACCTCCTTTTCCAGCCTTGCAACCTGCTGGCTGACGACCGCCTTGGTAACGCCGAGATATTCGGCCGCCCGGGTGAAAGACCCGGCATCGATGACGGCCACGAAATAGGCGAGCCGGTTGAGGTTGGTCGCATCCTGCATGAAGGCTTCTCCTGGGATTGTCAGCTCTTAGCATACATTCTGTCGTGTTTGTTGGTCTTCCTGGTTCTATTTCCTCATGTCATTTACGGCTTCACAAGCTGCGCGGCATGAGCGGCAGGATCCACATCCCCCATCGGTTGGATCCGCTGCCGGGATCAGATCGGCATCCCGTCAGGCTGTCAGGCCAGTCGTGATGACTTGAATTCCAGAGACTGAACGCAACACCAGGAGACAGCCATGTTCACAAGGAGAACGATGATGAAAACCACTCTCGCCGCAGGCGCCGCCGCCGTTTTTGCGCCCGCGGGTCTCGGCCATGCCGCCACCGGCCTGACGTGGAAGCACTTTCCTGCCGGGCAGAACGGGTTCTTCCGCAGCCCGGTCCTGGTCTCCGGCGCAACGCAAGCCATATTGATCGACGGCGGCTTCACGCTCGCCGACGGCAAGGCTGTCGCCGAAGCGATCAAGGCCACGGGCAAGACACTCACCACGATCTATGTCAGCCAGTCCGATCCGGATTATTATTTCAGCCTTGGCCCGATCAAGGCTGCCTTCCCGGGTGCCAAGGTGATCGCGGCCTCGGCCACTGTCGCGGCCATCAAGAGCAGTGTCGAAAAGAAGCTTGCTGTCTGGGGGCCGCAACTCAAGGAGAACGGCCCGCAGGCGCTGGCCGACATCGTCATGCCGGAAACCTTTGACGGCAAGACGCTGACGGTTGACGGCGAAATCGTCGAGATCGTCGACGCGGAAGGTTTGTCCAATCGCCGCTATCTCTTCGTCCCGTCGCTGAACGCCGTATTCGGCGGCGTGATGATCTTCAATGGTGTTCACGTCTGGACGGCCGACACCAACAGCGCCGAATTGCGGGCCGCCTGGATCGCCAATCTCGAGAAGATCGCAGCGCGCAAGCCAGCGATCGTGGTCGCCGGCCATATGACGCCGGAAGCACTGAGTGACCTTTCAGGCGTCGCCCATACCATCGCCTATTTGAAGGCGTTCGAGGAAGAATTGGCAAAGGCCAAGGGTTCGGCCGGGCTCAAGGCGGCGATGGAAGCACGCTTCCCGGGCCTCGGCATGGGCATCGCGCTCGACATAGGCTCCAAGGTCGCCACCGGCGAAATGAAGTGGGGCTGACCGGCAACGAGTGCAAATCCCGATCCCATCCCCGCCCTGTTGGGGTAGGTGGTCTCAAAATAAGGGTCGCAATCCTCAATTGCGGCCCTTGCATCTGACAGGATCCGCGTGCGCTTGGCAGCCGCACTTTCAGCTTCGACATCCGGGTGCTAGACGCTGGATTTTGCGTCTGAAGGATATTCCCATGAGGAAATTGATTCGCCTGCTGCTGACGGTCGTCCTTGCAATCGTTGTTCTCGTCGGTTTCCGCTGGCATCGCTATGTCACCAATACCGACAGCCCCTACGATGAAGTCGGCATCACGCTCAATAGTGCCATGCCCGGTCCGATCAACAGCTGGGGGTGCGCCAGGCTCAAGGCCACCTTTGCCGGTTCCTTGCCGCCCTATGGCTGTGCCGCAGGCAATGCGACGCAGTGGCGGTAGCCAGCCGCATCAAAGCCGCAGGATCTACCCGCGATCGCCCCTTGACCGGCACCGATCTAAACAATGCCGAGACGCCAAGCGTCTCGGCCCACATCAACTCACGGTGATAAACCTCCAGCAGATTCCCAAAACTGCTGACCCGAGGAGCGTCGCGATGACCGAGAGGCCAAAGCGGAAGACGGATATGGCGGCGATGGCCGTCAAAACGAGCGAGGGCAAAATAACCGAGCTCAAGACAGGTATATCCATGGACCACGGACCCGCCGATATCTGCTGAACCTCGCCAAACAGGACGTGCAGGCCGAACCAGACCGCGAGGTTGAGGATCACGCCAACGACGGCGGCGGTAATTGCCGACATTGCCCCCGTCAGGGCGACGTTGCCCCGCATCTTTTCGATGAACGGGGCGCCCGCGAAAATCCAGAGGAAGCTTGGGAGGAACGTGACCCAGGTCGTTAGGATGGCGGCGAGGGTCGCTGCGGTCAGCGGATTGATCGCTCCCGGATCACGATGGCCCGCAAGAAACCCGACAAATTGCGTGACCATGATCAATGGCCCGGGCGTCGTCTCCGCCATGCCGAGTCCGTCGAGCATTTCACCCGGGCGGAGCCAGCCGAACTGCTCGACGGCCTCCTGCGCGACATAGGCGAGCACGGCATAGGCGCCGCCGAAGGTGACGACGGCCATCTGACTAAAAAATACACCAATTTGCGAAAAGACGTTGTCACGACCGAGCGTCAGCAGCAGAGCGGCGACTGGAAGGAGCCACAGCGCCGCAAGGACGCCTGAGGCCTTCAGAGACCAGGCCAAGTTCGATCGCGCATGGAGGGGGATGTCTTCGCCGAGAACGGAGTCCCGATCTTCGAGGATTTTGCCCGAACCGGATTTGTGCCCGCCGCCGACCCTGAACGCAGCGACCCCGGCACGGCCACCAAAATATCCGATGGCACCAGCACCTATGATGATCAGCGGAAACGGCACGTGAAGAAGGAAGATCGCCACAAAGGCGGCGGCGGCGATCGCCACCATCACCTTGTTCTTGAGCGCGCGACTACCGATCCGAAAGACCGCCTGAACGACGACCGCGAGGACGGCGCATTTCAGGCCGAAGAACATCCCCTCGATGACGGTCACGTCGCCGAAGAGGACGTATATGTAGCTCAGCGCCAGGATCGAGATGAAGCCCGGCAAGACGAACAGGAGACCTGCAATCATGCCGCCCTTGGTTTTGTTGAGCAGCCAGCCGATGTAGATGGCGAGCTGATGGGCCTCGGGACCAGGCAGAAGCATGCAGTAGTTGAGGGCGTGAAGAAAACGATGTTCTCCGACCCAGCGTTTTTCGTCGACGACGATCCGGTGCATCACTGCGATCTGGCCCGCCGGACCGCCGAAGCTGAGTGCGGCGACCCGTGCCCAGACCTTGACTGCTTCGGAAAGAGGTACGACATCGCCGCCGGCGACCGGCTGACTGACGGTGAGGCTTTTCGCCGTATCAGTCATGGCCGCTACCCCTTCCTCGGATTTGGCCAGTTATGTGTCTCCTCCGTGGCGTCGCGGCACCAGCGATACATCGCGTCATAGACCAACAGGCCTGCCTCCAATTGCTCAAGGTCGTCGTTGAACATCCGTGACAATCCGAGCGAGATTGCCAGCAGACCCTGCGCTTCAGGGGCCAGATCGGGTCGGGCCGTGTCGGCGCCCCGCACGATGGTGGCGAGATGCAAAAGAGCGTCGCTCTTCAATCCGAACTCGTCGATCATCACGTCGAAGGTGCACAGTTCCCCGCGATGGCTCCAGAACACGTCCTCGATGTCAAAAGGTGTCGCGTTGAAGCGATCGCCCACCAGTGCGACTTCGCTCGCCGGAACGAACAGAAAGATCGCGGCAGGATCGACGAACCGACGGATCAGCCACGGACAGGCGATGCGGTCTATCTTCGGGCGGGACCTCGTCACCCACACGGTTCGCCCCTGGACGTCGCGCGACGGGAGTTTATCCTCGGGAACGAGAATGCCTTGCGAGTCGCGCCAGGCCTCGAACCCACCTTCCAGCGTTTCGGCTTGTTTCCCCATCGCCCGCAGGTGTGCCGCAACGCCATGGCCAAGCTTCTGTCCTCTCTGGCAAAGGACGATCGCAGGACCGGATATTTCAGGGCCCCATTCGGTGACGCGGCGAAAATCCCGACGGATTGATCCGGGGATCAACCGAGGATCGCTTCCGAAATCCTCGTCGTTGCGGACATCGATAATCGTCGGCAGGTTTGGCGTGCCGATGATGCGGGCGAGCTTATCGGGTGTGATTTCAAGAAATGACGGCATGACGCGTCCTCCGTTGTTGCGGGTTCATGGACGCGATTCTTCGGCCGTGGCCTCGTGGGGTGATCGCAACCCCATGGCAGAGCATTTGCTTTCTCCCGTCCGGATGTCAAGCGTTTTGCAAAACCTTTGGGAAATTCCCCAGCCCGAACACCGAGGTCCCCGATCCAATTCTCCTTAAGGTGCGTCATGGCTAAGACGTCATCTTCTGGGTTGACCCTGGGTATCCGCCGAGACTGCGGCTCAGCCGCTTGTGCCTTCGATTAATGTCATGGGCCAGATCACGCGGGGTGTCTGTCCGACGTAATCGGACTGATAGGCCGGCATGACCGACAGAAGATGTTCCGCCAGGCTGATCCCCAGATCACGAAGTAACAACGTGAAACAGGTCAACGCCGGAGAGAGGAACTGGGTCTGAGGACTGTAGCGACCGATGATCGCAATGTCCTTGCCCGGCTTGACGCCGGCGTCCTCCAGTCCTTTGTATAGCCCTGTCACCAGTATCTCATTGACCAGGACGATTGCCGACGGGCGTGGAAATCTGGATGCGATCTCGTGTGCTACAGCGTAGCCCCCCGCTTCGCTCGGTTTCGCCCGGAAGATATGATCTTCGCTGAGGGCAAGCCCATGTTCCGCGAGCACCTCGCGGCATCGATCGGCAAACAGGTAACCCAGGTTGAGATCGCCATGGGGCCAGATGATCCCGATATCTTTGTGGCCCGCCTTGATCAGCCGTTTGATCGCGACCTCCGCCATGCCTTCGAAGTCCAGATCGATCCACGGCTGGCCGACATCGGTCAGGCTGCGGCCGAGCGAGATGAAGGGAATATCGTGCCGGTGCAACAGTTCGAACCGTGCATCATTGCGGCGGGTGGCCGAGAGGATGATGGCATCGGCAAAACCGCGCGCCACGGTGCGTTGCAGATAGGCATAGGGATCTTCGTTGGAAGAGCAGAGCAGGGCGACGAGATCGAGCTTGTGGCGGCTAAGCACGGTCTGCACCCCGTCGAAGACGCTCATGAAGAAAGCGTCTCCCTGACTGGTGATTTCCGGGCCGGTCTGCATCATGAAACCGACCACGCCGGTCGAGCCCTTGCGCAGTGAGCGGCCCGACTGGTTCGGCACATAGCCAAGCTTCTCCGCCGCCTCCAGAACGCGCCTGCGGGTTTCCGCGTTCACATCCGCCTTTCCATTGAGCGCGCGCGACACGGTGCCAATGGAAATATCCAGATAATCGGCAAGTTGGCGGATGCCTGTCACAGGGGAGCCTTTCAAGGGTTCGACATACGACCGTAATCGTTTTCGGAAGCAGTATTGACAAAAAAATCGATGCGTTCATAGTACCGTAAACGTTTACGGCAACCCCGGGAGGTGTCGGACCGTAAACATTGCATGGGAGGATATCGGTGACATACAAGGTCGTTTTGTGTGGCTGCGGAGCCATGGCCAAAGGGTGGCTGCGTGCGCTCCAGTCCACGCCGAAGCTGAGGCAAGCGCTGACCGTCGTGGGTCTGGTCGATCTCGATGTGTCGGTTGCGCAGGCCTTGGCCGCCGAGTTTTCTCTTCAGCCTGTCTCTGTCGGATCCGATCTCACCGCCGTGCTGAGCGAAACCGGTGCGGACATCGTGTTCGATGTCGTCATTCCCGCCGCCCGCCATTCCGTCGTGAAAGCCGCGCTTTCTCACGGATGTCATGTGCTGAGCGAAAAACCCATGGCCACCTCGATGGAGGAGGCGACAGACCTCATCCGCGCCGCCGAGGCTGCCGGGCGCATCCATGCCGTCGTGCAGAACCGGCGTTTCATTTCCGGTGTGCGGCGCATGCGGCGGTTTGTCGAAAGCGGCGCGATTGGCGAGATCACCGCAATCCATTGCGATTTCTTCATCGCCCCGCATTTCGGCGGCTTCCGGGAGCAGATGGACAATGTCCTGCTTCTGGACATGGCGATCCATACCTTCGATGCGGCGCGCTTCGTTTCAGGCAAGGCACCACTTTCCGTCTACTGCCTGGAAACAAATCCGCCCGGCTCCTGGTATGCCCATGGCGCCAGCGCCAATGCCGTGTTTCAGCTTTCCGACGACGTGGTCTTCACCTATCGCGGCTCCTGGTGCGCCGAAGGCCAGCGCACCAGCTGGGAAAGCGAATGGCGCATCGTCGGCTCGAACGGAATGCTGACCTGGGACGGCGAAGATGCCTTCCGCGCCTCGGTTGCGGGAAGCGACAGCGGCTTGCTGCGCGGCGCAATCCCGATCGAGGTTCTGCCGCCCGCCCGGGAGGAGGAGACCCACGGCCATGCCAGCGTCATTGCCGATTTCCTCTCGGCGATCGAAACCGGCGGCGTGCCGGAAACCGCGGGACAAGACAACATCAAGAGCCTTGCCATGGTGTTTGGCGCGATTGAAAGCGCCAGGTCCCGGCAAACCATCGACCTTGCAGCATAAGGGCCAGCAATATGACCGGACAGGTAAATCATTCCATCCGCATCGGCACCATGGTCAGCGCCACAAAAGGGCAGGCGGCCGAGCGGATTTCCCAGATCGCGGATATGGGCTTTGAAAGCTTCCAGCCCTTTTTCTGGCAGACCGCCAACGGGCAGGACATCGCCGAGCTTGGCAAACGCTGCCGCGAGGCGATCGGCGCGCGGGACATTACCATTTCGACCATCGGCATGTTCGGCAATCCCCTGGAAGAAACGGAACTCGATCTCCAGACGCTTCAGGGTTGGAAGGACTGCATCGACAATGCCCATCACTTCGGCGCCACCTGCGTTGCCGGCTTCACCGGGCGCATCCGCAACCGGCCGCTGCCGGAGAGCCTGCCGCGTTACCGGCAGATCTGGAGCGAGCTTGCCCGTCGCGCCGCCGACAAGGGCATCCGTATTGCCTTTGAAAATTGCGCCATGGACGGCAACTGGGCGACCGGCGACTGGAACATCGCCCACAACCCCGATGCCTGGGAACTCATTTTCAACGAGACGCCGGACGAGCATATCGGGCTCGAATGGGAGCCTTGCCACCAGATGGTCTATCTCATCGAGCCCTTGCCGCAGATCCGCAAATGGGCAAAGCGGATTTTCCACGTTCACGGCAAGGATGCGACCATCCGCTGGGACGTGATCCGCGAGCACGGCATCTTCGGAAAACATCCCTTCGTTTTCATGCGCACGCCGGGCTTTGGCGACAGCAACTGGACCGACATTATTTCGGAACTGCGGCTGGCCGGCTGGTCGGGCTCCATCGACATCGAGGGATGGCATGATCCCGTCTACCGGGATGCGCTAGAAATGACCGGCCAGATCCACGCCTTGAACCATCTGAAACAGGCAAGGGGCGGCACATTCGTCGTCGATCCGGTCTGATGCGCAGGCCGGCTGGCCAGAGAAGGAGCTCTGCGTCAGCCGGATGAGAATTGAGGATAACCAAGAAGGAGGAGAACCATGGGTATCCGCAGGACTATGATTTCCATTGCACTGGCTCTGGCCAGTGCGTCATTTGCCGGCATGAGCGCGAGAGCCGAGGATGTGAAACTCGTTCTCTGGTCGCTGGACCGCGATATCCAGCCCGCGCCCAACCTCATCAAGGAATTCAACGCGCAGAAGAACGGCATCCAGATCGAATATCGCCAGCTCCAGTTCGACGATGTAGTGAGCGAGGCGATGCGCGCCTATTCGACCGGCAAGGCGCCGGACATCATCACCATCGACAATCCCAACCATGCCATGTTCGCGTCTCGCAAGGCCTTTCTGGATCTGACCGACATGATCCGGCAATCCAAGGTGATCAAACCGGAAAACTATTTCCCCGGCCCGCTGAAATCGGTGACGTGGGACGAAAAATATTACGGGGTGCCGAAGGCGACCAACACAATCGCGCTTTACTACAACAAGGATCTGTTCAAGGCTGCAGGTCTCGATCCCGAAAAGCCGCCGCAGACTTGGACCGAACTGTTGGCGACGGCGAAAAAGCTCACCAATCCGTCCAAGAACATCTACGGGCTCACCTTTTCCGCCAAGGCCAACGAGGAGGGCACTTTCCAGTTCCTGCCCTGGGCGCAGATGGGCGGCGCCACCTATAAGACGATCAACAGCGAAGGTGCCGTCAAGGCTCTGACGGTCTGGAAGCAGATGCTGGATGAAAAGCTGGCCTCGCCGGATACGCTCACCCGAAGCCAATGGGATTCGACGGCCACCTTCAACGCAGGAAATGCGGCCATGGCGATTTCCGGTCCATGGGAAATCGACCGGATGTTGAGCGATGCCAAATTCCAGTGGGGCACTGCCCTTCTGCCGGTGCCGAGCGAGGGCGCTGAGCGTTCATCCGCCATGGGCGATTTCAACTGGGCGATCTTTTCCAGCACCAAGCATCCGAAGGAGGCTTTCAAGGCTTTGGAATTCTTCGCGTCGAAGGATGTGACCATGTACAAGGATTTCGGCCAGCTTCCGGCCCGGTCCGACCTTCCGGTGCCGCCTACGGGCAATGGCCTGAAGGATTCAGCGCTCGCCACCTTCGTGGAACAGCTGAAATATGCGCAGCCTCGCGGCCCTTCGCCGGAATGGCCGAAAATCTCGAAAGCCGTACAGGACGCGATTCAGGCGGCCCTGACAGGCCAGATGGAGCCGAAGGCCGCGCTCGATCAGGCGGCTGCGAAGATCAAGTCGATCGGGGGCTGAGGCAGCCGCCATCCCGCCAGTGACGGCCCGGCACCCACCGTCGGGTCATCATCCAGGCTTCAGCGAGGTTTCGATGAAAAGAGTGTTCTCCAGCATCACGGATGGCCGTGGCTTTGACCTTGTTCTGGTCGGGGTGCCCTTCACGTTTCTCCTGGCGCTGTCAGGACTTCCGCTGCTCTACAACATCCTGATGAGCTTCCAGGAAGTGGACATGTTCAGCCTTGGCAGCGTCATTCGGCCTTTCGTCGGCTTCAAGAACTATGTGGACCTGTTCACCCAGCCTGAAACCATGTCCATCCTCAGGAACACGATCGTCTTCGTGGTGGGGTCGATCACGGGGCAGTTCCTGGTCGGCTTTGCGCTCGCTTTGTTCTTCTGGATCAATTTTCCCGGCGCGTCCTGGCTGCGGGGCCTGTTTCTGGTTTCCTGGGTCATGCCCGGCCTCGTCGTCGGCGCCATCTGGAACTGGATCCTGTCGGGCGATTTCGGCGTGCTCAATTTTCTGTTGCAGCAAACCGGCCTCATGGACGGCAATATCTTCTGGCGGTCGGACCCGAATTTTTCGCTCTGGGCGGTCATCCTGGCCAATATCTGGCTTGGCACCTCCTTCAACATGATCCTGCTTGCGACCGGTCTTGCCGTCATTCCGGCAGATCTCTACGAGGCGGCGGAAATGGATGGCGCCAATGCCTGGCAGCGCTTCTGGACCATCACCCTGCCGATGATGCGCTCCACCATCGGCGCCATCATCGCGCTCGGGCTGATCTTCACCCTGCAGCAGTTCGATCTGTTTGCCGCGATTACCGACGGTGGCCCGAACAATTCCTCCAATGTCGCGCAATACTGGGCCTGGGATCTTTCCTTCCGGCAATATGATTTCGGAAAGGGCGCTACCATTTCCGTCATCATGACCGTCTTCGTGATGTTTGCCGCAGCCGTCTATGTCCGCTCCACACGTCACGAGGTGCGCGGATGAGTGACAATGCGCGCAACCGGCTGCTGCTTGTCCTGTCCATCGTGATGGCGGCGATCTATCTCTTCCCGCTCTACTGGATGTATGTGACGGCGCTGAAAAGCGGCTCGGAAATGTTTGCCACGCCGCCCAGCTTCTGGCCCTCTTCTGCCCAATGGAGCACCTTCGCCTATGTCTGGGAAAGCCGGAACATGGGCCGCTACCTGTGGAATTCCACGGTCATCGCCTTTGGGGCAGTAGCCCTGATCGCAATCCTGGGCACCGGCTGTGCCTATGTGCTGGCGCGTTACCGCAACATCTGGGTGGATATCGGGCTGTTTCTGATCCTGATGTTTCAGGTCCTGCCCGCCTCGCTGATGATAACGCCGATCTTCGTGGGGTTTTCGCAGCTCGGCCTGCTCGAATATCCGCGCCTTGCCGTCATCCTGGCGATTACCGCCAAAAGCATGCCCTTCTTTGTCGTGCTCGTGCGCGCAACCTTCATGGCGGTGCCGATGGAGCTGGAAGAGGCGGCGCTGGTGGACGGCAATTCCCGCATCGGCGCCTTCTTCAACATCGTTCTGCCGCTGGCGCGCAACGGCATTCTGGTCAGCGCCATCCTTATCTTCATGCAGGCCTTCGGCGAATTCGTCTACTCCAAATCGATGATCCAGGACATCCAGCTCCAGCCCGCCAGCGTCGGGCTCAATTCCTTCATGGGCCCGAACACCAGCGAGTGGAACAACATCATGGCCTACGCCACCATGTATGTGACGCCCATCCTTGCCATCTTCGTGCTCTTGCAACGCCGCATCGTGTCCGGACTCACATCGGGAGCCTTGAAATGACCCACCAGATCGAACTCTCGGCCGTCAACAAATATTACGGCGCCTATCACGCGCTGAAGGATATCGACCTTTCCATTCGAAAGGGTTCGTTCGTCGCACTGGTCGGACCGTCCGGCTGCGGCAAGTCCACGCTGCTGCGCTCGCTGGCGGGGCTCGAAACCATATCAAGCGGCGATCTCGTCATCGCCGGAAAGCGCATGAACGGGGTGCCGCCCCGAAAGCGGGATCTGGCCATGGTGTTCCAGTCCTATGCGCTCTACCCGCATATGACCGTCGAACAGAACCTGACCTACAGCCTGAAGATCAATGGGGTCGGCAAGGCGGAGAGGAAAAGGGCGGCCGCCGATGTCGCGGCGATTACCGGATTGTCGAACCTGCTGCACCGATATCCCCGCGAACTGTCGGGGGGACAGCGTCAACGCGTCGCGATGAGCCGCGCCATCATCCGCAACCCGCAGGCCTTTCTTTTCGATGAACCGCTCTCGAATCTCGATGCAGCATTGCGTGTCCACATGCGCAAGGAGATCAGGGCGCTGCATGATCGCCTCGGCGCGACTTCGGTCTATGTGACCCATGACCAGGTCGAGGCGATGACGATGGCGGATCATGTCGTCGTGATGCGCAATGGCGTCATAGAGCAGCAGGGCAGGCCGCTCGATCTATATGACCGGCCCAGCAATCGCTTCGTCGCCGGCTTCATCGGCTCGCCGGCGATGAATTTCATTCCGGCGCGATCGACGCCCGACGGTAGGGCCCTTGTTCTGGATCTTGCCGAGCCGCAAACCATTCCTTTCGATTGCCCACTGCCGGCCGGGCGTGCCTTGATCGTCGGCATCCGCCCGGAGCATCTTACGTTAGCTGCGACTGACGCCGCCGGCTTCAAGGTCGACGTCGCGGCAGTTGAAACGACCGGCGCGGTGACGTTCATCACGACTGCGACAACGCCTGAGATTGTCATTGCCTTGAACGGCAGGAGCGTGGTGGTCGCGGGCGAAACCATTCGGCTGACGTTTTCCGGTGACCATGTCCATCTGTTCGACGCCGAGACCGAGCAGCGCCTCAAATGATCGTGCTGGCGCGCTATTGGTATTTAGGTTGCCGTTGGCAAAAATTCCGGTTCATGGGGATGCGTAGCCAAGTACAAGGCTGACGCAGCTGAGCGCAAACGAGAACGCTTCCATACCCCGGGCCCGCTTCGACCAGGAGAGCCCCGCCTGTTGTTCTTGCCCCGATCAGGCTTCTCAAGGTGAGCCTGCTTTTTAGTCGCGCAACCTTTTAATGCTCAGCTAGTGCCGGATCGACAACAATCGATCCGGCACTAGCTGCGGCTGTTTTCCAAAGATCGCAGATGATCGGAGCAGACCGATTTGACCAGGGCGAGCAGGATTTCAGTCCTCTCTCCCAGCCAGGCGAGGGCCTCCTCGCTGATCTCGTAATGCTTCGAGTAGCGCGCCTTCACATAGGCTTCGTTCAGCGTGTTGAACCAGGCGCGCTCGCGGTGCTGATCGCGCGGGAACGCCTCGGCCAGCCGCCGGTCCTGTTCCTCGGCAAGCGAGCGCAGGAATTTGATGTTGTGGGAAGGCGGGCCGTAGTTCGTGAGCGTGAGGAGGACACAGGCGTAGGCCTGCTCTAACGCCTGATGGAGCTCAAAAGCGGCATGGTTTGGACGGTCCTTGCTGGAATGAAACCGAAAACCATCTAATAGTCCCTCCGCAAAAGAAAACTTGGCTCCAAAGTGCTCTCGCGAGACCCGCAACCGATCCGTCGGCGATAGTGGCTGCGGCTCCGCAAGCGGCTCATCATCCAGCTCATAAAGGATGATGCCTTCCTTGCGGATGTCGGAGAAGAAGTACTGGCCCTCTTTGAGGTAGGTGTTTACCTCGCGCCTGGAATGGACGATGAAGCTCACCGGGGTTTCGATCGACGTGTCGCGGATCAGCCGGTCGGCGGCCTTGTACCAGTAGTCGGCGAATTCGCAGAGCCTGCGGTCGTTGACGATGACCAGCAGATCGAAATCCGACCGGTAACCTTTCATCGTGAACGGCTCGTCGACCCATCCACCCTTGGCATAGGAACCGAACAGGATGATCTTCAGGATCCGCCCGCGCTTCTTGAACTCGGCCGTGCCTTGTTTCAATGCATCCTCGAACTCCTCATGCAGGATTTCCAGCGCCCTGCTGAGCTCTCGCTGTTTGCGCGGTGGTATATGATCGAGCGACGATTTCATGAGCAATCGTTAGGTGAAAGAACCCGCACCGTCCACTGGCAGTTCTGTTAGTCCCACACCGGAATGCGAGTTTGATCCCGGTGCTCCAGCGAAGGACGGCGGCCCGACGTTGCACCTGCTCATGATCCTGGGCTGCGACGCAGACCTTTTCCGGATGATCTCGATCGCATCCGATGGCGTGCTGACAACGTCGCCTCCGGTGGCTACCCAATGTACTTCGATGGAATACGCGCTTCCATCAGGCGTCGGCTGCTACTAGCAAAGCAGCCTTCCGAGCCCGCTACGTCATTGCCCTGTCTCCGACTCGTCCTATCTCTCGCGCGGGACGGTCAGCGAGAGATGACGCGCATGCCGATAGACAATGCGAGATTGGCTCCGATGCAGCCGGGTGTATCTGTGGAGGAGCTGAAGGCGGCTTTGGGGACGAGCTGGAAGGAGCCGAGCCTACAGGCGGAAGGCCATCTGCATATCGAGGAATTCGGCACGCGCATTACCGCCGATGGCAGGCTCGGCGAGGTTCATTTCTGCGCCCCCTTCGAACTTCCCCCTATCCATGGCGTCAGGATGGGAATGCCGGCCGAAGAGCTGTATCGCCTTTATCCCGGTGTCGAGCGCATCTCGGACGAGCGAGAGAAATATGGCTGGACCATGCTGAAGGCGAACCTGTCGGATACGCTCACGCTCGGCGTCGGCATCAGGGAGGATGTCGTCAGGATCATCAGCCTGACGGATCCGACGGCGGTCTATCCAGAGCGGCCCTATAAATATGCCGATCCCAGCCTCACCGAGGCCTATGACCTGACGATGACCGATCCTGTCGATCTCGCCCGCCGTCCCGATAGCGGCTGGTGCTACGGCCGCCCGCAGGGCATCGATGCCTGGAGATGGCCGGTCAGCACCACCAACGGTATGCCGCTTCGCCACGCCTTCACGGTGAAACTGCCGCCGCAATACCGCACGCTCGGCGAAGAGTATGTGGCGATCTCGCTCTTTGTCGACGAACAATGGGAAACGCCCCCGGCAGGCGGAAATGTGGACACCGGAGGCGCGCGCCGGGCCGATCCGCGCCGCTTCGACATGGAATTCATGGACAACCACTACGTTCTCTTCTGGCTGACGGAAGAGGAGTTTGCAGCACCGCTCGGCGCACCGCCGGCCATCGAGGGCGCTCCTGTTCCCGGCTGGCTTTCGAAATCGCCGCTCGATTATTTCGGCGAATTCAACCTGCCGAGAACGGTGGCCGAAAAAACGTCCCTTTCGCCCGGCGGACTTGCCGTCAACGAACTTCTGGCCGTAGCGCGGCCTTCGAGGGGCTGGAAGAACCTGCCGGGAACAGAAGCGCTCGACTATGGTTGGCCGATCGAGATCACCTTGCGCGACGGCGACCCGAATGTCGGAAAGCCAGCGCGCGAATTCAGGCACGAAAACGAGTTCAGCGGCTATATCGCCGCCTATTCGGAAGAAGGCCAGGCATTGGGGCTCGAGCGCTTTCGGGACTGGCACGCCCATCTCGGCGGCACGATGTTTCCCATGCAGGGTTATCCAGGTTTCTCACCCTTCTACATCGAGATATCGGAGATCTTCGGCGGCTTCAATTTCGGCGATGGTGTCGCCCAGATCGACCTCAAGGAGATGAAGCTCGAATGGGCCTGCTGATGCTGGAGAAATTTGAAGGTGGATGCCAGTTGCCGGGCGCAGGCCCGGCTGAAATCGCGGCCTGCGAGGCGAAACTGAAGATTATCCTGCCGGCGGAGATCAAGGCCTTCCTTGCCGTCTCCAACGGCATCAACGGCGAGGTCGGCCAAGGTTATCTGATCCTGTGAGTGCGGCGGAACTCTCGGGGGCCGACGGCTACGAGATCTTCGAATTCCGCGACGACCAGCTGTGATCTCAACCCTGGCAGCTCTATCTCCATATCCGGAAAGGCGAAGGCAAACTGGACTCTAGCAACCTGGGAGAAGAGCCGAGCTGCACGGCTTTACAGCTCAGTTTGGTGACCAAGAGACAGGCCTCCAGTTTACCTGCATAGGGATCCAGTGACCAGGCAATCCTCGGCGGATCAGTATTTCTACTCACCAAGGCCATGCCGCCAGACCAGCTTGGATCTATATCCGTTGACGGAATCAGCCTCCGCAAACATTCCAGCTTCGTGATGATCGTACGAATATTGACGTAGTAGACGCACCACCAAGTTTTATTTTGCTGATTGTCGACGGCGACGCCATGAACCCACCAAACGCGATCTATAAGCTGCGTATTGTGCGCGCGAAACTCGTAGCGATCGCCCATTTGGGCTGTGGCTTGCGTTGAGATAAAAAATATCACACCGAAGAAAGCAGATTTGCTCATGACGCCCTCTTGGCCGTTATAAGGCAAATTCTACTATTTCATCGCGCGAACACATCGCCACCTTTTGACGTAGGCTAAGCCTTCCCGGTCCTGTGTCGAGACTTTGCTCCAGCAATCGACCTTGCGGCAGCTAGCCAAGTTTCGAGCGCGTCGACTGGCCGCTCGACCGCTGCGCCGGGTCGCGCTAGCGTAATAGCTCGAAGCCTGTTGCACTGAACGATGGCCTGACTGCTCCATCGCCTCGGGAAGCGGAAAACTCGCCGCTCTCAATTTTCGCGGCAACCATTCAAGCACTCAACGCCTTGACCGGCTGGCCAGTGAGATAGACGACTTCGTCGTGATCGCCGCTGCTGGTTTTGGTGCGGCCTAGATGAATGGCCAAAGAGGGGAGGGTGGGCCGTTCTCGACGACGATCGGTGCCTCGGCCGCCATCTGCTCGATGCGAAGAGCGGCAATCTCGCTGCGCCGTCTTCCGCCGGATGCAAAAGACCATCAGGATTGCCCGGTCGCCGCTCAAATGGTTTGCGCACATCGTCGGCCAACCCAAGGAACGAGCCTTCCTTGTCTCTCACAATCGAGCACCGAGATCGACAAACAAGAGCCCGATTAGTCCACCCATGGGTCAATGATGTCTATTCCAAAGCCTTCGAAATCCTTGGTGCTGCGCGTCGCAAGGGTCAATTGGTGAGCCACGGCGGTAGCGGCAATCAGGCCGTCCATGGTGGGGAGTCCGCGACCACTTCGCTTGGCAAGAGCCATGAGATCACCCAAAGCCAAGGCGACAGGCGCTTCCACCGGAATGATCCTGTTTTCGAAGCGTTGAGGCAGATCATGCGTGAGCCATTCATCCAGAGCGTCGCGCTTTCGCCCACCATCCATCAGCGCGACACCGCGGCGAATTTCAGCAATCGAGACAATGCTGATGAATGTGCGGTCTTCGTCCAGCCCGTGGAGCCACTTCAGGACGCCGTCATCGGGGCGAGGTTTTGTAACTTCCGACAGAACGTTCGTGTCGAGGAGTTGTCTCATAAGGACAAGTCGCGCGGCTCGTCGTGTTGCCGCTCAATATCCAGATCGGCGCCACGCAGAGGCGATCCCAAAAGATATTCCGCAAGCGATCCCCTGCGTGCAGTCTTCTTCTGCCACTCTTCGGCAGAAACGACCACCACGCTCGGCTTCCCATTGCGGGTAATGGTCTGAGGCGCCAACTGCGCGCGCTCCATGACTTCCGAAAGCTTTGCCTTCGCGCCAGCGACCGTCCAGCTCATATCATCGTGCCTTGATGCATGCATAGTCTCACCTGTAACCAACATGACTATAGTGACTATAGTGCGTGGGAAGTGAACCTGCAAGCGGGCGGCCGGACGATGGAGGGCAGGCGCCAGCTATAGCCCTGAAGCCTTGGTCAGATTCACGCGGAGGCGATCCCTTCGCCGCTGATATCTGCGAGTAACCCCTGCGGATGGGTGGCCAAGCCGCTTCTGGACGTAGCGCTCATCGACCTCGGCACAGGAGGCAGGCCAGCGCGAAGGGAATGACCGGAGAACTTGAAGGCGCGCTCGGTCTCGCCGAGATCGCCGCGAACGCCGGCGGCTATTGCACACGTGCATAGCCTATAAGACGTTTGGTGCCGGCGATGGATTGGCGACTTGCCGTTTTGCCATGGTTTTGTCGCGCGCTTTCGGGTGTATTGTAAAAATAAGGAACGCGAGAAAATGAACGGATGTGAGCGTTTTTTGGAAACTTCCAACTCTTGCTCAAATAACCTCATCTTGTTATATGACTACTATAGTCACAGATGGAGCCCGATGTGAGAGAAATCCAGCTCAAGGATGCCAAGGCGACGTTTTCTGCGGTTATCGACCAGGCCATCCATGGCAATCCGGCCATCATCACTCGGCATGGCAAAAAGGAAGCCGTAGTGCTTTCATTCGAGGAGTATGAAAAACTATCCCGCGTGCCAAGCTTTGGCCGTTTGTTGGCAGCGTTCCCCGGCGATGAGGCTGATATCCCTGCTCGCAGCAGCAACCCGGCCCGAGACGTTGATCTCTGATGTTCCTGGTCGATACGAACGTCATATCCGCCCTCGCCCCGTCCAAACGGCAAAGTTCCGGCCAGCTGGTCGAATGGCTCGATAAGGCAAGTTCGCAATTGTTTTTGTCGGTCATTTCGGCCGCTGAGGTCAAATCCGGGATCGCCAAAGCCGAGCGGGATGGTGCGACCACCAAGGCACAGCGGCTGAACGATTGGTGGGAGAGCATCGAATATCTCTACGCGCAGAAGCTGTTACCGTTCGATCTCAGGTGCGCGCATGCTGCTGGCCGGATTCTTGATGACGCTCGCGCCCACCGGCCGGGTTTTGAAGACATTGCGATAGCCGCCACGGCTAAAGTACATGGATTGACGGTCTTGACTCGCAATATGCGCCATTTCGGGCCCTTGGGCGTTCAGGTACTCGATCCGTTTGAGGCATTGCCGGAGTTGTAGGGGAGGGGGCCTTCTCGGGAAGTCCGGCAGTTCAAATGAGATTGGTCGGGAGACGAGGACTTCTCAGTCGTACCGAGTTCATCCTGGTTTAAAGCAGCCGCGCCGCGCGACCACTGCGCGTGGTCGCGTTGTTATAGTAGCTTGATGCCTGTTGCACGGATCGGTGCCGAGACTGCTCCATAGCCTCGGGGAGGGGGATACCGCGGTTCGCCGCTTCGGTCAGATATCCCGACCGCAAGCTGCGCGCCGAAAACTCCCCACTATCCAGCCCCGCCATCGTCGCTCGTTGTTTGATGATCGCATTGACCGACTGCGGATCGAGCGCGCGTCGAGAAACCGTCCCCCAGCGTCCGATCCCGCGAAACACGCTTCCACTCTCGATCTTGGCCACTGTAGCTTTTACTTCCCGATTTCAATTGAAGCGCTAAGCTGAAACTCCCGTACCGAGAATAGTGCTAACGGTTTCGCGCCGGCAAGGGGGCTTTGCGGCTCAGGGCACTTACTCAGGCGCCGGCGCCCCTCGTTCGCGGTAGGACGGGAGATCCCGCGCGTTTTCCGGAGCTGGACGTGCTTGCAGGTCTGCGATTAGCGTTTTCATCTCACTGATTTCCCGAACTTGGGCGTCAATGATCTCGTCCGCCAGCTTTCGCACCCGTGGGTCTCTGATATGGGCGCGTTCGCTTGTCATGATCGCTATCGAATGATGTGGTATCATCGCTTTCATATAGCTGACGTCGTAAACCGTTTCCTGGCTGCGCACCAGCCAGAGCGAACCAGCGAACACAACAACGCTTGCCGCGATGATGGCTGCGTTGGTGGTCTTGTTTTTGTACATCGACCACATGAACGCCATCATAATGATTGCCATGACGGCGCCCATCAACAAAGCCATCCAGGTCCTTGTCTGGCTATAGGTCACATGATCGAGAGCGTGGGTGTTGAGGTACATCAACCAGAACATGACCACCGTCGATGTGACGATCATTGCGGCAAAGCGGCCGTAAGACATGGTTGGCTCCTTCTGGGAAGTATGACGAACATGTCTCGGGCATGATTGTTCCAGATCGGTGAACTCGAAAGCTATTGTTCCTAGGATGAATCGACATTCATCGCAGCCAGATCATAGCGGCGACGAGATAGAGGAAGCCTTGGAAGTGAATGGTTCTGCGGTCGTAGCGCGTCGCGAAGCGGCGGAAGTGCTTCCTTCGGTTGAAGCACCGCTCGATGCGGTTGCGCTGTTTGTAGAGGAGTTCATCGTGCGGAATAATAATCTTGCGCGAGCGGTTTGACGGGATCACCGCCTCGGCTCCCATGTCGGCAATCGTTTCCCGCAAGGCATTGCTGTCATAGGCTTTGTCAGCCAGCACGGCATTGCCGATCTGCCCCTCCAGAAGAGCCGGCGCTTGCGTGATGTCTGTGACCCGACCTGATGTCACGATGAAACGCAATGGTCGGCCCAGCGCATCGGCCAGCATGTGGATCTTGGTGGTTAGTCCGCCTCGGGAGCGCCCCAGCGCCTGATCCTTGCCCCCCTTTTCCGGAAGCTGCCTGCTGATGGGCACGGACGATCGTGCTGTCGATCATCAGATACCGGTTGTCACGATCGGCCGTCAGCGTCTCGAACACCTGCTCCCAGATGCCAGCATGGCACCAGCGGCTGAAGCGCTTATGCACCGTCTTCCACTTGCCATACCGCTCCGGCAGATCGCGCCAATGTGCGCCGGAGCGCAAAACCCAGAGGCAACCATTGATAAACAAATGATTATCCGAGCCTGTACGCCCCGGATCGCCCACCTTGCCCGGCAACAAGGACACAATTTTCGCCCACTGCCCATCGCTCAGTTCATAACGCTTAGCCGCCATAACGACCCCCGTGGTTCAACACGGTGTCCTATGAATCAGCGATCAGGTGATTTGATGTTGTGGAACGGCTCTGCTCCCACCCTATCCTGAATCCAGGTGCCGAGCGTGTGGTTCGGCGAAGAGCATGGAGCCTTCTCATGACTTTGATCACAACCATCGGTCTCGACACGGCCAAACAAGTCTTTCAGTTGCATGGAGTGGACAACGAAGGAAACGCCATCCTTCGCAGGCAGCTTCGACGTTCAGAGGTTTTGAAGTTCTTCAGCAAAGTCCCGTCCTGTGTTGTTGGTTTGGAGGCGTGCGGCGGCGCTCATTACTGGGCACGAGAGATCAAGGCTCTCGGACATGAAGTTCGATTGATCCCACCTGCTTACGTGAAGCCGTATGTCAAAAGAGGAAAGAATGACGCGGCAGATGCTGAGGCGATATGCGAAGCTGTAGGCCGACCCTCGATGCGTTTCGTACCGCTCAAGAGCGTTGGCCAACAAGCCACGGCTATGCTCTTGAAGGCACGGGACCTGCTGGTTCGGCAGCGCACCCAAACGATTAATGCTTTGCGCGGTCACCTTACCGAGCAGGGCATTACCATATCCAGAGGAGTGGGCAAGGTCGACGACCTCGCCGCAATCGTCCGTGATGAGGATGATGCCCGCTTGCCACCTTTGGCCCGCATCGCCCTGTTGCCGCTGACCCATCAGATAGAGGCATACACGTCAGAAATTGTTAAATTGGAGAAACACATGGTCCGCGAAACCCGGCAGGATGCGACATTGAGCCGGCTGACTTCAATTCCAGGTGTGGGTCCAATCACTGCCAACTCTATTGCGGCATTTGTACCCGACCCTCAGGCCTTCAAGTCTGGTCGTCATTTTGCGGCTTGGATAGGCCTGACCCCGAAATCAAATTCCACAGGTGGGAAAAGCAGATTGGGAAGAATCTCAAAAATGGGAAACCCGGTCTTACGATCTCTTTTGGTTGTGGGGGCGTCCGCCGTTATCCAGCACGCACGTCGAGGCGCAAAGGTCTCAGCCTGGCTGTCTGAGTTGCTGAGGCGCAGGCCATATAAGGTCGCCGCCATTGCGCTGGCCAACAAGATGGCGCGCATTGTTTGGGCTCTTCTAGTGAGAGGGGGGCAATTCCACAGCACCGCGAACGAAACAATGGCGGCCTAGGACCGAATGCAAATCGCTTGTCGTCGCTGACAAGCTGAAGTCCAAGGTGCAAGATCAATGATGACCCCGAGGAAAGACATCCGGATTGGATCAAGACCGTGATTCCCAACGTGCTTCGAGCTCGCTGATTTGTTTAGGTCACTCCAGTCGCGAACGTCATCAAGGCCAGTAGCCCAATGCTGCACGAAAAGGCCGGACATATGGGCGCACCAGCCCTCGGAATATCAACGATTGAACACCTTGACCGCAGAGCCGTTCCACATATGGGAATGAACCGCCCCGGGTTTGCCGGAGACCGTTTGGTTTAAGTTATGCGGCCATCGCTGGCGCGTCCAGCATGGCGTAGTATTGTTCTTCTGCCTCTGCAGGCGGAATGTTTCCGATTGGCTCCAGAAGA
>NZ_PVBJ01000011.1:0-243882 GCF_002968565.1 Neorhizobium sp. T25_27
CGTGGCTGTTTGCGACTATACTGCCGCCGGGTGGTCGGGTTCCACATGGCGCTTCCATTCAGGCTTCAGACACCTTCTTGGAATCATCATCGGCCCGATCACTCAACCCAATTCTCGGACGGGCTCTCAGCCGCCGATATGCCTCACGCCACGCTTTTTGGCGAGCGAAATCTGGAGTTGCCGCTGGCGGTAGCGATCGCGGTCTTCCTCGGTGCGGGTCGGGTAGCAGGTGGAGCAGGAGACGCCTTCCTCGTAATGGGGCGAGGTTACCTCTTCCGCGGTGATAGGGCTGCGGCAGGCGTGGCAGAGCTTGTGGTTGCCCTCCTTCAGCCCGTGCTCCACGGAGACCCGCTCGTCGAAGACGAAGCAGGCGCCTTCCCAGAGGCTTTCCTCTGCGGGCACCTCTTCGAGATATTTGAGGATGCCGCCCTTCAGGTGGAAAACCTCGTCGAAGCCCTGTTCCTTCATGAAGGCGGTTGCCTTCTCGCAGCGGATGCCGCCGGTGCAGTACATGGCGATCTTCGGCTTGTTGTGGAGGCCGGAATTGTTCTTCACCCAGTCGGGAAACTCGCGAAACGTCTTGGTCTGCGGATCGACCGCGCCCTTGAAGATGCCGATCGCCGTTTCGTAATCGTTGCGGGTGTCGATGACGATCGTTTCCGGATCGGAGATCAGCGCGTTCCAGTCCTTCGGCTCGACATAGGTGCCGACGATGCGCTTGGGGTCGATATCCTCGACGCCCATGGTGACGATTTCCTTCTTCGGCCGCACCTTCATGCGCAGGAAGGGCATCTTCGACGCGCGGCTTTCCTTGTGCTCGAGGCGTGCGAATTCCGGCTGGGCGCGCAGATAGGCGAGAAGGTCTGATATCGCCGCGTCGGAACCGGCAACCGTGCCGTTGATCCCCTCGCGGGCGATCAGCAGCGTGCCCTTGATGCCGTTCTCGTCGCAGAAGGCCTGCAGCGGCTCGCGGAAGCTCTCATAGCGGTCGAAACGCGCAAAATGATAGAGCGCGGCGACGAGCCAGGCGCCCGTCGCTTCCGGTTTGGCCTCCGGGCGGGTTTGCATGATGTTTTCGGTCATGGGCGCTGAAATACAGTTTCCGGACTATCCGCGCAACGCGGTTTCTTTCTCGTGCGCCGCGACGGCCCTGTGCAGCTTTGCCGCACGGCGCTCCTTGCGCGGCGCGGTGGCCGCCTTTTCCCACAGCAGCGCGATCAGGCCGCTTTCCGTCTCGGGGCTGTCGGCAAACACTTCGTGGGCGGCTTCCAGGCCTTCGTGCCGCAGCGCCTGCTGGCGGGCGATGATGGCGCCGAGCACCCGGGCGAGCGTATCGCTGTCGCCGAACAGTTCAGGGTTTTCGTTGACGAGCCCGGTCAGCACCGAAAGATCGTGTTCGTGGCCGAGCAGGTCGACCAGGGCCTTCGCCTGCTGCTGCTTGGCGAGCATGGCCGAAGGCCAGATCCCGCCGAGCAGCGACAGGTGCATCCAGTAGGTCTGGCCGCATTTGCGCAGCTCGTGATAGGTCTCCGCGTCGCCGTGTTCCTCGCAGCCGGCGAGTGCGCCGAGCGCCTTCTCGCGCTGGTCCTTCCAGGCCCTGGCGAGCCGCTTGGCCGTCTTGTGCGGATCGTCGTCGAGATCAAGGTCGTCGAGGGCTGCGATCGCCGCGCGGCAGGTGTCGGCGGCGGCCGCCATCTTGGCCGGCAGGTCGTGTTCCTCCGAAGCGATCCGGTCGCGACGTTCGCTCAGCGCCGTGGAGGCCGCGGTGAGGGCGGCAAGCTCTTCGGGAGAACCTGCGTGGCCGGCGAGGTAGTCGACCGTCTCGACCAAAGCCGTGGCGTCGCGCACGGCCGACAGCGTCTGCGCCATGTCGCGGATACGGGTGTTTTCCTGCCGGCGGAACGTTTTTGCGTCCGGCTGGATCAGCCGGTAGAGCGCACGCACCCGCTTGAAGCGTTTTCGCGCGCCGTGCACCGCTTCGTGCGGCCCGTCCGGCTGGTCTTGCAGCAGCCGGATCGCGTGGGAAAGCTGGCTTTCCGCAACCGAGCGGAACTCGTCGGTGAAGGATTTAGCGGGCCGCAGACGGTACGCCATGACACAATTCTCCGCTCAAATCTTCAGTCGCCATCACCATGTTGGAATACCGCCGGTCGCCGGTGATCTCCTCGCCGATCCAGTCCGGAATGTCGGGCAGCGCGCCCTCGTCCTCCACCTCGACCTCGGCGACGACCAGTCCCTTGTAGGCTCCGTCATAGACATCCACCTCCCAGGTATAACCCCCGTGCCGGACCTCGTGGCGGGTCTTTTGGAGCACCACGCCGACGGCGGCGTTCGCCATCTCCTCGGCGTCGCCAAGCGGAATTTCGTATTCGAATTCGTCGCGGGCTAGCAGTTCCCGGCCGATCTTGATGGTCAGCTTGGCGCGCTTGCCGTCCATGATCCGCACCCGTACCGAACGGTCGTCGCCGGATGCGACATAGGCCTGCAGGAAATCGGAGGATGACGAGACCTCCGAGCGCCAACCGTCGCTCTTCACCAGAAATTTCCGTTCGATTTCCTTGGCCATGCTCCACCCGCCGCCTCGGGAACTTCCACAATTGTTGCAACCCTAGTGCAAACTCCGCGTCCCGCAAACCCGTTCGACGTCGGAGGCCTGTTTTTTCTCGACAATGACGGGCTTGAGGGGTATCTCGACCTCAAAGTTTCAATCGTTTCAGCGGAGACCTTACCATGACCGGCAAGACGGAAAAGCTGCTTTCCATCCTGAAACTGCAGCCGGTGGTACCGGTGCTGATCGTCGACGACGCCAAGTCGGCGGTGGGCCTGGCACGGGCGCTGGTCGCCGGCGGCCTGAGGGCCATCGAGATCACCATGCGCACCCCGGCCGCCCTCGATGCGGTCAAGGCGGTGGCCGCCGAAGTCGAAGGCGCCAATGTCGGTGCCGGCACCATCCTCAACGCCCGCGACTACGAAGCGGCCGTCAAGGCGGGCTCGACCTTCATCGTCTCGCCCGGCGTGACACCCGGCGTGCTTTCCGCCGCCAAGGACTCTCCCGTGCCGCTTCTGCCGGGTGCTGCGACCGCCAGCGAAGTGATGACGCTGCGCGAAGCCGGCTTCGAGGTGCTGAAATTTTTCCCCGCTGAACAGGCCGGCGGCGCCGCTTACCTGAAGGCGTTGTCCTCGCCGCTCGCCGGCACGCTGTTCTGCCCGACCGGCGGCATTTCGCTGAAGAACGCCAACGACTACCTGTCGCTGCCGAACGTCATCTGCGTCGGCGGCTCCTGGGTCGCGCCGAAAGAGCTGGTCTTGGCAGGTGACTGGGCCGGCATCACCAAGCTCGCTTCCGAAGCGGCGGCGCTGAAGGCGTAAACCCCGCAACCCGTCTTTGTAATTTCACAATCGCATCCCTATCTTTCCCCGGAAACACAACAGGGAGATGTGCGATGTTCGACGCAAAGAAGCTTCTCGACCAATTTCTGGGGTCACAGATTCCGGGTATGTCGGGAGGAAGTGTGAGGGACCGGGCAGGGCAGGCGACCCAGCTTGCCAAGAACAACCCGCTCGCCACCGGCGCCATCCTCGCGGCCGTCCTCGGCACCAAGACCGGCCGCAACATTGCCGGCAATGTCGCCGCCGTCGGCGGCATTGCGGCGATCGCCGGCCTCGGTTATCTCGCCTACAAGAACTATCAGTCCGGCAAGTCTCCCGAAGCCGTGCCTCAGCCGGCACCTCAGGCCGACAAGCCGCTCCTGACGCCGCCGACCGATTCCCCCTTCCATCCGCAGTCTCCCGCTCTCACCAACGATTTTGCGCTGACGCTCGTGCGGGCAATGATCGCCGCCGCCAAGGCCGATGGGCATATCGATGCCGGCGAGCGCGCCAACATCATGGACAAGGTGCATGCGGTCGATCTCGGCGCCGAGGCGGAAGCCTTCATCGAGAACGAACTCGCCAATCCGATCGATATCGACGACCTCGTCGCCGCTGCCCGCACCGAGGAGCAAAAGGTCGAGATCTACGCCGCCTCGCGCCTGACCATCGATCCGGACACCCGCGCCGAACGCGGCTACCTCGATCTGCTCGCCGGCCGCCTCGGGTTGGACGATGCGCTGATCGCCCATATCGACGCGACGGTATCTGCGGCCAAGGTCAAGGCGTAAGGCACCCGTCATGGCGATCCCTTTTTCTCCTGTCGGCATCGATCATGTTGTCCTTCTGGTCGACGACATGGAGCGTGCGCTTGATTTCTATTGCGGCGTCCTGGGTTGCCGGCCGGGTTATTCGTACCCGGCCCTTGGGATGGAACAGGTCTGGTGCGGGTCGTCGCTGATCGTTTTGTGGGACATAACGCATCCGGGCGGAAAAAAGGCTGCTCCTCCGGTCGCCGGTGGCCGCAACGTGGATCACATCTGTATCGCGACCAGCCCTTTCGATCACGATGAACTGCGCCTGCATTTGCAAAGCCACGGCATCGAGATTGCTCAGGAGGCTTTCCACGGCGGGGCTCGAGGCATGGGGCACTCGTTTTACATCCATGATCCGTTCGGCAACAAGATCGAGATCAAGGGGCCGGCGGAATATCCGGATGGGCGAGCTTGACCACGAAGACGCGGTCTTCAATCGGCCTCCGTGCGTCTTCGCGAAGTCTTGTCGCCTGACCGGTGGGCAGGGCGTGGCCCACCGGTTGCCTTTCCCCCGTCGCTGGCCTAAGCCTCAGCCACGATGCAAGAGGCTGATATGCGCGATCTGAAGAACTACAAAGTTGCCGCCCCGGCTCCGGTCACCCTCAAGGGCCGGTTCGTGACGCTCGAACCCTATGACAGGGACACCCACCTCCAGGCGCTGTGGGACGGGCTCGGCGGCGCAGACGGCATCAATCCGCTTCTCAAATATTTTCCCAACGACGATTTTGCCGATGTCGGCGCCTTCGGCGACTGGCTGGAAAACGCCCGCGTCCATTCGAATTTCGTGACGCTCGTGTCGCGCGACAACGCCACCGGCAAGGTGGTCGGCATGGCGAGCTACATGCGGCCGGACCCGAAGAACGGTGTCATCGAGGTCGGCTCCGTCGCGCACGGCGCCGACATGAAGCGTTCGCCGCTGTCGACCGAAGTGCATTACCTGATGGCCAGGCACGTGTTCGAAGGGCTCGATTACCGCCGCTACGAATGGAAATGCCACAACGAGAACGAGCCAAGCAAGGCATCCGCCCGTCGCTACGGCTTCACCTTCGAAGGCGTGTTCCGCCAGCATGTCATCTCCAAGGGCGCCAATCGCGATACTGCCTGGTTTTCGATGATCGATGTGGAATGGCCGCTCCTGAAGGCCGCTTTCGAAGCATGGCTTTCGCCCGAGAATTTCGAGGCGGATGGCACCCAGAAGCGGCGGCTCGAAGATATCCGCGCCGAGCTTGCCAAGGGAGTGGCGGCATGACGCCCGAGGCAAAATCGCAGGCGATCGCCGCGGCGGTGATCCTCGCAGGCATCGGGCTGGTGATCTATTTCTTGCCGACGATCGTCATGTGGATCGCCCAGTTTTCCCCGGTGCTGGCCGTGGTCGTCGGCTCGATGCTGCTGCTCGGCTTCTTCGCGATCTTCTGGCTGCGGGCACGCTACCAGCGCCGTAGATAAACGCCTCAAGTCATCAGCCGGGGTAGCGCGGCGGCCAGGGCGTCGACCGTCAGGCGGACCTTGAGTGGCAGATGCGGCGTCTGCAGCCACAGCGCATAACAATCATACAGAAATGGTGGCTCCTCCGGCAGCAGCCGCACCAGCGCGCCCTGGCGGATACGTTCCCGCACCAGCCAGGAGGGCAGCCAGGCAAGCCCCATTCCCATCGCCGCCGCATCGGCAACCGCGTCGAGATCGTCAAGCCGAAAGCGATTGGGCGGCGACACTTCGACGGGCGGGGCACCATCGCACGGAAACAGCCAGGGCGGAACGGGGCCGGTCCGGCGATAGACAACCGCCCGGTGGGACATCAGATCCTCAATCGCGCGCGGTTGTCCGGCCTCGGCGATATAGGCCGGCGAGGCGCAGACGATCATCTGCTGGCGGGCCACTTTGCGGGCGATCACTCCGCTCCGGTCGCCAAGCTCACCGGTCCTGATCGCCAGATCGTAGCCGTCTTCCGCAAGATCGACGAGGCGGTCCGCAAAGGAGAGATCCAGCTCCAGCGCCGGATACCTGCGGGCGAATTCCATCAGCACGGGAAGCACGCAATGCCGGCCGAAATGGACGGGCATGGTGATGCGCAGCCTGCCGCGCGGTTCGGACTGATGGTCTGCGGCGAGCGCATCCGCGGCGGCGGACTCCGACAGGATCAGCCGGCAGCGGTCGTAATAATCACGCCCGAAATCCGTCAGGCTCTGGCGGCGCGTCGTACGGTGGAGAAGTCGCACGCCGAGCCGCTCTTCCAGAAACTGGACATGCTTGCCGACCATCGGTGCCGACATGTCGAGCGCGGCGGCTGCGGCCGCAAAGGAGCCGAGATCCACCGCCTTGACGAAGACGGCCATGCTGGTCAGCCGGTCCATATTCAAAACACCTGGTTTCTTCTGAAATACCGAAAGGCTGATTTATCGCCGATCTGGAGATCGGCATAGCTCATTCCATTCGATTATTTTGGAGTTTGGAAGAAATGGCACGTATCATCCGCTTTCATGAACATGGTGGGCCGGAGGTTCTGCGCATCGAGGCTTTCGAACCTCAGCCGCCCGGCAGGGACGAGGTCCGCATCCGGGTCAAGGCGCTCGGTCTCAACCGTGCCGAAGCGCTGCTCCGCGCCGGGACCTATATCGAGACGCCGGTGCTTCCATCAGGCCTCGGGCTCGAAGCGGCCGGTATCGTCGATGAGGTCGGTGAAGGGGTGGAGAATTTCGTCGTGGGCGATGTCGTCAGCATCATACCGCCGATCTCGATGGTCCGCTGGCCGGCCTATGGCGATCTCGTCACCTTTCCCGAATCGATGATCGTGAAACATCCGGCAAGGCTCGACTTCGTCGGCGCCGCGGCGCTCTGGATGGCCTATCTGACCGCCTATGGCGCGCTGATCGGCATTGCGGGGCTAAAACGCGGTGATTTCATTGTCATCACCGCGGCATCGAGCAGTGTCGGACTGGCGGCGATCCAGATGGCCAGGCTCGTGGGTGCCGTCCCGATTGCCGTAACGCGCAACTCGGTCAAGAAGCAGGCCCTGCTGGATGCGGGAGCGGCCGAGGTGATCGTTTCTTCGGAAGAGGACCTGCAGGCGAGGCTTGAGGAGATAGCCGGGAAGAACGGCGTCCGGGTGGTGTTCGATGCGATCGGCGGGCCGATTTTCCAGCCGCTGACCGCCGCGATGTCGCGCGGCGGGATCCTCATCGAGTACGGCGGCCTGAGTGGAGAGCCGACGCTGTTTCCCCTCTTCGAGGTGCTTGCGAAACGCCTGACCTTGCGGGGCTATCTCGTCCACGAAATCACCGGCGATCCGGCTCGACTGGCGGAGGCCAGGTCCTTCATTGCCGATGGCGTGGAGAGAGGGCTGCTGAAGCCGGTCGTCGCCAGGACGTTTCCGTTCGAGGAGATCGCCGAAGCGCATCGCTTTCTGGAATCGAATGCGCAGTTCGGAAAGATCGTCGTCACGGTCTGATCGGCATCAGCCGCCGGGGCCAGAGGCCTGCAGCGCGGCGCCGAGCAGCGACAGGCCGACCAGCAGCACGAACAAGGCGCCGCCGATCTCGATCGCATGGGTGACGCGCCGCCCAGTGCGCGAGCCGGGGCCGGCAAAGCGGACGGCGAGGTCCTTGGCGGTGACCGCGAGTGTCGCAAGGATGGTGACGGTGATCGCCGTGCCGATCGACATGGCGAGAACCGAAAGCACGCCGCCGAGATAGAGGCTGTTCAAAAGCGCGAAACTCATTACCAGGATCGCGCCCGAGCAGGGGCGCAGGCCGACAGCAATGATCGCCGACCAGGCCTCGTGCAGGCTGAAATCCCTGGACTTCAGCAGGGCCGGATCGGGCATGTGGCTGACGCCGCAGGTTTCGCAATAGTCGCCGGTTCCCTGGTAGTCGTGGTCGTCGATCTCGACGGCCTGGAAATTGAGCCCGGTGGAGCCGCGTCCGTTACCGGCGGGGGCTGCCATTGGCATGTTGACGACGCGCATCCGAAGCGCCCGGATCTTCTTCACCAGCAGCCAGGCGCCGAAAAGGGCGACCATGGCGAAGCTGGCGATCTCCATCGCCTGGGTCGCCGCCGTCATGGTGATGCCCGAACCGCGCAGTACCAGATAGGCCGCGCCGACGAGCAGCACGGCCACCAGGCCCTGGAGCAGCGCGGAGATGAAGGAGATGACGACGCCGCGCCGAAGTTCGACTTCGTTGGCGATCATGTAGGAGGAGATCACCGCCTTGCCATGGCCGGGACCGGCGGCATGAAAGACGCCATAAGCGAACGAGAGCCCGATCAGACCGGAAAGCGCCCACGGGTCCTCGCGCATCGCCTTCAGCGAACCGGTCAGCGCCCGGTAGAAGGACTGCTGGTAAAAATTGATCCAGGCGAAAAACGGACCGAGCGGTCCGCCGACCGAGAAGGAGGGTTCGGCCGAACCGACGCCGAGGGGTGATTGCGCATGCGCCGAACCCGTCATCAGGATTCCTCCCGCCGCAACAACGAGAAGGGCAGGGATCATGGCCGAAGGGGAGAGGGCACGGCGGATCGTCAGCATGTCAGTTCCAGTCGGGTGGCGAAGAGTTTCGACATGTCGGTGCCGGTCGGATCGTTGAAGAAGGCGTCCGTCAGCGACTTGCTGTTCTGCGAGATCACCTCATCGGGGTCGGGGCGCACCACCTTGTGCTGGCAATGCGAAAAACCGTCGCCCTTGACGTTCAGGTCGCCATCGGTCGGGAAGTCGATCGAGGTGTACATCGAAGGGTCATAGACGCCGAAGGCCAGCCGGCCCTTGAGCGGCACCGGCTTTTCGGGCTTGACCGCAAACAGGACAAGGAGCTGGTTGCCGTCGAGCGAGACGTGGATCACGTCCGGCTTCTGCACCCCGACGGTCGCGCCGTTCACCGTAATCGTCGTGAAATAGTGGTAGTCGCCGAGCGACTTGCGCATCACCTCGCCGAGCGCGGCAAGTTCCTTCGCGTCGAGCTTCAGGTCGGTGTTCTTGTCGAAATCCAGCAGCACGCTCGACGAGAACACCTCGTCGAACCGCCAGACATTGTGCAGTTCCGAGATATTACCGTCGGTGCCGGCCACCACTTCGAGCCGCGCCTCGGCGAAGATGTGTGGATGGGCGATAGCGGGCAGCGGAAGACAGGCTGCCGCCAGCGCGGCAATGGTCATGACTCGATATCGCATTCGCCCTGTGGCTCCCGGTTCGTCCGCCCCTTGCAGTGCAGCGTAAATGAGACGGAATTTCGACTCGAACCGGCCCCATGTCCAGTCCCGGTCTAGTGCCGGGTGAGATTTTCCAGATGCTCCATGCGTTTGCGGAACTGGCTCTCGAAATCCCAGCCCTTAGCGAACTGAAGCGCATTCTCGGCGCACTCCAGGATGGACGAGCGGTCCTTGTCGAGGGCGGTCAGCCGATCGGCCACCGCCCTGATGTCGCTGAGCGGGGCGATCCAGCCGGCTTTCGATTCGGCCATCAGCGCCGACCACATCCTGTTGTCGTAACCGACGATCGGCACGCCACAGCCCATCGTCTCGATATAGGTGCAGGAGGGATCCGACTGCCTGTGGCAACTGAGGAAGATATCGGCCCGGTTGCGCGTCAGCGGCACGAGCTCCTGCTCGAAATCGACCGGATCCTTGAGGAAGACGCAGTCGTGAAGCCAGTGCCTGCGGATATCGGCGTCGATCGCACCAGACAGGCTTCCCTCGCCGTAGATCGTCAGGGTGAAATCGACGCCCCGTTCGCCAAGCAGCCTGGCGATCGGAACGAGGTCCTGCACGCCCTTCATCGGTTCCAGCCGCCCGGAATGGATGAGCCGCAACGGCTCGCCGCTCAGGAGATGCCGTTTTCGGGCGGTCATCTCCTGCGGCGTCGCGAACATCGCCGGTTTCATGCGGTTGTCGAGATAGAGGAGTTGGCTGCCGCCCATGTCGCGGTAGGCCGTGTGGGCCGGGTAACCGTTTGCCTGGATGCCGCGGGCGGCGCGGAACGCGCGCTTGCGCTTGTATTCCTGCATCACCGTCCAGGCCATGCCGTAGATTTTCCGCGGCAGGCTGCGCGTATCGTCGAGCGAGATGATCTGCAGCCGGGTCTGGTGGGTGTATTCGATCGAGTAGACCACGGCGCTCCTGGCTTTCCGAATCGCCTCGGGGGCTAAGAGGTCGAGGTAGGAATCTCCCGACAGCAGCGCGAGGTCGAAATCGGCGAGATGGTCCACCGACACCCGTTCCTCCGGCTCCAGGATACGCACCCGGAAATCAAGTTCGCCGATGTCGTAACGCCCGCCGAACGGTATGTCGGTCGCGCCGCGCCGGATGAAGCAGGTGACCGGCCCCGACCAGTGCTGCACATGCAGGGCCATGCCGGAAACGAACTTCTTGTCGAGCACCAGCTTGCCGTTCGCGGCCTCGATCACCGGCGCCGACACGAACATCGCCAGGCTTTTCTGCATGGACGTCGATCCTCCGCGATGCCAGATTTTCGCACGCTGAGCCGTACTATGCTGATCGAGGCCAGGCTCGAGCAAGCCGGCCAATAGGTCGACTTGCCGCGGAGGCGTTACCTCATTTGCCGTAGGGACCGGCGAGGCGCCGGGCGCCCGGATCGGTCAATGCTGGCGGCGGAACCAAGTGGAGAGGAAGTCGACGAAGCTCCTGACCTTGGCCGGCAGGTAGCGGCGATGCGGGTAGACCGCGTAGATACCTCGGTCCTTGGCAATATAATCGTCGAACAGCGTCACCAGTTCGCCCGACTGGATCGAGGCGTTGGCGATGAAATCCGGGATGATTGCGACGCCGAGGCCCGCGCGGGCGGCACGCAACGTCGCCTGTGGGCTGTTGATCTCGACCGGGCCGCTGACGGCGACCGAGATGGTCGAGCCGTCCTTGTCGGTGAAGCGGACATTGTTGTGCCAGCGGGAATTGGTGTCGATGATGAAGGGGACGCGGTTCAGGTCCTGCGGGTGTTCGAGCGGACCGTATTTGGCGACGAAATCGGCGGTTGCTACCGTATAGACCCGGAAGTCTGAGAGCTTTCGGGCGATCAGCCCGGAATCCTCGAGCTTGGTGATTCGGATCGCGAGGTCGAAATTTTCCTCGATCAGGTCGACGAACCGGTCCTCGGCGACGATTTCCAGCGACACTTCCGTGTGGCTCTTGGCGAAATCGATCAGCGACTGGCCGACCTCGGCATCGATGAAGGTCCGGGGCACGGAAACGCGCAGGCGTCCCTTCAGGTCGGCATTGTTCTCGCGCACCAGGTCGGCGAGATTGTCGATCTCCTTGAGGATGTCGGCGGCGGTCCGGTAATAGGTGTGGCCGGCCTCGGTCATCGAGAACTGGCGGGTAGTGCGATTGAGCAGCAGCGCGCCGAGATCGTCTTCCAGTTCGCGCACGTATTTGGAAAGCAGAGCCTTCGACCGCCCGGTCCGCCGGGCTGCGGCTGAAAAGCCTTCTGCTTCAACCACATCGATGAAGGCCCGCATGCGCGTTAGAGTGTCCAAATGTCGCCCCTTTTAGTCTGGTCGATCGTAGTTGGGATTTAGCATGGAATTGTGCAATGCGAAATTTCGGTGATGGGCAAAAAAACTCTTGATTATGACTGCGAATATTCTTATCTCCCCGGTCAGCCCAAAGTCGCACGTGCCCGTGGGTGTCCGCCGACCCTCTATTTGGTGAGGTCATCGGTAAGGTACCTGGAACTAACCCCTCCAGTCGCTATTCCGGCCATCCGGGAAATGCGAGGACATCTGAAGCAACGACGGTGCGGGCCTTTTTGTTCTCTCCCTGCTTTCCATCAGCGGGGGTTACTGAAGAGGCACACCATCATTGCCGGAAGTGCGGTAGGGACCTCCCTCCAATCCATGGCAGACAAAGCCGGATCATTGTTCGTGGCAGAGCGTTGATCCACTTATCGCGCGTTTGAGCGTGTTCACGGTACCGGTGTCTCCACCAACCGGGCTGAACGCATTCTCATCCGTCCTTTGTCCTCCGGTTCACAGCCGGAGCTTTGAGATTTTGAAGGGACTGACCGATGACCACTGCTCGCATCCTTGACTTCATCAAGACCCAGCGTCCCGAAGGACCGTATCTTGTTGTCGATCTCGACGTCGTGCGCGACAATTTCACCGCTTTCCGTCATGCCCTGCCGGACAGCGCGATCTATTACGCGGTCAAGGCCAACCCGGAACCGGCAATCCTGAAGCTGCTTGCTTCGATGGGTTCCAACTTCGACTGCGCCTCGGTCGCCGAAATCCAGATGGCGCTCGACGCCGGCGCGTCCTCCGACCGCATCTCCTTCGGCAACACGATCAAGAAGGAACGCGACATCGCTCGCGCCTTCGCGCTCGGCGTCGGCCTCTATGCCGTCGACAGCCATGAGGAAGTCGAGAAGATCTCCCGCGCGGCTCCCGGCGCAAAGGTATTCTGCCGCGTGCTGACCGATGGCGAAGGCGCCGAATGGCCGCTGTCGCGCAAGTTCGGCTGCGTGCCGCAGATGGCCGTCGACGTGCTCGTCTACGCGCACCAGATGGGCCTGGAGTCCTACGGCGTGTCCTTCCATGTCGGTTCGCAGATGACCAAGGTCGATGCCTGGGATGCGGCTCTTGCCGATGTCAAGCGCGTCTTCGGTTCGCTTGCAAAGCAGGGCATCGTTCTGCAGATGGTCAACATGGGCGGCGGTTTCCCGACCAAGTACCTGCGCGACGTGCCGAAGGCCGAAGAATACGGCAAGGCGATCTTCGCTTCGCTGCGCAAGTATTTCGGCAACAACCTGCCGAAGACGATCATCGAGCCGGGTCGCGGCATGGTCGGCAATGCGGGCGTCATCAAGGCTGAAGTCGTCCTCGTGTCGAAGAAGTCGGACAACGACAATCACCGATGGGTCTTCCTCGACATCGGCAAGTTCGGCGGTCTCGCCGAAACCATGGATGAGGCCATCCGTTACCCGATCCGCACCGAGCGGGACGGCGACGAGATGGAACCCTGCGTTCTCGCCGGCCCGACCTGCGACAGCGCCGACGTGATGTACGAGAAGAACATGTATCCGCTGCCCGTCACCTTGACGATCGGCGACGAGGTTCTGATCGAAGGCACCGGCGCCTATACGACGACCTACTCGGCCGTCGCCTTCAACGGTTTCGACCCCCTGAAGGCCTACGTCATCTAAGGCGGCTTTGCCTGCCTAACTGGCGTCATCTAATACCGCCGGCCCCGTAACCAGCCGGGGCGGCAAATTCACAATTCCTCTTCATCGCCGCTCATAACGGTATTGGGTACGGGAGGCCACGATGGCCGCTGTTCTTGATTCTGTACGCGCATTCTTTGCGCCTAACTCCACTTTCACCATCGACGCCGAAACGCCGGCCGACGTGGTCGCCCGCGAAACCCTGCTCGACCGCGCCATGGGCCCGGATCGTCGCCGGAAGTCGTCGGAAAAGATCCGCCGCAACCGCGTGCCGGCCGATGGGCTCGCCATCGTTGCCCGCGACGGCGCCGGCCACGTGATCGGTACCGTGCGTCTTTGGAACGTAGAGGCCGGCATTTCGTCCGAAGGTCAGGCCATCGATGCCCTGCTGCTCGGCCCGCTCGCGGTCGATTGCGCTCATGAAGGCAAGGGCATCGGTGCGGCGCTGATGCGTGCAGCGATCACCGAGGCCCACAAGCGCGGCCACGGTGCTGTCCTGCTGGTCGGCGATGCGGCCTATTACGAACGGTTCGGCTTCTTCGCCGACAAGACCCGGCATCTCGTCATGCCAGGCCCCTTCGAGCGCTCTCGTTTCCTGGCGCTCGAACTCAAGGCCGGCTGGCTTGAAGGTGCCGCCGGCATGATCGTCGCCAACGGGCGCAAGCTGGCCTGACGAGGTCGCGTTCCCGACCCAAGGCATTCAGCACTCAAGGCCTCGCGCCCCGACGATCTGCGCAGACCCCGCCTCTCCGGTGGAGCGTTCCTGTTGGAGCGCCCGCGGCGAGGCGGGGTTTTTCGTGCGACAAATTCTCCGTTTCGGGCCGCCGCCGCGCATCCGCCGGCAGCGGTTGATCCGGATCAATCCGACTCTCGCTGCCCGCGCCTAAGCCTTTCCCTGCAAGATCAAAAAGCAAGCAGGAGAGCTTACATGAACACGAGCGGGGCACGGCATCTGAGATGGATCGCGGGCGCGGGTGCGGCTTTTTTCGCATTCGGGGCAGCGGCGGCGGATCTGACGCCCGTTTCCGTTGCCCCTCCGGCGGAGGAACCCGTGGCGGCATCGAGCCCCTGGCAGATCCGCGTGCGCGGCTTGGGCGTCATCACTGAGAACCGCGGTTCGGTCAACGGCGTGCCGGGTTCGGACCTGTCTTTCTCCGACTCGGTCATCCCCGAGCTCGATATCAGCTACTTCTTCACCGACAACATCGCGGCCGAACTGGTCCTCGGCACCACCTATGCGAATATCAAGGAGGACGGTGCCGTCGGCGTGCCGGTCGGCCGCGCCTGGCTTCTGCCGCCGACGCTGACACTGCAATACCACTTCACCGATTTCGGCGCGTTCAAGCCCTATGTCGGTGCCGGCGTCAATTACTCGCTCTTCTACAACCAGTCCGAAAAGCCGGGCTTCCACAATCTCGACGTCGAGAACAATGTCGGCGCGGCCCTGCAGCTCGGTTTCGATTACATGATCGACCAGCACTGGGGCGTGAACTTCGACGTGAAGAAAATTTTTCTCGAAACCAAATGGAAAGCCGACCACGACGTGCTCGGGCCGCTGAGCGGCAAGGCGAAAATCAATCCCTGGCTGATCGGGGCAGGCGTCACCTACCGCTTCTAGAAAAACAAAAAAATCGGTGGGGGACGGGGCCGGCGCCAGACAGGTGGCGCCGGCCTTGTTTTTTAGTTTCGCGGTGAATTGCGTTTCTCAGTCGCCGTCCTTGGCCCGATAGGCGTCCGGGGTGACGTAGATCTCGTCGGCGCGGCCGTATCCGCCGTCCTTCACCTCTTCGATCAGCACCATGGTGTGAGGCCGTGCGGCCTCGCTCAGGTATTCGACCAGCATCTCGGTGGTGCGGTGGACGATCTCCTGCTTCTGGGCCTTGCTGAGCGCGGCTTCGGGCGTCTTGATGTTCACGAATGGCATTGTTCTATCCTTTGGTTTGGTGTTTCAGATCATGCCGCCATTGGCGCGCAGCACCTGGCCGTTGACCCAGCCGCCGTCCGGGCCGGCGAGGAAGGAGACGACGGTGGCGATCTCCTGCGGCTGGCCGAGACGGCTGAGCGGGATTGTCTTGACGATGTTCCGGACCAGTTCGTCGGACTTGCCGGTCATGAACATCTCGGTTTCGACAGGACCCGGCGCGACCGCGTTGACGGTGATCCCGCGCCGGCCGAGTTCCTTGGAGGCAACGTGGGTCATCGCTTCGACGGCCGCCTTGGTGGCGGCATAACCGCCATAGGCCGGCCCGTAGACGCCGACGACGCTCGACGAGAAATTGATGATGCGGCCGCCGTCACGCAGCCGCTTGCCTGCTTCGCGTATGCCGCGGAACGTGCCCATCAGGTTTGTGGCAAGCTGGAATTCGAAAGTCTCGTCGTCCATCTCGGCGAGCGGCGCGAGCCGCATCACGCCGGCATTGTTGACGAGGATGTCGGCACCGCCGAAGCTTTGTTCGGCGGCGTCGAACAGGGTTGCGGCAGCGGTCGGGCTGCCGACATCCGCCTGCACCGCGACCGCCTTGCCGCCGCCGGCTTCGATCTGTGCAACGACCTCGGCGGCGGCCTGCCGGCTGGTCGCATAGTTGACGACGACGGCGATGCCGTCTTCAGCGAGGCGGAGCGCAATGGCTCTGCCGATGCCCTTCGAAGCGCCGGTGACGATCGCGACGCGTTGTCCGTTGGTGGTCATGGGATCTCTCCTTGGTTGGTGAGCAGGAGATATTGCTGACACGATGCAAGAACAATTGGCAGCGAATTGACATCAGAATTCGCCTGTGGTGAACAAGGTCATGGATCGCCTCGACCGCATGCAGCTCTTTGTCCGGATCGTCGAACGGCGCAGTTTTTCCGCTGCGGCCGCGGATCTAGGCCTTGCCCGTTCGACCGTCACCGAAGCGGTCAAACAGCTCGAGGAGGGGATCGGCACGCGACTTCTGGAGCGGACGACGCGCTACGTCACCCCGACGCTCGACGGCCGGGCCTTCTACGAGCGTTGCCTCGCGATCCTCGCGGAGGTGGACGAGGCGGAGAACATCTTTCGGGACGCGCAGCCGCGCGGCCTGCTGAGGGTTGACGCGCACGGGTTTCTGACCCGCACCTTCCTCTTGCCGCGCCTTCACGAATTCCTCGACCGTTATCCGCTCCTGGAACTGCAGATCGGCCAGGGCGACCGGCTGGTGGATCTGGTTCGCGAAGGCGTGGACTGCGTCATCCGGGCAGGCGAGATCGACGACAGCGGGCTGATCATGCGCAGGCTCGGAACCATCACCGAAATCACCTGCGCCAGCCGTACCTATGTCGAGAAACACGGGCTTCCGAAATCACCCGATGCGCTGGAAGGGCATCTTGCCATCGGCTTCATTTCGTCGCGCACCGGCCAGATCATGCCGCTCGAATTCGTCGTCAGTGACGAGGTGCGCTACGTCACACTTCCAAGCCGCCTGACGGTCAACAATTCCGATACGATGGTCGATCTCGCCCGCCGCGGCTTTGGGCTCATACAGGCGCCCCGTTATCGCCTGCAGCGGGATATCGACGAGGGCGTGCTCGTCGAAGTGCTTGCCGATTTCCCGCCGCCGCCGACACTGCTTTCGGCGCTCTATCCGCAGAACCGCCAGCTTTCGCCGCGGGTGCGCGTCTTCCTCGACTGGATCGTCAAGGTGTTCGCCGAAGCCGGGCTTTGAGGTGTCTTACGGCCGATAGATCGCCTGCAGCTTGGCAAGGTCGGCGATCTTCAGTTCCACGGGATCAAGGTCGTCGCGGGAAGGCTTGAACCAGGAGGCCGCCTCCTGGATATGCCGGCCGTAGGGCTCCGGATACATGCTCAGACCCAACACCCATTGGCGAACGATTTCGCGGTCCATGCGCCCCGACGCGTAGCGGTCGTGCATGGTTTTGGCGGATGTGGTGAGGTCTTCGACATTCTTCATCAATGCACCGCTGGATTGGGTTCGGGTTCGCCGAAGAAGGAGCGGATGCCGTCGCGCTCGACGGTCGCCAGGAACTCGTCGAAGGCTTCGCGGTCGGTCGGAAACGGCTCTTCCCAGGTGGTGACGTCATCCTCTTCGGTGATGACTTCGAGCGTCCAGTCGCCCTGGGTGCCGGCAGTGCGGTAGATATCGACCAGTACGGTAATGCCGTCGTCGGTGAATTCGCCGGCGAGTTCGGAATGTTCAGTCTTGGGTGCCTTGGCCATGTCGTATCCGATCGTATAAACGGCTGTCCCGCGCTGCGGGTCCGGTCCCGTGAGGGAATCGGGGACGCAACGATGAAGACGGTCGGGATGGTCCAATACACTGCTTTCCGTTTTTGCTCCACCGTGGATGATCCTTGAAGGTATTCGTTGCCGGAGGAATCGGAACGAGGCCTCGCATATGCGGGGAAGTGGCTTCACACTCCATCATCTCTGCGTGAAACGAGCCTTTCCGCCATGGTTTCGGCCGCCTGGCCGTCCTAGCTTCGCTGCATGATCACACGCCGCGCAACCCTCCTGTCCCTCCCTTTCGCCTTGACTGCGGCCCGCAGCCTTGCGCAGGACGCGCCCCAGGCACCTGTGCCGCAGCCGCCGGTGACGCTCGATACTGTGCTCGGCGGTGCGGCGGAGCTGGAGCCCCTGAAGGTCGTTCTGGTCGCCCGTAGTGGCGAGATGCTGGCCGAGCGGGCGTTCAACGGTCATTCGCTGGACGCCTCGACCAACATCAAGTCGGCCTCGAAATCGATCATCTCGGCTTTGACAGGCATCGCCATCGACCGCCGGCTGCTCGAAGGTCCGGACCAGAAGATCGCGCCGATCCTGAAGGCCGACCTGCCGGCCAATCCGGATTCGCGCATCCACACGATCACCATCGGCAATCTTCTCTCGATGCAGGCGGGGCTCGGAAGGTTGTCCGGGCCGAACTATGGCCGCTGGATCGCGAGCCGCAACTGGGTGCGGTTCGCACTCGCCCAGCCGTTCGACGACGATCCCGGCGGTTCGATGCTCTATTCGACCGCCTCCAGTCACCTGCTTTCGGCGGTCCTCACCAAGGTCGGCGGCAAATCGACGCTGGCGCTGGCGCGCGAATGGCTGGATCCGGTCGACGGGTTCCGGATCGGCTCCTGGGAACGCGACCGTCAGGGCATCTATCTCGGCGGCAACCAGATGGCGATGACCGCCCGCTCGCTTCTGGCGTTCGGGGAACTCTACCGCAACGGCGGCAAGACGAAGGACGGTCGCCAGGTCGTCTCGAGGGATTGGATCGACCAGTCCTGGACGCCGCGCACCAATTCGCGCTTTTCCGGCGACGGTTACGGATACGGCTGGTTCCTGCGCAATATCGGCGGCGAGGAGGTCAAGTTCGGCTGGGGTTATGGCGGGCAGATGCTCTATATCGTGCCGTCGCTCGGCCTCACCGTGGTGATGACGTCAGACGAAAGCGGCCCCTCGGCCCGCAGCGGTTATCGCGACGACCTGCACCACCTGCTCGCCGAAATCATCGGCGCTGTCCGCATCGTTTAAAGCCAGTTTGTATAAACTTGAATGACCGGGCACACCAAATCGTAACCGCCTGACGCTAGCATGCCCCGCGTCGCCATTGGGGGTGTTTCATGCTGGATCTGCGGACGATCTATATCGTCTCGGCTATGACCTGCTCTGTCCTGGGCATCGTCCAGATGATCGCCTATTCCAGCGGCCGGTTTGAACGCTGGCTGTTCTGGTGGAGCGCCAGCGGCATCGTCATCGGAGCCGGCCTGTTCAGCGTCGGCCTGCGAAACGTATTGCCGGATGTCGTCTCGGTCCTGATCGGCAACAACCTGATCCTGGTCGGCTATCTGTTGCTGATCGTCTCCGTCCGGCTTTTCGGCGGCCGTCCGGCCCGCTGGGGCCTGAGTTGGCTGATCCTCGCCGTTCTTTCGGCGCCGCTGATCCTCTTGTGGCGGGACGATGCCAGTACTGCGCCGCGCATCGCCATCTTCTCGCTCGTCTGCGCCCTCGGCGACCTCCTGGTGATGCTGGAGGGTATTCGCCTCGCACGGCAGGAGAAGCTGCGGTCGGCATGGCTGGTCGCTGCGATCTACCTGCCGACTGCCGCCATCTTTGCAGCGCGCGCCCTTCTGGCGGTGACGGGCTGGATCGGAGAGGGCGGCCTGTTTGGCCCCGGCAACGGTGCCGATGCCTGGCTGGGGCTCTGGGCCGCACCCTTCCTGGCATTGCGAAGCATCGTCATCAATCTGATGGCGGCCGAACGGGCCGGAAACAAGCTCACTTACCTGGCGGATCGCGACGCCCTGACCGGCGTGCTCAACCGCGGCGGCCTGATGCGCTCCTATGCTGGTCTCGAGCCGGGGCCGGTCGCCCTGATGCTCATCGATGTCGACCGTTTCAAGCAGCTCAACGATACGCATGGTCATGGGGTTGGCGACGAGGTCTTGCGGCGGTTCGCCTCCTCTGCATCCCTGCACCTGCGCAGCCGCGATCTCTTCGCTCGGCAGGGCGGCGACGAGTTTGTGATCGTCCTCAAGGGATGCCCGGTCGAAAAGGCAGTCGAGACGGCTCAGAAGATCCGCGCCGCCTTTGCCGCTTCCCTCGCCGAGATGGAGGGCCTTGTCGTGCAGCCGACACTCAGCATCGGCGTGGCGACCGAGATATGCGGTCCTGGCAACCTCGAAACCCTGCTGCAGCGGGCCGACCTGGCGCTCTATGCCCGCAAGCGCAACGGCCGCGACGGTATCGATACGTTCGAGGAAGACCGCCAAGCGGCGTGAAGGCGGGGACGATTTCGTTGCGGCGAACAGAAATTCCCTTTTCGTTTGAAGCAATTTTCCGTCGAAACAGTTCCGCGGCATCCCCGCCTGCGCCGGCGCGATTATAGTGGTCGCGTCACAGGGCAGGGGCCGGGTCGCGAACCGGGTCGCATCCTACGGAGAGCATCCGGCGTCCGGTGATGGTCGTAAAGGTGAGGAAGGCGCCGTCAGGGCGCCGACCGCCGCAAGGTCAAGGTTTCGGATCCAGACCCTCCGTTACCCGCCTTTCGGAAAAACGGGAGCGATCGGGCAGGCAGTACAGCCTGACACCCATACCATTCATACACGCTACCTGCCCATCCCGCATGGACCAGGCCGCGGCGGAGATTTCTCCGCCGCGGTTATTCGTGCTGCAAGATTTCAGGCTGCAATATCGATGACGCCGCAGTCGCCGGCATCGGACGCGAAGGCGACGAGCTTGCCGTTGGCACTCCAGCTCAATCCGGTAATGCCGCCCTTGCCGGGCCGGCGTAGAAGCGCTTCCTTTGCGTCGGCGAGCCTGACGCCAAGGATCATGCCGTCGATGAAACCGATGGCGAGCACTTCCTCGGCCGGATGGAAGGCCACCGACGTGACCATGATATTGGCGCGCGTGCCGAGTTCCTGCGGCGCCTTGCCCATCGGCCCGTCCTTTGCCGAAAACGGCCAGACGATCGCCGCCGGCGCGCCCGACGAGGCGAGCCACTTGCCCTTCGGCGACCAGGAGAGCGATTTCACCTTGGCCGGGTAACCGGTCATCCGCATATGGCGGTTTTCGCCCGGCTTGCCATCGAGCTTCCAGCCGTGCAGGGCGTTTTCCTGCATGGTCGTCACCAGGAAACGTCCGTCGGGCGAGAAGGTGACGGCGTTATGGGCGCCCTTCCATTCGAGATCGACCGGCGGGGCATTGGTGCCGACCCAGTGCAACGAGACGCCGTTGTAACGGGCAGCCGCGATCCTGAGACCCTTGCCGGCGAAGGCGAGGCCTTCGACGCTGCGCTCTTCGGGAAACTCCTTCAGCGTGCCGTCGCTCTGCTTTACGAAGCTCGACTTGCCATGCGCATAGGCGACCGCATTCTGCGGGCCGCCGGCGATGACGCTGATCCATTTGCGGGGCGCTTCGGCGATCAGGGTCGCCTCGCCATTGCTGCCGATACGCATCACCTTGCCGTCCTCGCCGCCGGTCAGCAGCGTGGCGCTGAAGGGATCGCGGATGCAGGTCAGCAGACCCTGATGGGCCTCTGTGACTTTCTCGCCGCCATCCAGACGGTGGATCGTGCCGGCAGCGGTGGCGAAGAATGGAACGTCGCCGAGGAAATGCGCGGCGACGACATGGCCTTCGAGATCAAGCGGTGCAACAGTCGGCATTACGCAGCATTGCTCCCGGGCATGACGTGGTCCGAAAACCGCTTCACACTTTTCGGCGTCATGCCGCTACCTCACAAGCCTTGAAGCTCTTCTCGATCTTGTCGACATCGAGATCGCGGCCGATGAAGACGAGGCGCGATTCGCGCTTTTCGCCATCCTTCCACGGCCGCTGGTGATCGCCCTCGACGATCATGTGGACGCCCTGCACGACATAACGTTCCTCGTCGCCCTTGAAGGCGATGATGCCCTTCAGGCGCAGGATGCTCGGGCCGTCCGTCTGGGTGATCTTCTGAATCCAGGGGAAGAACCGTTCCGGGTTCATCTCGCCGCCGCGCAGCGAGATCGACTTCACGGTCACGTCATGGATCGGCGACATCTCGCCGTGGTGATGGTGGTGGTGATCATGGCCGTGATGATCGTGATCATGGTCATGCGCGTGGTGGTCGTGGTCATGATGATGGTGGTCGTGCCCATGGTCATGGTCGCAATCCGGGCCGCAGACATGGTCGTCATGGCCTTGATCCAGGAAATGCGGATCGTTTTCGAGCGCGCGCTCCAGGTTGAAGGCGCCCTGGTCGAGCACGCGGGCGAGATCGACGCCGGAACGAGTGGTCTTGTAGACGCGGGCAGTCGGGTTGATGGCGCGGACGACGTCTTCGATGATCGCCAGCTCTTCCGGGGTGACGAGATCGGTCTTGTTGATGACGACGACGTCAGCAAAGGCGATCTGGTCTTCAGCTTCGCGACTGTCCTTCAGGCGCAGCGGCAGGTGTTTTGCATCGACGAGGGCGACGACCGCGTCGAGCTCGGTCTTGGCACGCACGTCGTCATCCATGAAGAAGGTCTGGGCGACCGGCACCGGATCGGCAAGGCCGGTGGTCTCGACGATGATGCCGTCGAAGCGGCCCGGGCGGCGCATCAGGCCCTCGACGACGCGGATCAGGTCGCCGCGTACCGTGCAGCAGACGCAGCCGTTGTTCATTTCGTAGATCTCTTCGTCCGACTCGACGATCAGGTCGTTGTCGATGCCGATCTCGCCGAACTCGTTGACGATGACCGCGTATTTCTTGCCATGGCTTTCGGAGAGAATGCGGTTGAGGAGCGTCGTCTTGCCGGCGCCGAGATAACCGGTGAGGACGGTGACGGGAACGGGCTTGACGGTGGCTGTTTCGGTCATGAAAACCTCGAGGACTTGAGAGCGCCCGATCGGCGCGGAAGCTTTGTTCGTCTCATATAAGGGCAAGCCGGGACGAGTTCAAAGGGTTTGTATGTTATAAGATCACATCGGAATTGCAGCTGACGCCGGGTGATCTTGTTGCTCACGCTGACGGCGACGCGATTGCGGAAACCACGTCTGTTCTTGCGAAATCGTCACCAACATAGAGAAGCGGACAGTCGAATTCCTTCGCTGTCGCATAAGCGAAGCAATCGCCGAAATTGAGCGAAGCCTTGTGAAAGCCTTTGCCGAACAGAGCGTAAGCGGCCGCAGCCCGTTCTGCTCTTACAGCATCCAGTTCGATGATGGTGATGGGAAGCCGGTCAATCAGGTTGGTAAGACCAGCCAGACATTTCTTTCCACGAGCCACAATCAGTGCTTCGGTGAGAGTAGCGGCGTTGAGGAGGACCTTCGATTCCCCTGTGAGCACCTCTTGGCAGTCAAAGGCACCAATTTCATTCTTGACGATGGCGATCAACGCTGACGTGTCGACCACAATCATGCCGGCAGGCCATCGTCACCATAGAGATAATCCTGGCTTCGCTCCGCGGGTACGTCGTTGCCATCAGGTGCAGGCGCCATTGCTCTGATCTCTTCGATCAGCGCTCTGCGTTGATCGCGCGTCAGTTCCGGCTCAATGGGTACAAGCCTTGCGATCTTATGACCTCTTCGCGTGAGAACAACATCTTCTCCAGCCTCCGCGCGATGAAGGAGTTCAGTCAGACTTGCTTTGGCCTCGCTCACTGAAATTTCCATTACGTGCTCCGTTGGTCCAATTAGATGGTCCAAACTTAGTCGTATCATGTTGTAGATTCAACTACGCCCCCGGAGGCGGTTTGATCCCTACGGCCTCGTTTCGGCATCCGTCTGGCGCAGAAGCTGGTCGAGGGTCAGAAGCGGCTGCTCCGTCACCTTGGCATAGGCATAGTGAAAGCAGTCGAAATTGCTGAGATACCGCCGCCCAATCCCGTGCCTCTCGGCGACTGCGACGGCATAACTCAGAAGCTGCCGAGGCGATCCGGCCTCGCGAATTTCAATACTCCGCGCATCCAGCCATTCAACGACAGCGCCTTCTGCCTCTCGATAACGGCAATCGAGCTGATCCGGGTGAGACAGGACGATGATCGCTTCCCAAGCGGCCAATGGTGAAGTGAAAGGCGAATTTGCCTGCAGAAGCGCCGTTTCGTAGGCTTCCGCAGTCTCCTCGCCGGCCATCATCGCGACGATCGCGCAGGCATCGACGAACATCAGCCGTCATCTCCGATCTGGTGATCGAGATCGTGATAGGCCTCGGGCGGTACAGGCTGCCTGTTCGCCTTGAAGGCAAGGCCGCGTTGCGTGAGAATTCTCGTTGCGGTCTCGCGAGGCGTTTCCTGGCGGATACGTTTGTCGATGGTTTCCTTCAATGCGGAAATCACCGCGTCGGTGATGGTCGTTCCGTCGATACGGGCCAATTCACGGGCCAATGCATCGGCCTCTTCGTTTCGGATATTCAGCGTCATCCGCAGCTACCTCAAGCGTGTAGCCTAATATCGCACATTGTGTAGCTTTTTCCTACTTCAATGTTCCAACATCAAACCGCGCCACATCCTCCAGCAGCTCGATGATGCCCGTCACAGCATGCGCAACCAGCATCTCACCGCGTTGCGCCGTCGCCGCGGCCGCGTTGCCGGCGACGGCCTTGGGGTTTAGATCGGACATCTTCCAGCCGAAGGCGTGCGGGCCGTAGGCGCGCAGATGTCTGAAATCGCGGGAAAAGTCCGATTGGCGGGACGGGAAGTTTTCGGCCCTGGTCATGTTGACCCTATCCGGATTGAGCGCCAGCATGACTGAAGTCTCGATGTCTCCGCCGTGGATGTCGACTGCCTTGTCCTCCGGGGCGATCCAGCCGGCGGGCTGGCCGAAGCGGGTCCAGCTTGTGGCGACCACCAGCATGCCGAACCGCACCCGCGCCTCGGTCGCGACGACGGTCATGAGCGGCGAATTGCCGCCATGGGCGTTGAGCAGCACCAGTTTGCGGATACCCTTGGCGTGAAGATCGCCGGCAATGCCGAGCCAGCGGTAAACGGCTTCGTCGAAGGCAAGTGTCTTCGTACCGGCGACATCTATATGCTCTATCGAATAACCGACGGGCTCCGTAGGCAGGAACGTGACCGGCAGGTGGGCAGGCAGGGCAGGGATCAAGCGGGCGACGAGGCCCTCGGCGATCATCGTGTCGGTCTCGAACGGCAGGTGCGGTCCGTGCTGCTCATGGGCGCCGAGCGGCAGGACGGCGACCCAGTTTCGCCTTTCTGTGGACGCAAGTGTCGTATCATTGTCATGATAGCGTGGCGAAGGGTGCGACATCTGGCGGTGGTTTCCCGGTTTCGATATGGATAGCGCGCAACAGATATAACGGCTACTTCTTTAGGGCAAAACGGGCGGAGCGAATGAGCAAGAAGAAGGGCGACAAAAAAGCCAAGTCCGGCAAGAAGAAGGAACTGGAAGGCCTTTCGGCCACCGACCTTGCGCCGGCGATCACCCAGGCCGCCCGCTCCATGCGCACAGCGCTCAGCCGCAGCCTCGGTGAAAGCGGGCTTTATGCCGGCCAGGACGGCGTCATCCTGATTCTTGCCGAAGAAGACGGCATGACCCCCGGCCAGCTCGCCATACGGCTCGGCGTCAAGGCCCCGACCATGACCCGCACGATCGGCCGCATGGAAGCTCAGGGTTTTCTGGAACGCCGCGCCGACGGCACCGACGGGCGCCTCACCAAGGTGCATCTGACGGAAGCCGGATTGCAGACTGTCGAACAGATCGGCCGCTCGGTCTCCGAGTGCGGCTCGATCGCCGCAAAAGGTCTCTCCGACAAGGAGATCCGCACCCTCCTCAAGCTTCTCAAGACCATCGAACAAAATCTCCAGTCCGAGCCCTCGGACGACAGAGGTTGATTTCCCTCCAGATTTTCGCGGTCACAGGATTGTCGCACGGAATTAAATTGTTTATTTAAAGTTTAATTCGAGCATCGGATAGCGATGCCGGCCATTGCGGGTGGGGGAAATGGCGCAAAAGATCAAGTTGTCGACGATTGGCGAGAGCCTTGGTCTTTCAACTGCCACGATATCGCTCGCGCTGCGCGACAGCCCGCTCGTGGCGGCCGATACCCGGGAAAAAATCAAGGAACAGGCAAGAGCGCTAGGTTATATCTACAACCGCCGGGCCGCCAGCCTGCGTACCTCGCGTTCCGGCATTATCGGCGTCGTGGTGCACGACATCATGAACCCGTTCTACGGGGAAATCCTCAAAGCGATCGAAAGCGAGCTCGACCGCAGCCGTCATACCTTCATCCTTTCCAACCATTACGATTCGGTCGAGAAACAGCGTACCTTCATCGAAACGCTGCTGCAGCTCGGTGGTGATGGGGTGATCATGTCGCCGGCGATCGGCACGCCGATCGAGGATATGAGGCTTGCAGAAGAGAACGGCATGCCGGCCATCCTCGTTGCCCGTTCGATGGAAGGCGTCGAACTGCCGACCTATCGCGGCGACGACAGCTACGGCATTTCGCTTGCCACCAACCATCTGATCGGCCTCGGTCACCGGGTGATCGCCATGATCGGCGGCACGGACCAGACATCGACCGGCCGAGACCGCTATCAGGGTTATGTCAACGCGCTGCGCAAGGCGGGCATCGAGGTCGATCCGAACCTCCGCCTGCCCGGTCCGCGTTCGAAGCAGGGCGGGTTCGAGGCGGCGGTGCATTTTCTCTCCCTGCCGCAGAAGCCGACAGCTGCGGTCTGCTGGAACGATCTGGTGGCGATTGGCCTGATGAACGGCATTGCCCGTGCTGGCCTGATGCCCGGCCATGACATCTCCGTCACCGGTTACGACGATCTCGAGGAAGCTTCGATCGCGACACCGGCGCTGACGACCGTGTGGAATGGGCAGACAGAAGTCGGCCGGCTTGCGGCGCGCGCCCTGCTCGACCGCCTCGCCGGCAGTCACGAGCCGGACGGCATCCATCTGATCAAGCCGGAAATGCGCATCCGCCAATCGACCGGCGTGCACCGGCCGAGGGCCTGAGGTTCACGCCGTGACATTGTGCGGTTGGTTCCGGCTGGAAGCGAAAAGACACTATAAGCAGTGGTGATGCCCAACCGAGGGGTCTGGAAATTATGGTCTTGGCTTTTCCAATTGCCACCTCAAGTTGGCTTTGACAGCGGGCCATTCAGACGCGATTATCGAATAAACTGCCGTATCGCGAATGGTGCCATTGGCCATCACCATATTGGAGCGAAGCACCCCATCAAGCTTGGCCCCAAGCCGCTCGATCGCTCGGCGGCTTTGAATATTCATAAAATGCGTCCTGAACTCCACGCATATGCAATCCAGCTTCTCAAAGGCGTGTTGCAACAAAAGCAATTTGCATTCGGTGTTGAGTGGTGACCTCTGCACAGACTGACGGCACCATGTAGCGCCGATTTCAAGCCTTCTGTTTGCGGCATCGATGTTCATATAGGTGGTCATTCCAACGGCTTTACCATTTGTCCTTTCGACAATGGCAAATGGGAGCATCGAGCCGATTGTGCGGAGCTCGAGCCGTCTTTCAATTTCGGCCCCGATATTTTCTGGCTCTGGAACTTTTGTGTACCAGAGGCGATGCAACTCTCCGTCGCCGGCGGCTTCGACCAAGTCATCATGATGCTCCATCGTAAGCGGAACGATGGATGCGAAATTGCCTTCTGCCGTAAACAGATCTGGCCAAACTGACATCCAAACACCCCAAAATTCGTTTCGATGGTTATGAAATTGACGAGGTTTTCTCACGACAATCATCACCTACTGAAGCACTGTCCACCTCGGCCACGCGGTCGCCGAAATGAAGGGCTTGATGTTCCGCCGGAACCTCTTAGAGCATCTCTCTCTGTTGGTTGGGCGCACATATTGCCGACCGGAAAGATCTCCGGTCTAACGGCGCAAGCGCTCAGAGTGTTATTTCCCCTATCGGAACCGGTCCCATTGTGATTGTCAGGCCGCCACGTTGGTCAGCGTCTTGCGGGCCGCATAGGCGCGGACAGCCTCGCCGAAGGCCTGGAACAGCGCCCGTGACGGCGCGTCGGTTTCCGCCCAGTATTCCGGGTGCCATTGCACGCCGACGGCGAAGTTTTTCGCGTCGATGACCGAAACCGCCTCGATCGTGCCGTCTTCGGCCGTCGCTTCGACCTTCAGCCGGGGGGCGGTTTCGGCGATCGCCTGGCGGTGCAGCGAGTTCACCTGGACCTCGCCTGTCAGGCCGAGATAGGTGGCGATGCAGGAGCCTTCCTCGATGAAGACCGGCTGGCGGATCGCATACATGCTGTCGCGCTCCTTCACATCGGGTTTGCGGTGGTCCCAGATGCCTGGCTGGTCCTGGATTTCGCTTGCCAGCGTGCCGCCCAGTGCCACGTTCAGTTCCTGGATGCCGCGGCAGATGGCGAGCAGCGGAATGCCGCGGTCGATCGCCCGGCGGATAAGGGGCAGGGAGGTCGCGTCGCGGGCCGGGTCGAAGGGACCATCGCCGGCCGTTGCTTCTCTGCCATAGAGCGACGGGTGAACATTGGTCGCTGAACCGGAAACCAGCACGCCATCGACCCGGTCGAGGATGGCGTCGGTCTCGTTGCCTTCTTCGAAAGCCGGAATGATGAAGGTCATCACATCCGCCACCTTCAATGCCGCCTGGACATACTGGTTCGGCGAGGCATGCCAGATCGCTCCATCCAGTTGGCGGATATCGGCAGGCAGGGCGATGATCGGTTTCGGCATCAGGCTCTCCAACGAGGCTCGCTATCGCGTCTCTTTTCGTTGTGCCGCGGCACCGCGCTTCAAGTCAAGATCGAGGGCCGTTTCGGGGGAAGGCGCTGCCCAAAGAATAAGCATCGGCGCTTTGAAATCTCTTGTGAATCCAGTTTGGGGGAGGCGCTACGAAAGTCTAAGGACAAAAGGCGTTCCCGCATTAAGGAATATTAGCTCCGGCGCTTGCAACCCATAGGCCAAAATGTTTACCTCGCCGCAGGATCGGGGGAGTGGGAACAGATAATCCCTCCGGTTTGTCTTACTGGGAGGTATTTCATGGATCGTCGTTCATTCTTTAAAAAGGCCGCCGTCACCGGCGCCGGCGCAGCTGCCGCTACGGTGCTCGCCGCACCGGCCATCGCGCAGTCGAGCCCGAAAATCACCTGGCGTCTGACGTCTTCATTTCCGAAGTCGCTGGACACCATCTATGGCGGCGCTGAAGACATCGCCAAGCATGTCGCCGCAGCAACCGACGGCAATTTCACCATTCAGCCGTTTGCCGCCGGTGAAGTCGTGCCGGCCGGTCAGGCTTTGGATGCCGTCAGTAACGCGACGGTCGAAATGTGTCATACTTGCTCCTACTATTTCGTAGGCAAGGACCCAACGTTTGCCATTGGCACTGCAATTCCTTTCGGCCTCAACGCACGACTGAGCAATGCATGGTTCTACGAAGGCAACGGCAACAAGTTCCTGAACGAATTTTACGCCAAGCACAATGTCTACGGGCTTCCCGCGGGTAATACGGGCGCTCAGATGGGTGGTTGGTTCCGGAAGGAAATCAACACCGTAGACGATTTCAAGGGCGTCAAGATGCGCATCGCCGGGCTTGCCGGCCGGGTGGTCGAGAAGCTCGGTGTCGTGCCGCAGCAGATACCTGGCGGCGACATCTATCCGGCGCTCGAAAAAGGCACGATCGATGCGGCGGAATGGGTCGGCCCCTATGACGACCACAAGCTCGGCTTCTACAAGGTGACCAAATATTACTACTATCCGGCCTTCTGGGAAGGTGGCCCGGTCATCCACGCCTTTATGAATTTGGACAAGTGGAACGCCCTGCCGAAGAGTTACCAGGCGGCACTGACCGACGCCTGCGCGTTTGCCAATACCAGCATGATGGCGAAATACGACACGAAGAACCCGACGGCGATCAAGCAGATCGTCTCGCAGGGCACCACCCTTCGCCCGTTCAGCCAGGAAATCCTCGAAGCCTGCTACAAGGCATCTCTTGAGGTCTACAAGGAAATTTCGGCTTCGAACGAGACGTTCAAGAAGATCTACGAAGATCAGGTCGCCTTCAAGAAGGAAGCCTATCTCTGGATGCAGCTGTCGGAATATACCTACGACACCTTCATGATGATCCAGCAGCGTAGCGGCAAGCTCTGATCCCAGATCAGGCAAGTGTCATTTCAGGAACCCCGGATCGAAAGGTCCGGGGTTTTTGTCTGTGCTGATGCCGCCGGGACGCATCAAGCCGAGGTGAGGGAGGCCGAAGGACGGTTCGTGAAGCGGCTGAAGACTTCCGGGGAGGGAAAGGCCAGGATGTTTTCGTAGGTCCGCGCCTCGGGGCGATCGAACCGTTTGAGAACCGGTGCGCCGCCATGGCGAAAATTCCATTTCAGTTTTTCCAGCGTTGAAGCCGATGCCGGCGCATATTCCAGGTCGTAGAGTTGATAATCCGGCAGGCAGGCGGTGAGCTTGCCGAAGTCGTCGGGCCCTGCGAGATGGCCGTGGAACTCGAAGGACACGATAGGCCGGTTGAAGGCGATGGTTTCGCGCAGTCCTTTCAGAACCCGCTGCTCGAACCCCTCGACATCGATCTTGATGAAATCGACCCTGGTTATTCCGAGCTGCCTGACGAGTTTGTCGGCTTGGAAAACCGGCAGGCGCAGGATGCGGCTATGCCCCGATGGCCGGTCATCGTCCACAAAGCCGCTGGCGCCCAGGTTGCCTTCGAGATTTTCGCGGAACATGAGCGTGTCGTCGCAATCGCCGAGAGCCGCTTGATGCAGTCGGATGTTGGTGAGCCGGTTCGAGCGAATGTTGTCGGTCAACCGCCTGAAGACTTCGGGGTTCGGCTCGAAGCAATGGATCTCGGTGAAGTCTCGATTGAGGTGAATGGCGTGGTTGCCGATATTGGCGCCGACATCGAGTGCCACGGCGCCGGGATCGAATCGGCCCTGCAGGAATTCCAGAAACCGTCCTTCAAAGCAGCCTTCGACGAAGATGGCCTCGTCGATGCTTTGCGCGGGATCGAGTTTGAAGATGTATCCCCGGTTGGTGCAGTGAATGAAGACGTCGCTCTCTTTCGCAAACCGCCTGCGCCGCAACGGCTCGACGATGGTGCGACCGATCGACCTTCGCACAACGTACATAGCATTCGGCAATACGTGGCTTATCTGCATGTCAGGCCCCGAGCGCTTCAGCCAAACTGATTTGGGGACGACCGACTTCAGCATCATGCCGTCTGTCAAACTTTATAGGCTCGACGGGCCGGTTAGTATGGCTACCTAAGTGTTAGCTGCGCCGGGATCTGGCACCGGACCTCGATCGGCATACGACTATTGCGGTAGAGGAACGGCCAAAAGACGAGTTTGACGTAGGGGCTCCGGGCTGGCCGGACTTCGCTGGGCTCCCTTGCTTGGCGGGAATAGCGATGGAGGACAGAGCGTCAACTCTGTCCTCCCAAGATATGGTCCCTGTCCAGGGTGGACGGGTGCTGCCCTTACGGGTTGATCTTCGGTGGCTCGCCGAAGTTCGGCATGCCGGGCAGGCCCTGCTGGCCCGGCTGAGCCGGGGCGCCGTCCATCGGGGGCAGGCCGAAATTCGGCATCTGGTTGCCGCCGCCGTTGCCGAAGCCGGGGATCTCGATCTTGATCGTGTTGAGATCGACGTCAGGCGCCTTGTCCAGCCAGTAGGTGACGGACTCGGGCCAGAAGATCACGATGGCGACGAGAACCAGCTGCATGCAGAGCCACGGGATGGCGCCGAGATAGATATCCTTCGTCTTCACCGATTTCGGCGCGATCGAGCGCAGGTAAAAGAGCGCAAAGCCGAAGGGCGGGTGCATGAAGCTGGTCTGCATGTTGATGCAGAGCAGCACGCCGAACCAGATCAGGTCGATGCCGAGAGCGCTCGCGACCGGCGCCAGCATCGGGATGACGATGAAGGCGATCTCGAAGAAATCGAGGAAGAAGGCGAGGAAGAAGATGAAGATGTTGACGAAGATCAGGAAGCCGAGCGCTCCGCCGGGAACGTGCGACAGAAGATGCTCGATCCACAGGCCGCCATCCATGCCCTGGAAGACGAGGCTGAAGCAGGTGGCGCCGACCAGGATGAAGACGACCATGGAGGTGATCGTCATCGTCGAATGCATGCCCTGACGCAGCAGATCCCAGGTGAGGCGGCGATGCATCGCGGCGATCACCATGGCGCCGACGACACCGAGTGCGCCTGCTTCCGTCGGGGTCGCGAGGCCCATGAAAATGGTGCCGAGCACGAGGAAGATCAGCACGATCGACGGGACCATGCCCCAGAGGACCTTGATGACCAGGGCCATGTTCATCTCGCCCCGCGCTTCCGGCGGCAGCGGCGGAACGTCCTGCGGCCGGAAGATCGACAGGCCGAGGATGAACAGCATAAAGATCGTCACCTGCAGGATCGAGGGTCCGATCGCGCCGAGATACATGTCGCCGACGGAACGGCCAAGCTGGTCGGCCAGAACGATCAGCACGAGCGAGGGCGGGATGACCTGGGTGATCGTGCCCGAGGCGGCGATGACGCCGGTCGCAAGCCGCGGATTGTAGCCGTATTTCAGCATGATCGGCAGCGAGATCACGCCCATGGTGATGACTGACGCGGCGACCGTGCCGGTGATCGCGCCGAGGATGGCGCCGACGATGATAACCGCATAGGCGAGGCCGCCGGGAACGGCGCCGAACAGCTTGCCGGTTCCTTCGAGCAGATCTTCGGCCAGGCCGCAACGCTCGAGGATCGCTCCCATGAAGGTGAAGAAGGGAATGGCAAGCAACAGATCGTTGGAGACGATGCCGAATATGCGGAACGGCAGCGCCTGCATGAAGGCGAATTCGAAATGGCCGGTGGCGATGCCGAGAAGACCGAAGAAGAGGCCGACGGCCGAGAGCGAAAAGGCGACCGGGAAGCCGTAAAGCATGAAGATGATCATGCCGATGAACATTGCCGGCGGCATTATACCGTATTGGAACATGAGCGGTTATCCCCCGAAAATGGTGTTATTGCAGCGGCTTTTCGTAGGTCGTATCGACCTGGAGGACGCCCAAAAGACCGGCGATGCGCTTCACCAGTTCGGAAAATCCCTGCAGCGCCAGGAGGCTGAAACCGGCGACGATGATGAGTTTCACCGGCCAGCGGATGAGGCCGCCGGCGTTCGAGGACACTTCGCCCTGCGCGTAGGAGAGCGCGAAGAACGGCCAGGCAAGCCATGCGAGATAGATGCAGGCCGGGATGAGGAAGACAATCAGGCCGATCGTATCGATCCACAGGCGGGCGCGGTCGGAAACGGCGCCGTAGATGAGATCGACGCGCACATGCTCATTCAGCCTCAGAGTGTGGGAAGCGCCCAGAAGCACGACGAAGCCGAAGAGATACCACTGGATTTCAAGCCAGCCGTTGGAGCTGTAGTTGAAGAGGTAGCGGATGAGCGCATTGCCGGCGCTGATGAGGGTGCAGGCGAGAACGAGATAGCCGGAAAATTTGCCAATAATTTCGCTGAGGCGGTCGATGAGACCGCTGATCTTCAACAATGCAGCCATGGTTTCCCCAATTCAACGGGTCTCTCTTATCCCGCCCGCCCTGGCATGGCGATGTAAACCAAGGTCTAATAAAAGGAAAGTCCTAAAAGCCTGGGTTTTCGTCTACAAAAAGCAGGGATCGAAAGGCGTTGCGCAAGCCGGGAAGAGGTTGCGTCTCTGCCGAAGGTTGCGTGGTCGAAATTTTAGCTATCCTGTTGTCAATTTATTCAGCAAACTCTCAAGAACCCCCCAATGAAAGGGGGGCTGCGGCCCGCGGACAAGCAATTTTTAAAGGGTTTCCCGCAGTGTCGACCGGAAGACAAGGGATGAACCCGATGAAAGAGACAGAAGCGAAGACGCTGTCGACGGATGTGTATCTGTCGTTCGTCACGTCGCTATTTGGAAATCGCGGCACACTATGGACCGGCGTGGTTGTTCACGTCCTGTGGTGCCTGCTCGTTTTCCATTACAGCGGTGCGCAATTCTATCTCCTGTTCGCCTGCGGCTTCGCGGCGGTCTTTGCCTATCGCATGTACTGGTTCCAGCGGTTCGACAAGGTGGACAAGGGGGCGCTGACCTATGACGGCATCGCCGCCTGGGAGCAGCAATATGTGATCGGCGCGTTCCTCGCGGCCTTCCTGCTCGGCATCGCCAGCGGCTATGCCCTGCTGGTGCTGGAAAACCCGTTCGTCGGCTTCACCTGCATCGCCATGACGCTCGGCTCGATGATGTCGATCGTCGGCCGCAACTATGGTTCGCGCATCGCCGTCGATCTCCAGACGCTCGGCTGCTGCGGTCCGATCCTGATCGCCTGCCTCTTTACCGAGGATCTGCATCTGGCGCTGATGTCGCTGCTGCTCATCCCCTTCGGCCTTACCACCAGGTCGATGGCCAACGGGGTGCGCGAATTCCTTTATGAAAACGTCATCGCGTCGCGGAAGATGGCGATCATCGCCGGCCGCTTCGATATCGCCTTGAAGACCATTTCCCACGGCCTGGTGATGCTCGACGGCGAAGGCAAGATTCAGGTGATCAACCGCCGCGCCCGCGATCTGCTCGGCCTCGACAAGAAGAGCGATCTCAAGGACCGCGATTTCGCCGCCGTGCTCTGCGAGGATGCGGAGAATGCGCCCGAGACCATCCTGCGCCAGCTTTCCAAACTTGCCGACGGCTCGCTCGAACGCGCGCTCTTCAAGTTCAAGGACGACCGTCATCTCGAATTCTCGGTCAGCCCGCGCACCGACGGCGGTGTCGTGCTGATCTTCGAAGATGTCACCGCCCGTCTCGCAGCCGAGGAAAAGGTGCTGCACATGGTGCGGTTCGACGCCTTGACCGGCCTGCCGAACCGCGGCCACTTCGCGGATCTTGCCACAAAGAAGCTGAAACGGCGGGGCGAAGCCCTGGCGGCGCTCGCGATGTTCGACGTGGACGGGTTCAAGCATGTCAACGACCTGCGCGGCCACGTGGTCGGCGACCGATTGCTTGCGGCGATCGCGGCAAGGCTTACAGCACTGAAGAGCGACGGACTGCTGGCGGGCCGCCTGGTCGGTGACGAGTTCGTCGTGTTGCTGACCGGCGGCGACGACGATTGCGAGCTGGAGCGTCAGATCCGCCGCATCCACGCCGAGATCCAGGGCGACTATTACGTCGACGGGCTTCGTCTTCCCGTTTCGATGAACAGCGGCTGCGTCATCCTGCCGTCGCAGGACTTCGACATGGAAAACTGGCAGATCAAGGCGGACCTTGCACTCAACCACGCGAAATCCACCGGCAACGGCACGCTGACAGTGTTCCTTTCGGAAATGGACGCCCAGTATATCGACGAGCAGAAGCTCCGCGTCGACCTTCGCCAGGCGATCGAGAACCACGGCCTGCATGTCGTCTATCAGCCGATGTATCGTCCCGACGGTTCCGGCATCGAATGCAGCGAGGCGCTGGTGCGCTGGCGCCATCCGGAGCGCGGCATGGTGGGACCGAACGTCTTCATCCCGATGGCCGAGGACATGGGGCTCGTCTCGCACATCACTCACCTCGTGCTCGACCAGGCCTGCCGCGACTGCGCGACCTGGCCGGAGCCGATGGCCGTTTCCGTCAACCTTTCGATCCAGGACCTGCGCAACGACGACATCGTCGGTTATGTGGCGGACGTGCTGAAGCGCTATTCGCTCGATCCGTCGCGGCTGCATCTCGAGGTCACCGAAAGCTGCTTTATGGACGAACCGGTGGCGGTCAGCGCCATTCTCAACCAGTTCCGGGTGACCGGGGTGACTATCGCGATCGACGATTTCGGCACCGGCTTCTCGAGCCTGAGCTATCTCGACTCCCTGCCGCTCGACGTGGTCAAGATCGACCGGGCGTTCATCCGCAATATCGCCGAGGACCAGCGCAAGCTGAAGCTCCTGCGCGGCATCGTGCATCTGTCTCGCGAACTCGGTCTCAAGATCGTCGTCGAAGGCGTGGAGACCAAGGAACAGCTTGCGCTGATCAACCGCCATCGGTTCTCCGATCTGGTCCAGGGTTACGTGTTCTCCGTGCCTGTCGCTTCCGAAAAGATCATCGAACTGGCGGCCGAGGCTGCTCCCGCCGCCAAGCTTTCGTCCATCCGGCGTGGTGCCAAAAATGCACAGGCCTCGCCTCTTCGGGCTGCCGCTCGCTAAATCCCGCCTGAAACTGGAACAGTGTTAACGGTTTTGGGACGCTGGCGAGCGGTCGTTAACCGTTTGTTAACCATAACATTTAGAATTTTATTCAATTCGTGGTCCATTCATTGCGGGCTATGGGTCTTTTAGGGTTAATCCATGGTTAAAGCTCATGGAACAAATCCCAATGCCCTTAGGCCAATCATTTTCTGACGGAAACTTTTCAGCAAAACTTCTCTCCACACTCGACCATGTCGAATATCGGCGTATCGAGAGCAACGAAGATTTCGAGGATATCGCCAGGCTGCGATACAGAGCCTACAAGACCCACAACGTGCTGCCGGTCGCGGCGACCAAGCTCATCGACGAGATCGACTTCGACAAAAATGCGCATGTCTTCGGCGTCTATTACGACGAGGAACTGGTCAGCACGATCCGCCTCCACCACGTCACGCCGGAGCACAGGGTCTGCCAGTCGATCGCCATTTTCCCCGAAGCCGTGAACGGCCTGCTGGATGCCGGGATGACGCTGATCGATTCAGCGCGTTTCGCCATTGCCCCGGAATATGCCAGCGAACTTTCGGCCATGCCTTACCTGACGGTGCGGCTGACGCCGGTCGCGGCGATCTATTTCGACGCGGACCGCGTGCTGCAGCCGATCCGTCCGGCGCATGCGGCATTTTATCGCCGGTTCTTCTATGCCCAGCCGGTGGTGCCGCCGCGGCGGATCCCGCAATACGATTTCGATCTGATGCTGCTCGCATCGCAGACCCGCGAATTGCGCTCCAAGATGATGAAGCGCTTCCCGGCGTTTCAGTCGGAGGCCTATGAACGCCGCCTGCTGTTTGCGCGCTCCTCGAATTTCGACACCGCGCCGCTCACCATCCTGCCGACGGCCCGCATCGCCGGCCGGCCGAACTCCCCCGAAATGTCCTACCTGACCTGAAGCTCTGAAGCTTGGGCGTACCGGAAGCCATTGTGGCGGCATTGCGCTTTCCCATGGCTTTGTGTAAGGCCTGAAGTGACCTCCATCGTGCCGAACGAGGCATGATTCCGGATGTCGACAAGGGTTTTCCCCGCAGGCGCCGACGCTTCGATCGAGCGGGCGCGTGCGGCTGATGAAGGAGACGGGACTGATGGACAATCACCATAGCGGGCCGGTGGAAACGGGTGCTTCGATGGATTATGCGGAACACGACAGGACCTACAACGCCTTCATCGCGGGTGCGAAATGGGGCACGATGGTCATCGTCGTTCTGATGATCGCCATGGCTGCCGGTTTCTTCGGCGGAGCGGGCTTCATCGGCAGCCTTCTCGTCTTCATCATTCTCAATATAGCCGGCGTTTTCCTGCTGCGTTGATCCGGTTCGGCCAGCCCGGCCACCGGCTTTGAGGAAGGGCGAAGCTTTTCGCCCGCCTTGCGATATCGACTGGGAGGAGACAGTCTTTGCCGAAGATCGTATTTGTATGCCGTGAAGGTTCCGACGAACCGCGCGTCGCCGCTTCGCCCGAGAGCGTCAAGCGGCTGACAGGGCTAGGGCTCTCGGTGGTGATCGAGAGCGGGGCCGGCCTTGCGTCCGGTGTTCGCGATGCGGATTTCGAAGCCACCGGTGCCCGCATAGCCGGTGCGGGGGAGGTCGGCTCGGCCGATATCATCCTGAGGGTCAACCGGCCGACGGCCGCCGAGATGGTGTCCTACAAGGCGGGCGCCGTGGTGTTCGCCGTCATGGACCCCTACGGCAACGAGGCCGCCCTTGCCGGGATGGCGAAAGCCGGGCTCACCACGTTTGCCATGGAACTGATGCCGCGCATCACCCGCGCCCAGTCGATGGACGTGCTGTCCTCCCAGGCGAACCTTGCCGGATATCGCGCCGTCATCGACGCATCCCATGAATACGGCCGCGCCATGCCGATGATGATGACCGCCGCCGGCACCGTGCCTGCCGCAAAAGTCTTTGTCATGGGCGCCGGCGTTGCCGGCCTGCAGGCGATCGCCACGGCTCGCCGTCTCGGCGCCGTGGTATCGGCAACCGACGTGCGCCCCGCCGCCAAGGAACAGGTCGCCTCGCTCGGCGCGAAGTTCATCGCGGTCGAGGACGAGGAATTCAAGGCGGCCGAAACCGCCGCCGGTTACGCCAAGCCGATGTCGGAAGCCTATCAGGCAAAGCAGGCGGCCTTGGTCGCCGAGCATATCGCCAAGCAGGACATCGTCATTACCACGGCTCTCATCCCCGGCCGCCCGGCCCCGAAGCTGGTGACGCGCGCTATGCTGGCGTCGATGAAGCCCGGTTCGGTGGCGGTCGATCTGGCCGTCGAGCGCGGCGGCAATATCGAAGGCTCGGAAAAGGGCAAGGTCGCCGATGTCGAGGGTGTCACCGTGATCGGTTACGCCAATGTCGCGGGCCGCATCGCCGCCTCCGCTTCGGCGCTTTATGCCCGCAATCTGTTCGCGTTCATCGAGACCATGGTCGACAAGGGCACCAAGGAATTTGCCGTCAATCTTGAGGACGAACTCGTCAAGGCAACCATGCTGACCCATGGCGGCCAGGTCATGCACCCGAATTTTGCGGCGGCCGCGCTCGCCGACGAGACGCCGGTTGCTGCGCCTGCTCCAGCCGCAATCTCCATAAAGGAGCCGGCGGCTGCCAAACCGGTGCGCGCCCGCAAAAAGCCGGTCGCAGATGAAGCCGCAAGCAATGGAGATCTGTGATGGCCGGTGAAGCAATGGACAAGGCGCTGGAGCAGCTCGACCAGGCTGTGACCGCCGTGATGAGTGCCGCCGCCCAGGCACCGGAAGCGGCGAGCGCCGCAACCGGCGGGGCGATCGATCCCTTCGTGTTTCGGCTGGCGATCTTCGTGCTGTCGATCTTCGTCGGTTATTACGTCGTCTGGTCGGTGACGCCGGCGCTGCATACGCCGTTGATGGCGGTTACCAACGCGATCTCCTCGGTCATCGTCGTCGGCGCGCTGCTTGCGGTCGGCGTATCGGCGAGCGGCTTTGCGACCGGCTTCGGCTTTATCGCGCTGGTGCTCGTTTCGGTGAACATCTTCGGCGGCTTCCTGGTGACCAGCCGGATGCTCGCCATGTACAAGAAAAAAGATCGCTGAGGGTTCGGATACCATGTCGCAGAGCCTCGCAGCTTTCCTCTATCTCGTGTCCGGCGTGCTGTTCATCATGGCTCTCCGGGGTCTTTCCCACCCGACGACCAGCCGCAAGGGCAATGTCTACGGCATGGTCGGCATGGGTATCGCCATCGTCACCACCCTGCTGCTCGCCACGCCCACTTTCGGCGGCTTTATCCTGATCGTGCTGGCGCTCAGCCTCGGCGGCGGGGCAGGGGCCTATATCGCCCGTACCATTCCGATGACGGCGATGCCGCAGCTCGTCGCCGGCTTCCATTCGCTGGTCGGCTTTGCCGCGGTGATGGTGGCGGCGGCAGCACTTTATGCGCCCGATTCCTTCGGCATCGGCGCGATCGGCCATATCCACGGTCAGGCGCTGATCGAACTGGCGCTCGGCGCGGCGATCGGAGCGATCACCTTTACCGGCTCGGTCATCGCTTTCCTGAAGCTCGACGGGCGGATGTCCGGCAAGCCGATCATGCTGCCCTACCGGCACTTCATCAATATCGGCCTGCTGGTGCTGGTCGTCGTCTTCGTCTTCGGCCTGGTGCAGACCGAAAGCCATTTCGACTTCTGGCTGGTCGTGGTGCTGGCCTTGGCACTCGGCGTGCTGCTGATCGTGCCGATCGGCGGCGCCGACATGCCGGTCGTCGTGTCGATGCTGAACTCCTATTCCGGCTGGGCGGCCGCCGGCATCGGGTTCACGCTCGGCAACCTCGCGCTGATCATCACCGGCGCGTTGGTCGGCTCCTCGGGTGCGATCCTCTCCTACATCATGTGCAAGGGGATGAACCGGTCCTTCATCTCGGTCATCCTGGGCGGCTTTGGCGGCGAGACGGCATCTGCTGCCGGCGACGACGGCGTGCAGCGGACGGTGAAACAGGGCTCGGCCGACGACGCGGCCTTCCTGATGCAGAACGCCGAGAAGGTGATCATCGTGCCGGGTTACGGCATGGCCGTCGCCCAGGCCCAGCATGCGCTGCGGGAACTCGCCGATACGCTGAAAAGCCACGGCGTCGAGGTCAAGTACGCGATCCATCCGGTCGCCGGCCGCATGCCCGGCCATATGAACGTGCTGCTCGCCGAAGCCAATGTCCCCTATGACGAAGTCTTCGAACTGGAAGACATCAATGCGGAGTTCGCGCAAGCCGACGTCGCCTACGTCATCGGCGCCAACGACGTCACCAACCCGGCGGCCCGCGACGACAAGACCTCGCCGATCTACGGCATGCCGATCCTCGACGTCGACAAGGCGAAGACCTGCCTGTTCGTCAAGCGCTCGCTCGGTTCTGGCTATGCCGGCATCGACAACACGTTGTTCTACAAGGACGGCACGATGATGCTGCTCGGCGATGCCAAGAAGATGACCGAGGACATCGTCAAGGCGATGAAGCACTGAAGCCAGTTGAACGGTGAACATGAAGCCCGGCATCGCCGGGCTTTTTTGTGAAGGCGGATCGTGCGACATTGGAAGTGAGCAGGAGGCCAGAATGGCGAAGATTGCCGATCACACGCGCGCTGCCGAAGAGCTTTCGCAGCGGGAATGGCAAGAGCCTGCATCCCGGGCCGCCCGTAAAGAAGCTTTGAAAAGATTGGGAAAATTCCGCGGCCGGCTTCCCGAAGACTTTGTCTTCGACCGGGAGGATGCGAGTTGCCGGTAATTTTTCGAGCATGACCATCCCCACCAGTCACCCTTTCGATTTCGATCCCACCTACGGCATGGGGCTGAAGCAGCTTCAGGCCGTGGTGCCGCCGCAAGCGCCGGAGGGTTTCGATACGTTCTGGAGGGATCGGTACCGGCGGGCGATGACAATCGATCCGGAGCCGGGCCTGCGCAAAAGCGGGCTCGACCATCCGAAATGGCATGTCTTCGACATCGCCTATATGTCGACCGGCCGGTTTCCGATCGGCGGCTGGCTTCTTTTGCCGCGGCAGGGGAAGATCAGGCGCGGGCTCGTCGTCGGCCATGGATATGGTGGGCGCGACGCGCCGGATCTCGACATCCCGGTCGAGGAGACCGCCATCCTGTTCCCCTGCTTCCGCGGTATGTCGCGCAGCACCCGGCCGCCGATCTCGCCTGACTCCCACTGGCATGTGCTGCACGATATCGACAAGCCGGACCGCTACATCATCGGAGGCTGCGTCGACGACCTTTGGGTCGCGGTGAGCATGCTGATCGCCCTTTACCCCTGGCTTTCCGGCCATATCGGCTATAGCGGCATCAGCTTCGGCGGCGGCATCGGCGGGCTGGCCATCCCCTTCGACAACCGGATCGATAGAGGACATCTGTCGCTGCCGACCTTCGGGCATCAGGAGCTTCGGCTGAAGCTGAAAAGCATCGGCAGCGCTGCTTCCGTCCAGGCCTATCAGGCCAAATATGGCAACGCGTTGAAGACGCTGCGCCTGCATGATTCGGCGGTGGCGGCGAGCCGCATCACGGTGCCGATGCTGACGAGCGTCGCGCTGTTCGATCCGGCGGTTGCGCCGCCCTGCCAGTTCGCCGTCGCCAACGCAATTCCGAAATCAAAATTTAATGAAATCTTCATCCTGGACGCCGGACATTTCGACTATCCTGGTAGCATGTTGCAAGAGGCGGCCCTTCGCGAGAGGGTCGGACAGTTTTTCAAGGTGTCATGAACCGCGAATATCTGCGCTGGTACAGCCAGCGGCTCCATCGAGACATGGAACTCCTGGTGTTCGGTCATGCCGGCGCCAAGGTGCTGATGTTCCCGACCCGCGAGGGGCGTTTCTGGGAATATGAAGAGCTCGGCATCGTCGGAAGCCTCGCCGACAAGGTGCGCGCCGGCCAGCTGCAGCTCTATTGCGTCGACGGGCTGGCGGCCGAGACCTTTTACGACACACACCAGCATCCCTCGGTGCGGATCCGCAGGCATGCGGCATTCGAGGATTATATCCTCAATGAGGTCCTGCCGCTGATGGCTACCCGGAACGGACATGACTGCACGATCGTGCAGGGCTGCAGCCTTGGCGCCTTCCAGGCGGCCAGCATCGCCTTTCGCCATCCGCATCTGTTCCGCAAGCTCGTCGCGTTTTCGGGGCGGTACGACCTGACGCTGAAGGTCGAGGCGTTCGGCGACCTGCTGGACGGCTATTATGACGATACCGTCTATTTCCACACCCCGTCGCATTTCCTCCCCGGCATCAGCAGCGGGTGGCAGCTCGAAAGGCTGCGGCAGGTGGAGATCGTGCTGACGATCGGTGATGCCGATCCTTTCCTCGACAACAACCAGCATCTCAGCCAGGTTCTGTCCGAAAAGGGTGTCGGGCATCGCATGCATGTCTGGGATGGCCGCGCGCACCGGGCCGGCGCCTGGCGCAAGATGGCGGCGCTTTATATCTGAGGCAGGGCGGAAATCAGCTCGGCCGACAGGCGGGGGTATCAGGTGCTGGCGCGGGTGCGGGTCGCGCCGTCCTGGGCCGGCTTGTAGTTCGGATCGAGACGCATGGCGTGCGAATAGGACTTGTAGGCGCGTGCCTTGTCGCCGCGGCGCTCATAGACCAGTGCCTGGTTCGCCCAGGATTCGGCGAGCTTGTCATTGAGCTCGATCGCGCGGTTGAAGTCCGCAAACGCGTTGTCGTCGTCGTTCAGGGCGACATAGGAAATGCCGCGGCCGTTATAGGGTTCCGGCGAATTCGCCGACAGCGAGATGGCTTTGGAGAAATCGTCGATCGCCTGGGCGTGCTGGCCGCGCCCCTGGTAGATCAGGCCGCGATTGTGCCAGGCGCGGCCATCGGTGGTTTCCAGCTGGATCGCCTTGTTGAAGTCGTTGAAGGCTTCGTTGGTACGGCCGGCCTGGCGATAGATATTGCCGCGGCCGATATAGGCGACGTCGTAGTTCGGGTTGATCTGCAGCGAGCGGTTGTAGTCGTTGGCCGCTTCGACGGGCTTGCCCATGTTGCGATAGACCAGCGCCCGGTTGGCATAGGCCTGGTAGAACTGCGGATTGAGCTGGATGGCGCGGTTGAAGTCCTCCAGCGCCTTCGAAAACTCGCCGGCGCGTCCATAGGCCGTACCACGGACATTGTAGGCTTCCGGATCCTGCGGACTGGAACTGATGACGGAAGAGAGCGAGGCGATGTTCTCTTGGGACCCCTGGGCGCGATCGACGGTGATCATGTCGGTCGAGGTCGTGGTCGAGCAGCCGGCGAGCGCCAGAAGGGCGATCAGCGCGGCAGGCAATGCTGTCTTGCGGCGGACGGGAGAAACATGGTTCAAGAGGCCGGAAATTTCGGTTCCACGAGAGAGAACGGGATTTTTGGCGGCCATCAGGCGCATTTCCTCATGTCGGGGCAAAGGCATTGTAAGTCTCGGACCAAATCAAAAGAGCGGCGGCGCCCATGTCGCCACCGCCCTGAAAGCACATGAAAACGTCCAAAAAACGGCCGATCAACGAGCCGGGCGTGCTGGAACCGTACGAGCCGGAGCTGCAATCAGGCCTTCGCGCTGCATGCGCTTGCGGGCCAGCTTGCGAACGCGACGAACAGCCTCTGCCTTTTCACGGGCGCGCTTCTGCGACGGCTTCTCGTAATAATCGCGCATCTTCATTTCACGGAAAATGCCTTCGCGCTGCATTTTCTTCTTGAGAGCGCGGAGCGCCTGGTCGACGTTGTTGTCGCGGACTAGTACCTGCACGTGAATCCCGTTCCTTTGGTTTGTTGCTCGCCTGGATCGGTACGATTCGAGGCGAAAGAATAACGTCCGCTCGGCCTGGAGCCGTGCGATTGATGACGGCAGATAGCAGAAGAGATGTGCGAAGTCCAGACGCATTAAGGTTGATTGCGCCAATTCTGCGGCCTTTTGCGGGGTGGTATGAGTGGGAAGAGCCTGCCGCGGCCGATGATCCGAATGCGGCGCTGGCCGGAAGCGATCGATCCGATGGTTATCCGGGCCGATTTCGCAAGACCTCGGGCCGGGTTCCGGAACGTCCGGCACCTCGGTCGGATATCGTCCAATCGGCGGACGATCTTGCCCGTGTCGATGGAGAAGGCGAATGCGTCGCAATAGAGCCATTGCGACGCATATTGATTTGCGATGGGTATGGCACTACCCAAATGCCGGCCCTGCGATGAGGGCTGACGATCCGAGGAGTTCGAGGCGAGATGCGCAGATATTCGGTTTTCGCCGTGGCCCGCGAGGCGATGCGTGCCCACAAGGGCTGGGAAGCGCAGTGGGCCTCGCCGGAGCCGCGCAGCGCATACGACGTGATCATCGTCGGCGCCGGCGGGCATGGCCTGGGCGCTGCCTATTACCTGGCCAAGGAACACGGCATCACCAATGTCGCGGTGATCGAAAAGGGCTGGCTCGGCGGCGGCAATACCGGCCGCAACACGACGATCATCCGCTCCAACTATCTCTATGAAGAGAGCATGGACATCTACGAGCATTCGCTGAAGCTCTGGGAGGGGCTGAGCCAGGATCTCAACTACAATGTCATGTATTCGCCGCGCGGCGTGATGATGCTGTCGCACAACACCCATGACATGCAGAGTTTCAAGCGGCATATCAACGCTAACCGGCTCTACGGCATCGACAACGAATGGCTGACGCCGGAGCAGGCCAAGGCCTTCGTGCCGCCGCTCGATATTTCAAAGACGGCGCGTTACCCGATCAACGGCGCCGCCCTGCAGCGGCGCGGCGGCACGGCCCGCCACGATGCGGTCGCCTGGGGTTATGCGCGTGCAGCGTCCGACCGCGGCGTGCACATCATCCAGAATTGCGAAGTGACCGGGATCCGTCGCGGCCCGAACGGCGATGTCCTGGGCGTCGAGACGAACAAGGGCTTCATCGGGGCGAGGAAGATCGGCGTTTCGGCCGCCGGGCATTCGTCCGTCGTGATGGAGATGGCGGGCGTCAGGGTGCCGCTCCATTCAACTCCGCTGCAGGCGCTGGTCTCCGAGCCGCTGAAGCCGATCTTCCCCTGCGTCGTCATGTCGAACACGGTGCATGCCTATATCTCGCAGTCGGACAAGGGCGAACTCGTCATCGGCGCCGGCACCGACCAGTACAATTCCTATTCCCAGACCGGCGGGCTGCAGATCATCACCCACACGCTCGACGCCATCTGCGAACTCTTCCCGATGTTCCGGCGGGTGAAGATGATGCGCCAGTGGGGCGGCATCACCGACAACACGCCGGACCGTTCGCCGATCCAGGGCATCACGCCGGTGCCGGGCCTGTTCGTCAATTGCGGCTGGGGAACCGGCGGCTTCAAGGCGACGCCGGGTTCGGCCAATCTCTTCGCGCATCTGATCGCCAAGGGCGAGCCGCACCGGCTGGCAGCGGGGCTGAACCTCGACAGGTTCCGCACCGGCCGGCTGATCGACGAGGCGGCCGCCGCCGCGGTGGCGCATTGATGTCGGCGGTTTTGGACATGTTTGCGAGCGGTGGATGGGGTCCTTCTTCTCCCCAGCGGGGAGAAGGTGGCGGCAGCCGGATGAGGGGGGCTTCAAGGCAGGCTCGTCCTTCGCTTGTCGCTCGGACGCTCGCGCCTTTCGTCGCTCGCCCCCTCATCCGCCCTTCGGGCACCTTCTCCCCGCTGGGGAGAAGAAGGAGTGCGAGGCTGGCCTTTACACCGACCCCATGTGCCGGGAGACTTTCATGCTGCTGATCCATTGCCCCTATTGCGAGGATGATCGCTCGGAACTGGAATTCCGCTGGGCCGGCGAGGCGCATATTGCGCGGCCGGAAAATATCTCGGCGATTTCCGACGAGGAATTCGCGGAATATTTCTTTCTGCGCAACAACGAAAAAGGCCTCACCTATGAACGCTGGCGGCATATCCACGGCTGCGGCCGGTTCTTCAACGCGGCGCGCGACACGGTGAGCGACAGGTTCCTGATGACATACAAGGCGGGAATGCCGAAGCAGCCGCTTCCGGAGACCGGAGCCTCGGAAAAGACCGTCGAGACCTATGAAGCGACCGAAGGAGACGCACGATGAGCGCCTCCTCCAATTCCGGCGGTTTCCGCATCAAGGGTGCGGGCCGGCTGACGCCCGCCCGCACGGCGCGCTTCACCTTCGACGGCAAGAGTTATACGGCTCTGGAAGGCGATACCGTCGCCTCGGCGCTCTTGGCGCATGGCGTGCATCTGCTTGGCCGCTCGTTCAAATATCATCGGCCGCGGGGCATCTTGTCTGCCGGTCCGGAAGAGCCGAACGCGCTGATCGACGTGTCGCGCGATGCGGCACGGCGCCAACCGAACGTGCGGGCGACCGTGCAGGAAGTGTTTGACGGCGCCAAGATTGCCTCGCAGAACCGCTGGCCGTCGCTCAAGTTCGATGTCGGAGCGGTCAACAATCTGTTTTCGCCATTCTTTGCGGCCGGTTTCTACTACAAGACCTTCATGTGGCCGCGCGAGGCCTGGGTGAAGATCTACGAACCCTTCATCCGCCGTGCGGCGGGCCTCGGCGTTGCGCCAACCGAAGAAGATCCGGATCACTATGCCAACCGCTACGCCCATTGCGACGTGCTGGTTGCCGGTGCCGGCGTTGCCGGCCTGACGGCGGCGCTTTCGGCGGCTGTGACGGGACAAAGCGTTTTCCTCGTCGACGAACAGCCAGAAGTCGGCGGCGCGCTGCATTACGACACGGCGACCACTATCGACGGACAGAACGGTTACGACTGGGCGCAGGCGACAGCGGCAAAGCTGAAGGCCATGCCGAACGTGACGGTGCTGACCCGCACGACGGTGTTCGGTTATTACAATCATGGTTTTCTCGGCCTCGCGGAGCGGGTGACCGACCACGTCGCCAAGCCTGCGAAGAGTTATCCACGCGAACGGCTGTGGCAGGTGCGGGCGAAAAAGGTGGTGCTGGCGACCGGTTCGATCGAGCGGCACATGGTGTTTGCCAATAACGACCGGCCGGGCATCATGCTGGCGTCTGCGGCACGCACCTTCCTCAACCATCACGGCGTTGCAGTCGGAAGACAGGTCGGCGTCTACACGGCGCATGATTCGGCTTACGAAACCGCCTTCGACCTGAAGCGGGCGGGCGTTTCGATCGCGGCGATCGTCGATTGCCGCGCCGATCCCGGCGAGACGCTGCTGGCGGAAGCCCGTGCGCTCGGCATCTCCGTGCTGAGCGGCCATTCGGTGACCGATACCGGCGGCCGGCTGCGGATTTCCTCGATGACCGTGGCCCGCAACGGTGGCGGCGATGCCCGCAAGATTGCCGTCGACGCGCTGATCGTTTCGGCCGGCTGGACGCCTTCGGTGCACCTGTTTTCGCAGTCGCGCGGAAAACTCCGGTTCGACGACGTCAACCAGCGCTTCCTGCCGAATATCTATGCGCAGGATTGCGTTTCCGTCGGCTCCTGCAACGGCACGGACGACTTGGCTGAACTGATCGACGAGGCGATTGCCGCCGGCGGCGGTTCGGTGGCCCTTGCAGGCGAGAACCGGTTCGAATGGACCGGCGGCATGATCGGGGCTGCAGAAGGGGCGGGGCCGGATACGACGGTGAAGGCCTTCGTCGATTTCCAGCACGACGTGACCGCCAAGGACATCCGCCTTGCGGTGCGCGAGGGCATGCATTCGATCGAGCATATCAAGCGCTTCACCACCAACGGCATGGCCTCCGACCAGGGCAAGCTTTCCAACATGCATGGCCTCGCCATCGCCGCCGAAATGCTTGAGCGGCCGATCCCGCAGGTGGGGCTCACCACGTTCCGCGCGCCCTACACGCCGGTCACCTACGGTACTCTGGTCGGCCATTCGCGCGGAGAACTCTTCGATCCGGCGCGCAAGACGCCGATGCACGCGCTCGAAACGGCCAAGGGCGCCGAATTCGAGGATGTCGGCAACTGGAAACGCGCCTGGTATTACCCGAAGCGCGGCGAGGACATGCTGGCTGCCGTCAACCGCGAATGCCGGACGGTGCGCGAAGTGGCGGGCGTGTTCAATGGTTCGACGCTCGGCAAGATCGAGGTCGTCGGCCCCGATGCGGCGCAGTTCCTTGACCTCCTCTATACGAATGCCTGGGGCAGCCTGAAGCCGGGCAAGAGCCGCTACGGGATCATGACCCGCGAGGACGGTTTCGTTTATGACGACGGCGTCGTCGGCCGGCTTGCCGAGGACCGGTTCCATGTGACGACCACGACCGGCGGGGCGCCGCGCGTGTTGCATCATATGGAAGACTATCTGCAGACGGAGTTCCCGCATCTCAGGGTCTGGCTCACCTCGACCACCGAGCAATGGGCGGTCATCGCCGTGCAGGGGCCGAAGGCGCGTGAGATCATTCAGCCGTTCGTCGAAGGCGTCGATATTTCCAGCGAGGCCTTTCCGCATATGAGCGTGGCGGAATGCAGCGTGATGGGCGTTCCGGCGCGGCTGTTCCGCGTCTCGTTTACCGGCGAACTCGGTTACGAAATCAACGTACCGGCCGACTACGGTCCGGCCGTCTGGAAGGCGATCTGGGAGCGGGCGGAGCCGATGGGCGCCTGCCTCTACGGCACCGAAACCATGCACGTGCTGCGCGCCGAAAAGGGCTATATCATCGTCGGTCAGGATACGGACGGCACGGTGACGCCGCACGATGCGGGCCTCGGCTGGGCTGTTTCCTCCAAGAAGCCGGATTTCGTCGGCATTCGCGGGCTGAAGCGCCCAGACCTTGTGCGCGAAAACCGCAAGCAGCTTGTCGGGCTGCTGACCAAGGACCCGGCTGTGGTGCTGGAGGAGGGCGGCCAGATCGTCGCCGATCCGAACCAGGCCAAGCCGATGACCATGCTTGGCCATGTGACCTCCGCCTATTGGTCGGACAATTGCGGCCGCTCGATTGCGCTGGCGCTGGTTGCCGGCGGAAGGGCGCGGATCGGCGAGACGCTCCATGTGCCGCTCAAAGACAGGACGATCGAGGTGGAAGTGACCGACATGGTGTTCTTCGACAAGGATGGAGGCCGCATCCATGGCTGATTCTGGGGCTGATCTGGCAAACCGCACTTTGCCCCTTTCCGGTTTCCACGGCGGTTCATCGACCGTCCGCCTTGAAGCCGCACCGCCCGCCGAGCGCATTTCGCTGCGCGCCAGGGCCGAGGATGTCGCAGCACTCTCCTCGGCGCTCGGCGTCGATCTGCCGGTGAGGCCGAAAACCTCGGCTTCCGCGAATGGCCGCTCGGCGCTGTGGCTCGGGCCGGACGAATGGCTGGTGATCGCGGAAGGGAACGGCGGGCTGATGCAGGCCGCGAAGAATTCCGGCGCGCTGCATTCGGCAACGGATGTTTCCCACCGCAATACGGCGATCCTGGTGTCGGGGCCGGGGGCCGCGGCGGCGATCAATGCCGGCTGCCCGCAGGACCTGTCACCGAAGGTCTTCCCGGTCGGCGCCTGCTCGCGGACCGTTTTCGGCAAGGTGGAAATCGTGCTTCTGCGAACCGCCGACGATGCCTTCCGGATGGAGGTGTGGCGGTCGTTCTCGGACTACGCCTTCGGCCTCTTGGCGGAAGGCGCACAGGACGCGGCCGTCTAAGACAATCGCCTGGCTTGACTTCATCCTGCAGAACCTCACTCTCCTCACGAGAATGGGGAGGATGTCATGGGACAATTCACACTGATGGCAATTGCCGTCGTTGCGGCGGTGATCGGCGGGGCGATTGCCGCAAAGCTTGCCGGAATCGAGATCTGGAAAGGTGCGCTGATCGGCGCCTGCGCGTCGGTCGCCGGGGCGGTCGCCTTCTTGGTGCCGGGAATCGACCGAAGCCTCTCGATCCCGATCGCCGGATTGGTCGGGGCCGGCATTTCCGGCGCGGCCGTCGGCCTGACGCCGACCCGCACCGCCCACCTCGCGATCGGCGCGGCGCTGCTGCCGCTCATCGGTTTCGTACTGATGGAAATGGGGGCTTAGAGGGCTGCGGGGTCACAGCGACAGATCGAGGGCGGCTTCCCGCTCGATATAGGCGCGCTGCTGATCGGTGATGTAGTCGCGAATGATCGGCGCTGCATCGCGCGAGCGCGAGAGCTGCATGTGGAAGACCAGCTGGCTGCCGGTGCGGAACATCATCTCGGCGCTGATCAGGTAGAATTCCCACATGCGGGCGAATCGCTCGTCATAAAGGGCGATGACGGCATCGCGGTTCTTCTCGAACCGCTCGCTCCAGTGGGCGAGCGTGGTGGCGTAATGCACGCGCAGGAATTCGAGATCGCTCACCCACAGGCTGTTGCGCTCGACCACCTCGAAGACCTCCGACAGGGCCGGCGAATAGGCGCCCGGGAAAATGTACTTGCGCAGCCACGGGCTTGCCATGCCGGGCGGGCTCATATGGCCGATCGAGTGCAGCACCGCCAGGCCATCGTCCGGCATCAGGCTGTTCAGCTTGGCGAAGAACTCGTCGTAATGATGCACGCCGACGTGCTCGAACATGCCGACCGAAACGATGCGGTCGAATTTTTCCGTGACATCGCGATAGTCCTTGAGTTCGAAACGCACACGGTCGGCGAGCCCCGCCGCCTGCGCCCGTGAGGAGGCGAGCGCCTGCTGTTCCTTCGACAGGGTGACGCCGACAACCTCGACGTCTTCGAGCCTGGCGAGGTAGAGCGCCAGATCGCCCCAGCCGCAGCCGATATCGAGCACTTTCATGCCGGGCTTGAGGCCGAGCTTGGCTGCCAGCAGCCGCAGCTTGTTGCGCTGCGCCTGTTCCAGCGTCTCGGTCTGCTCGCGGAAATAGGCGCAGGAATAGAGCATGTTGTCGTCGAGGAAGAGTTTGTAGAAGTCGTTGCCGAGATCGTAATGGTGCGCGACGTTCTGCTGCGCCTGGCCCTTGCGGTTGGATTGCTGCCGCTTGCGGAAGCGCATCTTGATGCTGCGCAGAACCTTCTGGAGTGGATAGGAGCCGAGCGACAGCCGGTTGACCGAAAACAGCGTCAGGAAATCGCGCAGCGTCGAGCCGTCCTCGAACCGCATCGTGCCGTCCATATAGGCTTCGCCGGCCGCCAATTCCGGATTGAACACGAGGGTCCGGTAGAGCCGTTTGTCGGTGAGGCGCATGGTGACCGACGGGCCGGGCGTACCGGCGAACACATGGCGGTTACCCTCTGCATCGATGACCGTCAGTCGGCCGCGGCGAATGAAGGATTTCATCATATGCGACAGCGGAAACATCAGCATCCCCCGGAACCATTAGCACCCGAGGGACAGGCTAACATCAAGTTTCGGGAATGGCGATCAACAGTTCGCGCGCGGGTCCTAGGCTTGCCAGCCCTTCCACTTCACCCAGCGGCCGTGGGGGTCGATGCGGGCGAGCTCCCGGGTCTCGCCGGTCGGCCAGATCTGCAGGCTGAGCGCCGCGCTGTTCGGATCCTCGTCCATTTCCATCTGCAACCGGGCGAGCGGGGCTGCTTCCGTCGCCCGGTTGCCGGCTTCGGCGATGATCGCCTCGCCTGCCGAGCGGGCTTCCGGCGGCAGGTATTGCCAGGCGATCGAATGGTAGACGACGTGGATCGTGCCAGGCACAAGCGCCTTCAACCGCTTGTCGCGGAGCCAGGCGAGCGCATCGCCTTTTTCGACGAGCACCGGATGTTCTCTGGCGATCTGCAGCGCCGCGCGGGTACGCTCCACCCGGTCCGCCTGGTCGGCCCATATGTAGGACAGGAGCCGCAGGCTGTCTTCCGGCGAGTTGGGGTCGAGAGGGTTGAGGTCGCAGCCGGCGCGATCCGCAATGGTGATTGGGATATTTGGCGGAGCTGGGCCCTGCCAATCGGGCTTCAGCCGGACCGGCGATGACAGGTCGCCCCAGAGTAAACCGCCGAGATCGTGATGATAGCGGTCCCAATTGAGATTGAGGCCCATGCTGGCACCGAATTCCGACAGGATCAACGGCCTGCGGAACAGATCGGCGACGGTGAGGAAACCCGCAAGCAGGCCGCTCGATCGACGCACCTCGTTGGTTTGCGGGGCGAAATTCAGCCGTTCGAGAATGAAGGCTTCATGTGTTTGGAAGGCGCTGGCGATCGCGGTCCAAAGCACATCGTCGCTCACCTCATTCGGCGGATAGGCAGCCTTCAGGCGATCGTCCTTGCCGTCGATGATCAGCGCACGCAGGGCGCCGGCGAGGCGGGTGGGCACCAGGTCACCCCTTGTGCCAGGATCGCCTTCCCAGCTCAAGATCCGCCTGCCCACTTCGGTCGAACGGTCGAGATGTTCGAGCATCAACTTGCCGAGGCGCGAGGTAAAAGGCGATCCGAGGATCTGGCCGGCGACGATCTGTTCCCGGAACGCCTGCCTGATTTCCTCTTCGGACGCCATGGCGCTCACACTCCTTCCGGCCGGTCCTTCGGGTCGAACTGGATGATGGTAGTCCAGATGGCCGTGAGCGCCGGTTTCTTTTCGTTCTCGATCTCGATCGAGATGTCGTAAGTGGTCATCAGCATGCCGGCACCACGGAAGCGGATTTCGGCCAGCGTGAAATGGCCGCGGATGCGGCTGCCGCTCTTGACCGGCGACATGAAGCGGATGCGGTCGAAACCGTAGTTGATGCCCATCGTCTGTTCGCGGATCCTCGGCACGCAGTCGAAGTTCATGGCAGACAGCAGCGACAGCGTCAGGAAGCCGTGGGCGATGGTGCCGCCGAAGGGGCTCTCTGTCAGCGCCCGTTCCGGATCGACATGGATGAACTGGTGGTCGTGGGTGGCCTTGGCGAAGAGGTCGATCATCGGCTGATCCACCGTGAGCCAATCCGAGACGCCGACTTCCGTGCCAACCAGACCCCCGACCTCGGTTAGCGAAATTTCACGCATGCGACCTCACTGATTTCTTTCAGAAAGCTGACGCAATTCCGGACGGAATGCCGCTTGATACTTTCCCGGAACTGCTCTGATGGCTGGCGGACTTTACAGGGTTTGCCTTGGTTGGCGAGTGATTTTTGCGGCGCATCATTCCTCGATGCAGAAACGGACCGAACGGGCGGGAAGCACCTGATTCCACAGCTCGCGGGAGGCGAAATGTTTCCATCCCCAGCCCGGAAGCGCGAAGCTTGCCTGCTCGTGGCCGCGGTTGAAGAGGATGGCGATGCGGGTGTCTTTGTCGGTCTGCCGGTCGAGCGTCTTCAGCAGCATGCCGAGCACCGGGTTGCCGGGATTTTCCCAGTCGCCGACCTCCATGGGCTTGCCCGAGGCGGACAGCCATTCGACATCGCCGCTGCCGGTGAAGAAGGACGTCTCCGTAAAGACCGCGAAGCGCTTTCGAAGCGCGGCGAGCATGGAGGTGTGTTCGATGAGCACCTTGTCGATCTTGCTCCAATCGAACCAGGTGATGGCATTGTCCTGGCAATAGGCATTGTTGTTGCCGCGCTGGCTGCGTCCGACTTCGTCGCCCATGGTCAACATGACGGTGCCGCGGCTGGCAAACAGGGTGGAGAGCAAGGCAGCGACATCGCGGCGGCGGTTCTCAAGGATAGTCACATCGTCGGTCTCGCCTTCGACGCCGTTGTTCCAGGAAAAATTCTCGCCATGGCCGTCGCGGTTCTGTTCGCCGTTCGCCTCGTTGTGCTTGTGCTCGTTGGAGACGAGGTCCATCAGGGTGAAGCCGTCATGGGCGGCGAGGAAATTGACGGTGCGGCTGCGGCCGGACTTTTCGAAGATATCCGATGACCCGGAGAGCCTTGTTGCAAGCGCGCCGGTCGTCCACTGGTCCCCACGCCAGTAGCGACGCATGTCGTCGCGGGCGCGGTCGTTCCATTCGAGGAAGGGTTCCGGGAAATTGCCGAGCTGGTAACCGCCACGGCCGATATCCCAGGGTTCGGCGATCAGGATGCGGTCCTTCAGCGCCTCGTCGGAGATCATCGCCTTCAGCGTCTCGCCCTTGGCGTCGAAACCGCTTTCTGTGCGGCCGATGATCGGGGCGAGGTCGAAGCGGAAACCGTCTATGCCGGCATGCACGACGAAATGGCGAAGCGTATCGATGATCAGCCGGCGGACGTAAGGGTGGTCGCAGGCGACCGTGTTGCCGGTGCCGGTATCGTTGACCAGATGGCCGGGCTCGCCATGGACATGGCGGTAATAGGAGCGGTTGTCGATGCCGCGCATGGAGAGCGTCGCGCCAAAGCGGTCGCTCTCGCCGGTATGGTTGAAGACGAGGTCGAGGATGGTGCCGATGCCGGCCTGGTGCAGCGTTGCGACCGTCTCGCGCAGTTCCCTGATGCCGCCCGGGCAGAGCCGCGGGTCGAGCGCCATGAAGGCGACCGGATTGTAGCCCCAGCCGTTGGTGAGACCGAGCGGAGGCAGGTGGCGTTCGTCGATCCAGGCGGTGATCGGCATCAGCTCGATCGCATCGACGCCGATTTTCTTCAGGTGGGCGACGATCGAGGGATGGGCAAGCGCTGCGACCGTGCCGCGCTGTTTTTCGGGGATCGCCGGGTGGAGCATGGTGAAGGGTTTGACCGCGACCTCGTAGACGAAGCCGCCCGGCGGCAGGATCGGCCGGCCGATCTTGGCGAGCGGGTCGCGGGTAATGACCGTCTTCGGCACCAGATCGGCGGTGTCGACGCCGAACATCGAGAGCCGGGCGTCGTGGCGGAAGGGGCGGTCCAGTTCGCGGGCATAAGGGTCGACGAGCAGTTTCGATGAATCGAACCAGGAGCCGTTGTCGGGATCGTAGGCACCCCAGGCACGGTAGCCGTAACGGGTGCCCGCACCGAGCGCCGGCACCGAGATGCGATGAATGTCGTCGCGGCCGCGCACCAGCCGGTGGCGGGCGGTTTCCTTCTTTCCCTCGGCGTCGAAGAGGCAGAGCTCGATCCGCTCGGCATGGTGCGACCAGACGGCGAAATCCGCGCCGTCTGCCGTTAGAGTCACGCCGCCCTGGATCGCCGTTTTTGCCATAGGCTCAGGTAATCACAGTGGGCTTGTCGCGGCCTGTCCTCTTGCGGAGATCGGAAATCTGGTCGGCCACAGTGATGAGGTCGGCGAGCGCCTCCTGGGTGTCGATCGCGTGGCGCGACGGATCGGGCTCGTAGCGCTCGACGTAGACGCGGATGGTGGCGCCCGAGGTGCCGGTGCCGGAGAGGCGGAAGACGACGCGGGAGCCGCCTTCGAAGAGGATGCGGATGCCCTGGTTCTTGGAGACGGAACCGTCGATCGGGTCGTGATAGGCGAAGTCGTCGGCGGTTGCGACCTTCAGTGCACCGAACGACTGTCCGGGGAGGGTTGCCAGCTTGTCGCGCAGGGCGGTGATCAGCAGGTTGGCGGCGTCCGAATCGACTTCTTCGTAGTCGTGGCGCGAATAGTAGTTGCGACCGTAGTCGGCCCAGTGCTTCCTGACGATCTCTTCGACGCTCTCGTTGCGGGCGGCCATGATGTTCAGCCAGAAGAGCACTGCCCAGAGGCCGTCCTTTTCGCGCACATGGTCGGAGCCGGTGCCGAAGCTTTCTTCGCCGCAGACGGTCGCCTTGCCGGCGTCGAGCAGATTGCCGAAGAACTTCCAGCCGGTCGGGGTCTCGTACATCCCGAGCCCCAGCTTTTCGGCGACGCGGTCGGCGGCAGCGCTGGTCGGCATGGAGCGGGCGATACCGGCAATGCCGCGGGCGTAACCGGGGGCGACGGTGGCATTGGCGGCGATGATCGCAAGGCTGTCGGAAGGGGTGACGAACATGCCCTTGCCGACGATCATGTTGCGGTCGCCGTCGCCGTCCGACGCGGCACCGAAATGCGGACCGTCGGGGCTCATCACGTCGTCATAGAGTTCCTTGGCGTGGACAAGGTTTGGGTCCGGGTGGTGACCGCCGAAATCCGGCAGCGGGACTGCGTTGCGCACCGAGCCTTCCGGGGCGCCGAGGCGGTTTTCGAGGATCTGTCGCGCATAGGGGCCGGTGACGGCGCCCATCGAATCGATGACGACATTGACGCCGCTGGCGATCAGCGCCCGGATGGACGGGAAGTCGAACAGCTGTTCCATCAGCTCGGCATAGTCGGCGACCGGGTCGATCACCTCGACCGCCATGCCGGCGACGTCGAAGGAGCCGATCGCATCGAGGTCGAGATCGGCGACATCGGCGATCTTATAGGTATCGATGACCTTGGAGCGGGCGAAGATCGCATCGGTGATCTTTTCCGGGGCCGGGCCGCCATTGCCGATATTGTACTTGATGCCGAAATCCTCGGTCGGACCGCCGGGATTATGGCTGGCCGAGAGGATGATGCCGCCGAAGGCCTTGTATTTGCGGATGATGTTGGAGGCGGCGGGCGTCGAGAGGATGCCGCCCTGGCCGACCATGACCTTGCCGAAGCCGCTGGCTGCGGCCATCTTGATCGCCTTCTGGATGACCTCGCGGTTGTAATAGCGGCCGTCGCCGCCGATCACCAGCGTCTGGCCCTCGAAGCCTTCGAGGCTGTCGAAGATCGACTGGATGAAGTTCTCCGCATAGTTCACTTGCGCAAAGACGGGGACCTTCTTGCGCAGGCCGGACGTGCCCGGCTTCTGATCCTGATAGGGGGCGGTGGTGACGGTCTTGATCATGGTCAGGAACCTTTTTTGGCAATAAGGCTGGCATAGAGGCCGGCATAAAGTCCGGCGCTCCTTTCCCAGGATACATCGGATTTCATGCCCTGCTTCTGCATCCCCGTCCAGACCTTCGGCTGGTGGTAGAGGCGAACGGTGCGGCGGAGTGCCCGGCGCAGGTTGTCGGTGGTGACCGGGCTGAAGGATACGCCGGTGGCTGCCTTGGCGGCGATCGCGGCGTGGCTGGCATCGATGACGGTGTCGTTCAAGCCGCCGGTTCGGGCGACGACGGGAATGCAGCCGTATCTGAGGCCGTAGAGCTGGGTGAGGCCGCAGGGCTCGAAGCGCGAGGGGATGACGATCGCATCGCAGCCCGCCTGCATCAGGTGGGAGAGCGGCTCGTCATAGATCGAGAGGACGGCGACCTTGCCGGGATGGCGCTTGGCCGCGGCATGGAAGGCGTTTTCGAGCGCCCGGTCGCCGGAGCCGAGCACGGCGAGCCGCCCGCCCATGTCTATGAGATCGTCGAGCGTGTCGGCCAGCAGGTCCATGCCCTTCTGCCAGGTGAGGCGCGAGATGACGCAGAACAGCGGCCCGGCTTCCTGGTCGAGGCCAAAACGCTCGGTGACAGCCCGTTTGTTCTCGGCCCGGGTCTTCAGCGTCGTGGCGTCGTAGTGGGTTTTCACGGCGGGGTCGGTCGCCGGGTCCCAGATCTCGGCGTCGATGCCGTTGACGATGCCATGCAGGTCGCCCTGGCGGATCGTCAGCAGGCCTTCGAGACCCATGCCGAACTCGGGGGTGAGGATTTCCTCGGCATAGGAAGGGCTGACGGTCGAGATCGCCCAGCTCGTCTGCAGGCCTGCCTTCAGGTAACCGACGCCGCCGAAATATTCGACGCCCTCGATGCTGAAGGCATGCGCCGGGAGCTCGAGATAGGGGAAGATGTCGGCGCCGTACTGGCCCTGGAAGGCGATGTTGTGGATGGTGATGAGCGTCGGCACTTCCGGCTTGTCGGAATAGCGCATATAGGCCGGCACCATCGCCGCCTGCCAGTCGTGCACGTGGACGATGTCAGGCCGCCAGCCCTCGATGCCGTCCGACATTGCCCCTTGCGCAATCATCGCGCCGGCCTTGGAGAGAGCCGCGAAACGACGCCAGTTGTCGAAATGGTCCTTGCCGGTGGCATCGACATAAGGGCCGCCGGGGCGGTCGAAGAAGGTCGGGGAATCGAGGATGAGGAGGTCGAGCCCCTGATGCTCGACTTCTAAGACATCGGCTCTGGCGCCGAGCAAATTGTCGAAGCTGACAACGACCTTCGCGTCCTTGACGGCCCGCATCACGGCCGGATAACCGGGCATCAGCGTCTTGACCGAAACGCCATGGCCCTTCAGCGCCAGCGGCAGCGCCCCAGCCACATCGGCAAGTCCGCCGGTCTTGACCAGCGGATAGACTTCGGACGCAACCGAAAGCACTTCCATAACGCGTTACAGGTCCAGTTTGTCGATCATCGTCTGGGTGATCAGGCAGATGCCGTTTTCGGTGCGCCGGAAACGCTTCGCATCGATTTCGGGATCCTCGCCAACCACCAGGCCTTCCGGAATGGTTACACCGTGATCGATGACGACATTGCGAAGTTGCGCGCGTCTTCCGATCCTGACATTCGGCAGCACGACCGCGCCCTCCAGGCGGGAATAGGAGTTGGCGCGCACGCCGGTGAAGAGCAGGCTGCGATTGAGCGACGAACCGGAGATGATGCAGTCGCCCGACACGACCGAAGAGGTCGCCGAACCGCGGCGGTTTTCGTCGTCATGCACGAATTTCGCCGGCGGGGTGATTTCCGCATAGGTCCAGATCGGCCAGGACTTGTCGTAGATATCAAGCCCCGGAACGATTTCCGTCAGGTCGATATTGGCCTGCCAGTAGGCGTCGACCGTGCCGGCGTCGCGCCAATAGGGTTCGCGTTCGAAATCGGAGCGGACGCAACTGTCGGCGAACCGGTGGGCGACGGCTTTGCCGTGCTCGACGATATAGGGGATGATGTCCTTGCCGAAATCGCGGCTGGAGCCGGGCGTCTCGGCGTCGCGCTTCAGCACGTCCATCAGGAACTTGGTGTGGAAAACGTAGATGCCCATCGAGGCGAGCGCAAAACCGGGATTGCCGGGAATGCCGGGCGGATCGGCGGGCTTCTCGACGAAGGCGATGATCTCGTCCTTCTCGTTGACATGCATGACGCCGAAGCCGGTCGCTTCCATGCGCGGCACTTCCAGGCAGCCGACGGTGACCTGTGCACCGGAATCCACATGCTGCTGCAGCATGTATTCGTAGTCCATCTTGTAGACGTGGTCGCCGGCGAGGATGACCATGTATTCGGGCGCGTAGGCCTCGATGATGTCGATGTTCTGGAAGACGGCGTCGGCGGTGCCTTCGTACCATTGCGTCTCGGAGACACGCTGGGAGGCGGGCAGGATGTCGAAGCTCTCGTTGCGCTCGGGGCGGAAGAAGTTCCAGCCGCGCTGCATGTGGCGGATCAGCGAATGGGCCTTGTACTGCGTCGCCACCCCGATGCGGCGGATGCCGGAATTCAGGGCGTTTGAGAGCGCGAAATCGATGATGCGCGCCTTGCCGCCGAAATAGACTGCCGGCTTGGCGCGGCGGTCGGTGAGTTCCTTCAATCGGCTGCCGCGGCCGCCGGCAAGCACATAGGCCATGGCATCGCGCGACAGAGGCTGAATTCTTTTCTCGTTCATCGTTCCCTCCCAAGGTCCCTTATGCTTGTTCCAGTTCGAGCATGATCGTCGCCAGCGGCGGCAGCGTGACTTCGGCCTGAACGGTTCCTCCCGCGTTCACAGCCTGAACGCGACCGCCATTGCCTTTGCCGCTGCCGCCGTAGATCTCGGCGTCGGTATTCAAGATTTCCCGCCATCTGCCTTCGATTGGCAAGGGGATGCGGAAATTTTCACGGTAGACGGGCGTAAAATTGCTGATCACCGCCACCGGCTTTTCTCCCGGCGACATGCGCAGCCACGCATAGACGGAGTTTTCCGCGTCGTCGGCGATCAGCCACTGGAAACCATCGCCCTCGCAGTCGCGCGCATGCAGCGCGGGTTTGGAGCGGTAACAGAAGTTGAGATCGCGGACCAAGCGGCGCATGCCCTCGTGCGGATGGTACTGGAGCAGGTTCCAATCGAGCGAGCGGGTTTCGCTCCATTCGCTCCACTGGGCAAATTCCTGGCCCATGAACAGCAGTTTCTTGCCGGGATAACCCCACATGAAACCGTAATAGGCCCGCAGGTTTGCGAATTTCTGCCAGTCGTCACCGGCCATCTTGGCGATCAGCGAGCCTTTGCCGTGCACCACTTCGTCGTGGGACAGCGGCAGGACGAAGTTTTCGGAATAGGCGTAGATGAGACCGAAGGTGAGTTCGTTATGGTGGTGTTTGCGGTGGATCGGTTCGCGCTGCATGTAGCTCAGCGTGTCGTGCATCCAGCCCATGTTCCACTTGAAGCCGAAGCCGAGGCCCCCCTCGTGGACGGGATGCGAGACCTTTGGCCAGGAGGTCGATTCCTCGGCGATCGTCATCACGCCCGGATGGGCGTTGTAGGAAAGCGAATTCATCTTCTGCAGGAAGCGCACCGCCTCGAGGTTCTCGCGCCCGCCATATTCGTTAGGCACCCATTCGCCCTCTTTGCGCGAATAGTCGAGATAGAGCATGGAGGCGACGGCATCGACGCGCAGGCCATCGAGATGGAATTTCTCCGACCAGTAGAGCGCGTTGTTGACGAGGTAGGAAAGCACTTCCAGCCGGCCGAAATTGTAGATCGCGGTGTTCCAGTCCGGGTGGAAACCCTGGCGCGGATCGGCATGTTCGTAAAGCGCCGTGCCGTCGAAGAAACGCAGGCCGTGGGCATCGGTCGGGAAATGCGCCGGCACCCAATCGAGGATGACGCCGATGCCGACCTTGTGGCAGCCGTTGACGAAGCGGGCGAACCCTTCCGGCTCGCCGAAGCGTGCCGTCGGGGCGAAAAGCCCGGTCGTCTGGTAGCCCCAGGACGGATCGAAGGGATGTTCGGTGATCGGCAGAAATTCGATATGGGTGAAGCCCATGTCGGTGCAATAGGGGATCAGTTCCGAGGCGAGCTCGTCCCAGGAGAGGAAGGAGCCGTCCGGCTTTTTGCGCCAGGAGCCGGCGTGTACCTCGTAGATCGAGATCGGCTGACGGCGGTGGTCCGCCTTTTCCCAGAATTCCCGGTGGGCGGCATCGTCCCATGCCTGGGAGAGTTCCGCTGCGGTGACCGAGGCGGTGTCGGGGCGGAGCTCCGCCCGCCGGGCGTAAGGATCGGCCTTCAGCGGCAGGAGCTTGCCGTTCTTGCCGACGATTTCGAACTTGTAGGCGGCACCCGGCCTGATGTCGGGGGCGAAGATCTCCCAGATGCCGGTATCCACCCGCAGCCGCATGACGTGCCGCCGGCCATCCCAGCCGTTGAAATCGCCGACGACGGAAACGCGCTTTGCATTTGGCGCCCAGACGGCGAAGTGGAAACCTTCGACGCCCTCGTGTTTCAGGGCATGGGCGCCCATCTTGTCGAACAGGCGCAGATGCGAACCTTCGCGGACGAAATAGTCGTCCATCGGGCCGAGCACCGGGCCGAACGTATAAGGGTCGGTGACCGCCCATTCGTCATCGCCGCGGCGGGCGCGGTACCGGATGGGCTGCAGGTGGGTGGCGTTGACGAGGCCTTCGAAATATCCGGCATCGTGGCGGCGCGTCAGTTCGCCGAGTTCGGCGCCGCCGAGCGACAGTGCGGTGACGGCCTCGGCACCCGGAACGAAGCAACGGACCCTGAACGCGTCCCCGAGCTTGTGGAGCCCGAGGACGGCAAAGGGATTGGTATGCCTGCCTTCCAAAATCGCCTCGATCTCGGATAACGGAATCTCCCCAGGGACTCTCCCGTCATCGACGCGCGGCGATTTTTTCATCAGGCTCTCCAGATTTCAGACGCATACTGACGAATAGTTCTGTCCGAGGAGAACCATCCCATCCGGGCGGTATTGCGAATTGTCTTCGAATACCAGGATTTAGGGTCGGACCAGATTTGGTCAACGTTACGCTGGGCGTCCGCGTAGGCATCGAAATCGGCGGCGACCATGAACCAGTCGTGATTGTAGATGCCGTCGGTGAGGGTCGTGAAGCGGGAACGGTCGTCCGGCGAGAAAACGCCCGTGGCGATGGCGTTGAGCGCCTGTGCAAGTTCCCGTGACTTCTCGATGATGGCGCGAGGCTGGTAGGTCTCGGAACGGACCTTGGCGACCTCGTCGGCAGTCATGCCGAAGATGACGATATTCTCCTCGCCGACATGGTCGCGCATCTCGACATTGGCACCGTCGAGCGTGCCGATGGTCAGTGCGCCGTTCAGTGCGAACTTCATGTTGCCGGTGCCGGATGCTTCCATGCCGGCGGTCGAGATCTGCTCGGAAAGATCGGCGGCCGGAACGATGATCTCGGCGAGCGAGACGTTATAGTTCGGCACGAAGACGACCTTGAGCAGGCCGCGGACGGCCGGGTCGTTGTTGATGACGCGCGCCACGTCATTGGCGAGCTTGATGATCAGCTTGGCATTGTGATAGCTCGGCGCCGCCTTGCCCGCGAACAGTTTTACGCGCGGCACCCAGTCCATTTCGGGATGCGAGCGGATCTGGTCGTAGAGGGCGACGGCTTCGATGATGTTGAGCAGCTGGCGCTTGTATTCGTGGATGCGCTTGATCTGGATGTCGAACATCGCCGACGGATCGATGCGGATGCCCATGCGGCTGCCGACGAGGTTGGCGAGCTGCACCTTGTTGGCCCGCTTCACGGCGGCGAACTTCTCCTGGAAGGAGCTGTCGTCGGCATGGGCGTTGAGCCCCTGCAAGGCGTCCGTATTGTCGAGGAACTCGTCGCCGATCGCTTCCTGGATCAGTGAGGTGAGGCCCTGGTTGCACTGCATCAGCCAGCGGCGCGGGGTGATGCCGTTGGTCTTGTTGTTGATGCGGGCCGGATACATCGTGTGCAGGTCGGCGAAGACCGTGACCTTCATCAGGTCCGTATGCAGGGCCGAGACGCCATTGACCGAATGCGAGCCGACAAAGGCGAGGTTGCCCATGCGGACGCGGCGGTCGCCGCTTTCGTCGATCAGCGAGATCGAGCGGATTTGGGTGTCGGAGAAGCTCTTCTGCTTGCGTGCCTCGATCAGGATCAGGGCGTTGATCGCATAGACGATCTGCATGTGGCGCGGCAGAAGGCGCTCGAACAGCGGTACCGGCCAGGTTTCCAGCGCTTCCGGCAGCAGCGTGTGGTTGGTGTAGGAGAAGGTCTGGCGGGTGACCGACCAGGCCTGCTCGAAATCCATGCCGTGGATGTCGGTCAGGAGGCGCATCAGCTCGGCGATCGACACGGCCGGGTGGGTGTCGTTGAGCTGGATCGCGACCTTTTCGTGCAGGTTCGTGAAGTCCGGATATTGCTGCAGGTGGCGGCGCAGGATGTCCTGAAGCGAAGCCGACGAGAAGAAGAATTCCTGGCGCAGGCGCAGTTCTTGCCCGGCCGGGTTGGCGTCGGCCGGATAAAGGACGCGGGTCAGGCTTTCGGCCTTGTTGCTCTCGCGCAGGGCGCCGATATGGTCGCCGGCGTTGAAGGCATCCAATAGAATCGGGTCGATCGGCTGGGCCGACCAGAGGCGCAGGGTGTTGACGCGCTTTCCGCGCCAGCCGACGGCCGGCGTGTCGTAGGCCATGGCGATGACGCGTTCGGCCGGCTTCCAGACGTAGCGCGGCGTCTCGTCATACCCGCCGACGGTTTCGACCGTGCCGCCGTAACCGATTTCGTAGGAGCTCTCGCGACGCTCGAATTCCCAAGGGTTGCCGTGGGCAAGCCAGCTTTCCGGAAGCTCGACCTGCCAGCCGTCGGCCATCTGCTGGCGGAACAGGCCGTGGACGTAGCGGATGCCATAGCCATAGGCCGGGATGTCGACCGTCGCCATGCTCTCCATGAAACAGGCAGCGAGCCGGCCGAGACCGCCATTGCCGAGTGCGGCATCGGGTTCCAGAACCGCAATCACGTCGATATCCACACCGAGCGAAGACAGCGCGTCGCGGATTTCCTGCATCAGGCCCATGTTGCTGACGGCATCGCGCATCAGGCGGCCGATCAGGAATTCGAGCGACAGGTAATAGACGCGCTTGCCGCCGGTCCGATAGACCTTGCGGGTCGATTCCATCCAGGTGTCGATGATGCGGTCGCGCACCACCAGGATGGTGGCGGTCAGCCAGTCGTGGGGCTTGGCCACCTTCGCGTCCTTGCCGATACGGTAGGTCAGGCGCTCGATGATCTCTTCCGCCATGATCTCGGGACGGGAGCTGCGGGGGGCCGGCTGAGGAATTTCGACCGGAGAAGACGTGTTGTTCATATGTCGCCAACTTTCTGGGGGAGCGGGAGGAAGGGCGTCCGATTCAGTCCATCTGGCAAGATGTATAAGGACAGTTTATGCACCGTTATGACACTGCGCAATGACCGATTTATCTTTGCGTGTATCGCTCGGACAAGACCAACGAAAAACGCCCCGCCGGTGAGGGCGGGGCGTTTTTGCAGCCTTTCTGAAAGGCAGGTTCAGTTGGTCAGGCGAGTGCCGGTCTGGGCAGCCTTGCGGGCGATCTCGCCGAAGGTTTGCACCAGCGTCGTCATGTTGGTCGGCTCGTAATAATAGCCGGGGCCGCTGGAGCAGTAGTTCAGCAGGCTCTTGCCCCTGTCCGGGGCCATGAAGGCGATCGTGTAGATCCTGATGCCCTTCCCCATCTCCTCTTCCGTGAGCTGCTTCCCTTCCGTCAGCTTCAGCTTTGCGGCATCCGTCAGACCGTCACTTTTCGCGTTCAAGCACATGTCGCGGACTTTGGCGTCGATCGTTGAGTTCCAGGTCCCGCTGTAGCCGGTCATCTCGCCGTCGGTCATGAGCACGATGAAACGTTCGAAATTCGTGTTGCCACTGGCGTCATGAGCGGCCTTCTCGGTGACGTTCGCCTTTTTCAAGGCAGCATAGGCATTGGCCATGGCGCCGCTGGCATCGGTGCCGCCAGCAGGAACATCCGGTAGGTCGTTGACATAGTCGATGACATTAGCCATGCCCCAGGCCATTCTTTCTTCCGCCTTGGTCTCATGGGTGTAGGAATCGGCACCGATACGGATCAGTGTCTTGTTAGGATCGGCTATTCCCAGCTCCTGAAACATCACCCCTGCAGCCGCCTTCAGAGACTCCATTTTTGTAAGATAGTTGGGGACATCCTTGTAGCAGGTCTGTTTGTTGTTTTTGCCGCACTTGTAGGATTCCTGTATGGTCGGCTGGGCGGAATTGATCGTCGTCGTGTCCTCTTTCATCGAGCCGGATTCATCGAGCGCCAGGTACATGGAAAGGGCGTTGCCTTCGCGGCCGCTCGCGGCGACGCTTTCGACGCTGACGCGCACGGTCGGGAAACCGAGGAACGAGGTCAGGCCGCTGAGCGGTACGTCGTAGCTCGACTTCATGCGGACCTCGTAGCTGGCAGCCGTCGTGGAACTGCCCGAGAAGGTTACCAATGTCTCGGTGTTCGCTCGAAGCTTGGCCTCTTCCGCAGCCAGCGTCTCAGCGGAAACACCGGAATTCTTGAGCTCCTTAATCTTCTGGGCGATATACATGTCGGTGCCAAGCTTCTGGGCTTCCGCCGTCGTCATGGTGCCCTTGGCGGCCATGGCGGACGCCGCAGCGAGAGTGGCGCCGTCCGCCAGCGCCTGGAGCTGGTTCTTTTGATCCATCGCCTGTGTCAGATCGACCGCGACGCCGCCGACCGCCAGCAGGACGGGAAGCAGTGCAGCCGTCATGATACCGAAATTACCGGCGCGGTCCTTCGCCAGCCGCGCAAAAATTGTGTGCTTCATCATGGCCCCCAGAGTTCAATTCATTTGAACACCTGTGGTGTATTCCTGGCGGGTATAGGAAGGCCTAAACCATTCGTTGCAATTTTACGGAATGCCAAGAATCAGCGCCAAAACGGAGCGGGATTTCAGGATTTCAGCGGAATGACGTCCACCGCCTGCACCGCATTCTGGTTTCCGTAACCCTTGAGCATGCCGATGACCGGGGCGACGTCGGAATAGTCGCGGCCGTATCCGACGACGATATGGTCGCTGCCGGCGGGAATGTTGTTGGTCGGATCGAGTTCGACATACCCCATGGTCTCGCCGCACCAGACCCGCACCCAGGCATGCATGGCGTCGGCGCCTTCGAGGCGCTCCTTGCCGGGTGGCGGGATGGTGCGCAGAAAGCCGCTGACATAACCGGCCGGGATGCCGAGGCTGCGGAGCGCCACGATCATGATATGGGTGAAATCCTGGCAGACGCCACGCTTCAGCCGGAACGCCTCCTTCGGGGTCGTATCGACCTCGGTCGCCTTGGCGTCGTAGGTGAAGTCCTTGTGGATGCGGGCGCAGATGCCAAGCGCGATTTCCAGCACCGTCTGGCCCGGCTTGACGATCTCGCGGGCATAGGCGGCGATCAGCGGCTCTTCGGCAAGGCGCGGGCTTGCGCCGGTCAGGTGATGCGGGGAGGCGGCATCGACCGACCAGAAATCCGCCAGTTCGTCGGCGAGCGTCGCCAGTTCCGGCGACAGGTCCGCCGTCATCGAGGTGGTTTCCACCATGACGCGGGCCTGCATGCGGATGTCGAGCTTTTCGTGCGGCGCACGCAGCAGCACGGATGTCGCCTGCTGGCCGAAGAAATCGATGAACGTGGTCCGCTCGTCGGCATGCGGGCCGACGGTGATCGAGCCGGCGATCAGCCGCTGCCGGTCGGGCAGGGACAGCGGCAGGAGGCGGATCACATGGCGGGCGCCCGAGGCCGGCACGTCGTAGGTATAACCCATGTGGAGGGAGAGGTCGTAAAGCATCAGCTGAAATAAGTCTGGCCGAGAATATCGGACAGCTTCTCCATCTCCAGTTCGATCTTCTGGTAGGTGTCGTCGTTCATGCCCTCCGGGGTCATCACCGCAAGGCCCGAATGCAACCGCATCGCCTCACGGTAGAAGGGCGACATCTGGCCGTTGACGAAGGCGTTCGGCAATTGCTCCACCTCGGTGCGGATTTCGTTCAGCTGGAACAGGATCGAGCGCGGGTTCAGGGGGTCGAGCGCCAGGAGGTCGGCGACCGTCAGCCTTGCCGTGGCGACGTTGTAGCGGCGTCGATGGGTCATGACGCTGTCGCCGATCTCGAGCAGCATGTCGAGCGAGCCATCCGGCGCGTCGGGGCCGGACATGTGGCCGAGCAGCCGGGTCATGTGCATGCCGCGCTCCAGGTGGCGACCGATCGACAGGAAACGCCAGCCGGTGAAACGGTACATGTTTTCATGCACCAGACCGGCAAACCCCGCGAGCTTGCGCAGGAGCACCGTCATTGCATGCGAGGCGTCGTCGCCCGCATGCACGGTGTCGTGGAAGCGGCGGGCGGTCTTGGCAAGGTCGGTCAGCGCCAGCCAGCCGTCCGGCGAGAAACGGTCGCGAATGTTGCTCGCCGAATAGATGGCGCTGTCGATGTTGCGCAGAAGCGATGCCGGCACCGCCTTGGTCATCTCGACATCGATGCCCTTCAGGTAGCGGGTGACGTCGGCCAGAAGCGGGGCTTTCGGATCGGCAGACTCCGCATAGCGCAGGTGCCAGGCGCGCAGAATGCGCAGGGCGCCTTCAGCCCGTTCGATATACCGGCCGAGCCAGTAGAGATTGTCGGCCGCGCGGCTCGGCAGGCTGCCGGGCATGTTGCGGGTGAAACTTTCCTCGGGCGGCAGGAGCGTCGCCTTCGCGACCGGCTTGTCGCTGACGATCCAGACGTCGGCAGCGGCTCCACCCGACTGCATGGCGATCGCCGCCACGTCGTCGCCGGCACCGATGCGGGCAAAGCCGCCCGGCATGATCTGCCAGCCGTGTTCGGTGCGGGCGGCAAAGACGCGCAGCGACATCGGCCTCGGCGTGAGCTTGCCGTTGACGTAGGCGGGCGTGGTCGAAAGCGTCACGACCTCCTGGCCGACCAGCTTGGCGCCCTCTGTCGCGAGCCAGTCGCCGACCGTGTCCCTCGCCGTCTTGCGCAGCGACGAGCCGAGCACCGATTGGCCGTTGTCGTCGAAGAAGGGCAGCCGCGAATAGGCTGGCCCGATGACCATGCGCTCGATATTCTTGGCGACGTGCTCACGTTCCTTTTTCTGCCCGCACCACCAGGTGGCGATCGAGGGCATGATCAGGTCTTCGCCGATCAGCCGCCGACAGACGGTCGGTGCGAATGCCAGCAGCGCGCGGGTCTCGAGAATGCCGGAGCCGAGCGCGTTGACGAAGGTGAGCGCGCCGGAGCGTAGCGCCTGCACCATGCCGGGGGTGCCGATATGGGAGTGCTGGTTGAGTTCGAGCGGATCGGCATAAGCCGCGTCGAGGCGGCGCCAGAGTACGCCCACGGGCTTCAGGCCAGCCACGGTGCGGACCATGACGCGGTCGCCGACGACCGTCAGGTCCTCGCCTTCGAGAAGCATGAAGCCGAGATAGCGGGCGATATAGGCGTGCTCGAAATAGGTCTCGTTGGCGGGGCCCGGCGACAGGACCGCGATGCGGTCCTCCGGGTTCTGCTTGTGGGATTGCAGCGCATCGCGGAAGGCACCGAAGAAGGAGGCGAGGCGGTGGACATGCGATTCGGCATAGATGTCCGAAAAGGCGCGGGTGGTGGCGACGCGGTTTTCGAGCGCGAAACCGGCGCCAGACGGCGCCTGGGTGCGGTCGGCAAGCACCCACCAGTTACCGTCCGGTCCGCGGCCGATCTCGAACGAGCAGAAATGCAGGTAATGGCCGCCGACCGGCTTGACGCCCACCAGCGGGCGGAGGAATTCGGCGTTTCCGGCAATCAGCGCCGGCGGCAGGAAACCCTCCTGCACCAGCTTGTTGTCGCCGTAGATATCGGCGATCAGCGCTTCCAGAAGATCGGCGCGCTGGGTCAGGCCCTTGCAGACCGTCTCCCATTCCTTGCCGTCGATGAGGACCGGCACGTGGCTGATCGGCCAGTTGCGCTCGCCGCTGCCCTGGGCGCCGTAAGTGCGGTAAAAGACGCCCGCATCCCGCAGGTAACGGTCGGCACGGGCGAAACGCTCGCGGCGCTCGTGCTCGGTCATGCGGCCGAGATGGGAGAGCAGGTTGCGCCAGACCGGCCGGATCTGGCCGTTCGCATCGAGCATCTCGTCGGCAACGCCGGGCAATGCGGCATAACCGAGAAGGGGATCGCCAGCGATCCCCCCTTTTGCCTTGCGTTCGGTTGCCGGTGCCTTGGACATCGGGCGTTTCAGACTCCTTGCGGCCGGCGCAGATCGAGCGTCAGCGGAAATTCGGGCGAGGGCGTTTCGGCCAGAAGCGTATAGCCGCCCGCCGTATGCCCCCACGGCTCGAACCGGGCGAGGCGGCGTGCTTCCGCCTCGTTGCCGTTGACCGGGAAGGTGTCATAACTACGCCCGCCCGGATGGGCAACGTGATAGATGCAGCCCCCGATCGAACGGCCGGACCATGTATCATATATGTCGAACGTGAGCGGCGTGTTAACCGGCAGGACCGGGTGCAGGCCGGCGGATGGCTGCCAGGCCTTGAAACGGACGCCGGCGACCGAGACGCCGGAGGTGCCGGTGCCTTTCAGCGGCACGGCGCGACCGTTGCAGGCGACGGTATAGCGGGACGGATTGGTGGTTTCGAGCCGGACTTGGAGTCGTTCCACCGATGAATCGACGTAGCGCACGGTGCCGCCGATCGCACCCTGTTCGCCCATCACGTGCCAGGGTTCGAGCGCCTGGCGAAGTTCCAGCTTTGAGCCTTCGTATTCGACCTCGCCGAAGAAGGGGAAGCGGAATTCGAGTTGTGCCTCGAACCATTCGGGACGCAGGTCGAAGCCGTTTTCTCGCAGGTCCTGGAGGACGTCCATGAAGTCGGCCCAGACATATTGCGGCAGCATGAAGCGGTCGGCGAGCGCCGTTCCCCAGCGCACGAACCGGCCCTGTAGCGGGTTTTTCCAGAAGCGGGCGATCAGTGCCCGGACCAGCAATTGCTGGGCAAGCGACATGCGCGCGTTCGGCGGCATCTCGAAGCCGCGGAACTCGACGAGGCCCAAGCGGCCGGTCGGGCCGTCCGGCGAGAACAGTTTGTCGATGCAGATTTCCGAACGATGGGTGTTACCGGTGACGTCGGTCAGAAGATTGCGGAACAGCCGGTCGACCAGCCATGGCAGGGGGGGCTCGCCCTGGCCGGGCGCCGGCACCTGGGCAAGCGCGATTTCCAGCTCGTACATCGAATCGTGACGAGCCTCGTCGATGCGCGGCGCCTGGGAGGTCGGGCCGATGAACAGGCCGGAGAACAGGTAGGAGAGCGACGGATGGCGCTGCCAGTGCAGGACCAGGCTCTTCAACAGGTCGGGGCGGCGCAGGAAGGGGCTGTCGTTCGGATTGGCGCCGCCGACCACGACGTGGTTGCCGCCGCCGGTACCGGTGTGGCGGCCGTCGATCATGAACTTGTCGGCGCCGAGGCGGCTCTGGCGGGCTTCCTCGTATATCGCGGTGGTGGTCGCAACCGTCTCCTTCCAGCTTGCGGCCGGATGGATGTTGACCTCGATGACGCCGGGATCCGGCGCGACGCGGATGACGTTGATGCGCTCGTCATGCGGCGGGGCGTAACCCTCGATATGAACGGCGAGCCCGAGCGCCGTCGCGGCGTTTTCGGCAGCGGCGATCAGTTCGAGATAGTCCTCGATCTTTTCCACCGGCGGCATGAAGACGCAGAGCCTGCCGTCGCGGGCCTCTACCGAAACCGCGGTGCGCACCGCACCGCCGATTTCGCCGAGGGTTTGTTCGACGCGGCCGGGATTGGCGGCATCACCTGCCTTGAAGGAGGATTCCGGCATGGCACGGCCGGCCGGGATGATCGCCTCGGGCAGCGGCTGGCGGGGGATCGAGGGGTCTGCTTCGTGGATATAGGGAAATTGCGAGGGTGGAACGTAAGGCAGGGTGCCGAGCGGCAGGCGATAACCGACCGGGCTGTCGCCGGGCACCAGGAAGATGCGGCCGCGGCGGGTGCGCCATTTCTCGCTGATCCAGCGCTTGCCGGCCGCTTGCGCGTTCCAGGCCTGGACGGGCAGGACGTAGCCGCTCGGGCTTGTCAGGCCGCGCTCGAAGACGCGGGCGATGCGATTGCGCTCCTCCGGGTCCTTGAGCTTTGAATTCGACGGATCGACATTGTCCGGCAGCGAGCCTTCCTTGATGATCCATTCGGCCGGATCCTCATAGGCCGGCACGACCATGTCCGGGGCGATGCCGAGTTCGGCGGCGATGCCGGTCAGGAGCTTGGCGGATTCTTGCTCGCCGACGCCGTAGTCGCGGCCTTCCTCGGCGACGAGGTCAGGATTGCTCCAGATCGGCCGGCCGTCCTTGCGCCAGTAGAGGGAGAAGGTCCAGCGCGGCAAGGTCTCGCCGGGATACCACTTGCCCTGGCCGTAATGCAGGAAGCCGCCGGGCGCGAAACGCTCGCGCAGCTTGCGGATCAGGATGTCGGCCTTTTCGCGCTTGGTGGGGCCGACGGCGTCGGTGTTCCATTCACCGGCTTCGAAATCATCGATCGACACGAAGGTCGGCTCGCCGCCCATGGTCAGACGAACGTCCTGGGCCTGCAGCACGCGGTCGACCTGGTCGCCGAGAGCGTCGAGCGCATCCCAGGATTCGTCCGAGAACGGCTTGGTGATGCGCGGATGTTCGGCGACGCGATTGACCTTCATGTCGAAGGCGAAGGAGGTTTCGGCTTCGCCGAAATAACCGCCGGAAATCGGGGCGGCGTTACGGAAATGCGGGGTCGCGGCAAGCGGGATATGGCTTTCGCCGGTCAGAAGCCCGGAGGTCGGGTCGAGGCCGACCCAGCCGGCGCCGGGGAGATAGACTTCGCACCAGGCATGCAAGTCGGTGAAATCGACCTCGGTGCCGGAGGGGCCGTCGAGCGCCTTGAGGTCCGGCGTCAGCTGGATCAGGTAACCGGAGACGAAACGGGCGGCGAGGCCGAGATGGCGCAGGATCTGGACGAGCAGCCAGCTGGTGTCGCGGCAGGAGCCCATGGCCGAGGTCAGCGTCTGCTCCGGCGTCTGCACGCCCGGCTCCATGCGGATGACGTAACCGATCGCCTGCTGCAGGCGGGCATTGATGCCGACGATCATGTCGACCGTCGGCTGGTCCGGGGACATGTCGAAGGTTTTCAGATAGTCGGCCAGCGCCGGTTCCGGCGGCTCCGGCACCATGTAGATCGACAGGTCCTCGACCAGTTCCGGCGGATAGCTGAACGGCCATTTCATCGCTTCCTCTTCGACGAAGAAGTCGAAGGGATTGTAGACCGTCATGTCGGCGACGAGATCGACCTCGATCTTGAACTCGGTGACCGGGTCCGGAAAAACGAAGCGGGCGAGGTAGTTGCCGTAGGGATCCTGCTGCAGGTTCACGAAGTGATTGGAGGGCGTCACCTTCAGCGAATGGCTGAGCACCTTGGTGCGCGAATGGGCAGCCGGTTTGAGGCGGATGATCTGCGGTCCGAGACGGACGGGCTTGTCGTACATGTAGTGGGTAAGGTGGTAGACACTCGCCTTGATCGACATACTTCCCCTTGCCGGCCGCTTTACCGGGCCGATCGATGATCGTTGCAAGGATTTTGTGCAATGCACGAGAATAAAGCAAGGCGGAATCCAAGCTTATACCGCAGACGCGAGATAACCGGCTTTATTCCTCAATCCAGCGTGCGGCGGAAACGGCGTACCGCGATCAGCATGGCGACGGTCATCAGGGCGGCGAGCGCCGCCGTATCGTAGCCGAGGCCGCCGATATCGGCGCCCTTCAGCATCACCGCCCGGACGATGCGGATATAGTGGGTGAGCGGCAGGGCCTCGCCGATCCACTGCGCCCAACCCGGCATGCCGGCGAAGGGGAACATGAAGCCGGAAAGGAGGATGTTCGGCAGGAAGAACATCATCGCCATCTGCGTCGCCTGCAACTGGTTCGCCGCGATCGTCGAGAACGTGTAGCCGATCGACAGGTTGGTGATGACGAAGAGGGCGGTGGCGGCGGTCAGCGACAGGGGATCGCCGAGGATCGGCACGCGGAAGACGAGGATGCCGACGCCGATGATCACCAGCGCCTGGATGAGGCCGATCAGCACGTAGGGAGCGATCTTGCCGAGCATGATCTCCAGCGGCTTGATCGGCATGGAGAGCAGGTTCTCCATCGTGCCGCGCTCGACCTCGCGGGTGACGGAGAGGGCGGTGAAGATCAGCAGCGTCATCGTCAGGATTGTGCCGAGCAGGCCAGGAACGATGTTCAATGTCGAGGATCCGGCCGGATTGTAGCGGCGGTGCTGGACAATCTGGAAGGCGGGTTTCACGGGCTCCGCAAAGGTGATCTGGCGGTCGTTTTCCAGCGCCGTCGAAATGATGCCGGAGAGCGCGCCGAGCGCGGAACTGGCAGCGACCGGGTCTGTCGCGTCGGCCGCGACCAGCAGCGAGGGAGAATCGCCGCGGCGCAGCGACCGTTCGAAACCTTCGGGGATTTCGACGACGAACAGGGCCTCGCCGGACTGCAGCAGGGCATCCATGTCCTCGGCGCGGGTGACGACCGATTTGACCTCGAAGAAATCGGTGTTTTTCAGCGCGGCCAGGATGGAGCGCCCGACATCGCTGTTTTCGCGCATCAGCACGGCGGTCGGCAGGTTGTGCGGAGTGGTGTTGATGGCAAAGCCGAACAGGAAAAGCTGCATGATCGGCAGCATGACCATGGTAGCGAGCGTGATGCGGTCGCGGGTCATCTGGATGAATTCCTTGACCGTCATCGCCCAGAAGCGGCCGAAGGAGCTGCCATTGCCATTGCCGTTGGTGTTGCCGGGCGCCGGGGTCATTTGAAATTGTCCTCCGAGCGGCGCATCAGGTCGATGAAGGCGTCTTCGAGTGTCGGTTCGCCCTTTTCCCATTTGAGGCCCGGCCTGTCGCGATAGGGAGCGATCGCCTGTTCCAGGGTCGCGGCATCGCGGCCAGCGACGTGCAGGCTGGTGCCGAAGGGGGCGATCATGTCGACACCGGGAGCATGTTCGAGTTCCGCTTGCAGACGGTCGGCGCCTGGGCCGGAGACGGCGAAGGTGACGAGGCCGGTGCCGGCGATCACCTCGTCCACAGTGCCTTCGGCGAGCAGTTTTCCGTAGGCGATATAGGCGATCTCGTGGCAGCGCTCCGCTTCGTCCATGTAATGCGTCGAGACGAGCACCGAGAGGCCGTTGGCGGCAAGCGCGTGAATCTCGTTCCAGAAGTCGCGGCGGGCCTTCGGGTCGACGCCGGCAGTCGGTTCGTCGAGGAGGAGAAGCGCGGGTTCCGGCAGGATGCAGGCGCCGAGCGCGAGGCGCTGCTTCCAGCCGCCGGACAGTTCTCCGGCCAATTGTTTTTCGCGGCCCTTGAGGCCGAGGCGCTCGATGGCGGCGCTCGCCTTGCCGCGCGGATCGGCGAGGCCGTAGACGCGGGCGACGAATTCGAGGTTCTCGCGGATCGACAGGTCCTGGTAGAGCGAAAATTTCTGGGTCATGTAACCGACCCGGCGGCGGATGCGGTCGCTCTCGGTCAGGATGTCGAAGCCGAGGCAGGTGCCGTCGCCGCTATCGGGTGTCAGCAGGCCGCAGAGCATGCGGATGGTGGTCGTCTTGCCGGAACCGTTGGGGCCGAGAAAGCCGTGGATGCGGCCTTTCTTCACCGACATGGAAACATCATCGACCACCTTGCGGCCGCCAAAACTCTTGGTGAGGTGGTGGACGTCGATCACCGTTTCCGGGGCGTCGACTTGGTAGGTTTCGGCGGCGGTCATGGATGAACTCCCGGAAGGACATCGACCGGCTGGCCGGGGCGGAGCGCCTTCGGGTCGGCAGGGATGGCCTCGATGCGATAGACGAGTTTTGCACGCTCTTCGAGGCTGTAGATTTCCGGCGGCGTATATTCCGCGCTCCTGGCGATGAAGCTGACCTTTGCATCGGACGGCCGGCAGGCGTCGCAGCCGACGCGGACCGGCTGGCCGAGCGACAGGCGGGCGATTTCGGTTTCGGGCACGAAAAAGCGGATGCGGACATTTTCGGGTGGCAGGAGGGCGACGATCGGGCGGCCTGCGGGCACGACTTCGCCCGTGCGGTAATAGAGTGTCTCGACGCTGCCGGCGGCGGGAGCCGAAACCGAGCGGCGGGCAAGTGCTGCCTGCGCCGAGGCGAGATCGGCCCTGGCGGCGGCGACGGATTCTTCTGCCTGACGCAGCGCCTCATCGCGGGCGGGAAGGGCGGCGAGGATGATCTGGCTGCGGACATTCTCGAGGGCGGCGCGGTTGGCGGCCTCGGTCGCGGTCGCGGTATCGAGATTGGCGCGGGTCGCGGTGCCGCGCTCGACGAGAACCCGGGTGCGGTCGAGATCCTGTTCGGCAAGCTCCAGCCGGGCGGAGGCTTCGCGTTCGGAGGCGCGCAGCACGTCGATCTCCTGGGGGCGTTTCTGGGCGGCTTGCGCCAGATCCAGTTCCGCCCGCGAGCGGGCAAGCGCGGCGCGGGCCGCAGCGACGGCGGCCTCTTCGCTTGAGGAGTCGAGCCTGAAGAGCGGCGCGCCGGCTGCGATCGTCGCACCTTCGGCGATATCGACCTGAGTGAGCCGGCCGGCACTTTCGGCACCGATGAACAGCGTGTCGGCTTCGACCCAGCCCTGGTAAGGGCGCGGCGGCTTGTCGGCGAAGAGGAAGGGCAGGGCGGCAAGGGCGGCGCCCGCCAGGATAGCGATGATGAGGATACGCTTCACTTCGCACCTCCTTCCGGCACGAACAGGGTTTCGAGAAAGGCATCGAACAGATTTTGGGTGTCGAGATGTTCGTAGGCCTCGAACAGCGTCGTCCAGACGATCGACAACAGCGCCGGGGCGATGACGATCTGCGGCACTTCGGCAATGGCCGGATTGCGCAGGTCGCCGCGGGCGGCGGCACGGGCGAGCAGGATGCGCAGGACGCCGAGACCCTTCGAAATGATCTCGCGGTGGTAAAACTCGGTGACGGCCGGAAACATCGGGCCTTCGGCGAGGATCAGCCGCAACAGGTGGCGGCGCTCGGTCTCCAGAACCTCGCGCTTGAAGAGGGTATAGAACATCGAGATGGCGAAACGCGGCGGGATTGCCTCGTTGGCCGCCAGCCCGTCGATCTGACCGAGGATCGGCGTGGCGATGCCCGAGACGAGCTCGGTGAACAGCGCTTCCTTGTCCGGAAAATGCAGGTAGACGGTGCCCTTGGCGATGCCGGCACGGGCCGCGACATCCTCCATGCGGGTGGCGGCGAACCCGCGTTCGGAAAAGCAGGCGAAGGCGGCGGCCAGGATTTCGGCCCGGCGCTGCTGCGGATCGCGTTTCTCTCTTTTCCTCTCGGCCACCGCGTATCTCCAATTGTGACTGACTGGTCGGTCATTAACATTTGGCTGCGAAATTTGCAAGCGGTTTTGGGAAAAGTGAAGAGAGGAGGTGGCGCGTGACGAACATTGTCGGGCGGTTTTTCGGTGGGGTTCGGCGGCGCGGACGCCGGATGAACCTCACGAAGACGTTGGATGCATCCGGCTGGTTCGACCCCCATATAAACCAAACGGGACCCTTGAAGCTGCATAAGCCGCAAACGCGTGCTAAGTTGGGGGTGACGAGGGTGATTGTAGGAGTCGCAGTAGATGTCGCAGAATTCCGAAGGTGTAGTGCCGGCCTTCGAACTTTCCCTGGGGGGGCAGCTCCGCATGATGGGCAAGGCATTCTGGAATGCGCCGGTGCGCAATCGCGTCCTGGTACTGACCGCGGCCCTGCTCGTCGTCATCTTCGCAACGACCTATGCGACATACCGTCTGAACGAGTGGAACGGACCATTCTACGATGCGCTGGAACGGCGCGACATGCCGGAATTTCTGAACCAGCTCGTCGTCTTTGGTATTATCGCCTTTTCGCTGACGCTCCTGAACGTCATCCAGCAGTGGCTGAACCAGATTACCGCCCTGCGGATGCGCGAGGGGCTGGCGCGCGACCTCGCCGATGTCTGGCTGAAGCCCGGCCGGGCGCTGAAGCTTGGCCGCGCAGGCTCGATCGCCAGCAATCCCGACCAGCGGCTGCATGAGGACACGCGCATCCTGGCGGAAAACACCACGGCGCTGGCGATCGGGCTCGTCAACTCGACGATCCTGCTCGCGAGCTTCATCGGCGTGCTCTGGGCGATCTCGTCGAATTTCGTCTTCCATTTCGGCGACCGCGCCATTTCGATCCCCGGCTATATGGTGTGGACGACGATCCTCTATGCGCTGCTGGGTTCGGTGCTCAGCAACGTCGTCGGCAACCTTTTGCCGAAGCTCAACGCCGAGCGTTATGCCCGGGAAGCGGACCTGCGCTCGGCCCTGGTGCGCGCCAACGAGAACCTCAAGCCGATCACGCTCGCGCGCGGTGAGGCAAGCGAGCGCGACCGGGTGCATTTTGCGATCGACGGCGTGCTCGGCATGCTGCGCAAGCTCGCCTGGGCGCTCGCCAACCTCACCTGGGTCTCTGCCGGGTTCGGCTGGCTGGCGCTGGTGGCGCCGATCATCATCGCGTCGCCGATGTATTTTTCCGGCGAACTTTCCTTCGGCGGGCTGATGATGGCGGTCGGCGCCTTCAACCAGGTCAACCAGGCGCTTCGCTGGTACGTCGTCAATTTCAGCGTCATCGCCGACTGGCGGGCAACGCTGAACCGCGTCTCTTCCTTCCGCAACGCGCTGCTCTCCATGGATACGCCGGCTGAGGAGGGCGGGGTGATCGCCTATCGAGAGGCGCAACAGGGGGAGGGCATCAGCGTTTGCGGCATCACGGTTTACGGCGCGCCCGAGCAGGGCGAGGCCGGACATGGGGTGCGCGTCGTCGAGGGCGATTGCGCCATCAAGCCGGGCGAGCGGGTGATGATCAACGGCGATCCCGGCGCCGACCGGCATCTGTTTTTCCAGGCGCTGGCCGGCATCTGGCCCTGGGGGCGCGGCGAGATCGCCCTGCCGCCCGCGGGCCGCATGATCCTGATGCCGCAGGACGGATACCTGCCGACGGCGACGCTGCGCGAGGTGATGACCTATCCGGACGGGCTGAGCGACATCAACGACAAGGCGCTGACCGAGGCCCTGGAGAAGGTCGGGCTCGACCGCCTCGTGCACCGGCTGGACGAGGTGGAGCGCTGGGACCGACTGCTCGACAAGGACGAGGAGGCAGCGCTCGCGATCGCCAACGCGGTGCTGCGTAAGCCGGCCTGGCTGATCATGGACGACGTGCTGGAAGGCCTGGAGCCGGAAACCCAGCAGCGGCTGCTGAACGTGCTCAGCCGTCTCGACGGCGTGACGCTCATCTATATCGGCCGTTCGGAAGAGTTCCGGGCCAAATTCTCGCCGCGCCTCTTCCACCTCTCGCCGCTTCACGCGCATGCGAAGAAGAAGGAAGATGCGTGAAATGAGCAGGCATCTGGCTCCGACCAAGACAGGGCAATGCGTCGTCTGCGGCCGCACTTTTCCGCTCTCGAAAATGCACAAGGCCGGACACCTGCGGCCGAACCTCGTGGCAATGGTCGCCGAGGAAGTCCCGGACTGCACAGCCGACAGCTATATCTGCGACGAGGACCTCGGCCGCTATCGCCGCCGTTATGTGGAAAAGCTGCTCGACGAAGAGCGCGGCGAGCTTTCCGATCTCGACAGGCGCGTGCTCGACAGTTTCGAAAAGGGCGCCTCGACGGTGCAGACGAGCGCCAGCGACCTGCTCGAGCGCAACCCCACCTTCGGCGAGCGGATTGCCGACAAGGTCGCCACCTTCGGCGGCTCCTGGACGTTCATCCTGAGCTTCCTCGGCGTGCTGGTCGTCTGGATGGGGATCAATGTCGTCGGCCTGTTCTCCCAGCCTTTCGACCCCTATCCGTTCATCCTGCTCAACCTGGTGCTCTCCTGCCTTGCGGCGCTGCAGGCGCCTGTCATCATGATGAGCCAGAGGCGGCAGGAGGAGAAGGACCGGCTGCGCTCCGAGAACGACTACATGATCAACCTGCGCGCCGAACTCGAAATCCGCCAGCTCCACGAAAAGATTGATCACCAGATGGCGCATCAATGGGAGCGGCTGGCGGAAATGCAGCAGATCCAGATCGAGCTTCTGGAACGGCGCGGCGGCGGGCGGAGCCCGAGCTAGGCCGGAAATACCGAATGTCCGAGACCGGCCGCCGTCCAGCGCTGCTATTTCAAGGGCAGGAACAGTTCCACGACGACATCATGGACCTGCGCGCCCGGGAAGAGGGAGAAGTGCCGCTGGCAATAGATGGGGAAGTCGCGTGCGTCCTCCCCACTGGCTGGAAGCCAATCCCGATAAAGAAAGAGCGCGGCGGGCTCTAAATTGTGGGTATCATGGAAGACGCGCAGGACCGCACAGCGCCCGCCGGGGATCACGCCTGGTTTCATCTGTGCGTCATCGGGCGCAATCGGCAGGTCAGTCCCGACACACAGGTCCATGCTATAATCGGCCGGGATCGCAGGGGTCCTCTCAGAACGGAAGACGTTGAAGGTCGGGCTCGTCTCAGGCGATAAGCCGGCCGCCTTGCGCCAGGCAATGAAGCGCTCGATGGTATCGCCAAGTGTTGCCCGGTCGCCCCGATGCTCCATGATCGCCACCGGCGTCGGGGGGACATCGCGGATAGTCACGTCGTCGTGGGTATAGGTAATCTGCATGAGCTTGCTCCTCGCATTGTTCAAAGGCCCGAAGGCCGCAAGCCACGGTGCCCAGTCGGGCGACTTCCGGAATGATGAAGGCGATTGGCCAAGCCTTTGCCGAAAGGCGCGGGCAAAGGCGTCGGGTGCATCGTAACCGGCATCCATCGCTACGTCCGTGACACTTGGAGCGTCCTTCGAAGCCAGCCGGTGCGAAGCATGCTTCAAACGGGCAAGCTGGACATAGCGATGTACGGACACCCCGAAGGTGGACGCGAACTGCCGGTGGAAATGGTATTTCGAGAACGCCGCAACGCCGCTCAACGCGTCCAGGCCCAGATCATCGTCCAGGTGCTGGTCGATATGGTCCAGCACCCGCTGCATTCGGGCATGGTAGTTTTCAAGTGGCGCCTTCATAGTCTTCCTCCGTGGCGACACCATCTACGCCCTTTCAAATATGACGCGCTCGACCGATCTTGCGGTTTGGCATGGATCAGCAGGTGCCTGCCAGCGACGGCGGAAGGGGAGGTGGCAAACCCTAACGCGAGTTTGGCGGAATTCCCCGGCTTTTTGAATGTTTGCTCCACCTATTCTTAAAGGGCTGCGTGCTAAACGGATTTTCGCCGCTGGTAGAAGCATCTGCGGTCCCCATTTCTTAAGGATTCACAGATGAAAAAAGCTCTCCTGATTGCCGTGCTCGTCATGGCCGCTCCCATGCTGGCTGAGGCGAAAACACTCAAGTTCCCGAGCGATGCTCCGATCGCCAGCATCAAGATCCCCGACAGCTGGAACCCGAAGGAAACCGACACCGGCGTCGATGCCACGTCCAGCGACGACGCCGTCTATCTTTCCGCCGATGTCGCGGAGCTGAAGTCGATGGACAAGACCGTTACGGACGCCATCGATTTCCTGAAGGAGGTTGGCGTCACCGTCGATCCCAAGACGCTGAAGGAAACTCCGGTCGAGGAGTTCAACGGCATGCAGATGACCACGCTCGATTGGGACGGCAAGGACGAGAACGGCCCGGTGAGCGTCGGGCTTGCGCTGATCCAGACGTCGCCGACCAAGGGCCTCGTCGTCACCTATTGGGGAACCAAGGGCGACGAGGAAAAGCACCAGAAGGAACTGGTCGACATCCTGTTGTCGATCAAGCCGATCGGAAAGTGATCCGGACAAGCGGCGGCGGTTGTTTTCGCCGCCGCTTTCGTCTCGCCTGACTGAACGGGCGAAAAAATCAGCCGATGAAATCGTGGATGATGCGGGCGACCTCGTCCGGCATTTCGAGCTGCAGCATGTGGCCGCTCGGCACTTCCATGGATGCCCAGGACGGATCGGCGCCAACCTTGGCGTAGATGCCGGAAAAGATCTTCGACTGGTCGATATTGGCCGAGACGTAAAGCCTTTTCGTGATCTTCCGATAGTCACCCGACAGCTTGATCTTCTGGATCATCGTCGCGAACGGCTGCGACGAGCGGCTGGTCATGTAATGGCGCAGATGTTCCGGCACGCGGGCCGTGTGACGGGCAGGCGGCGGCACCGCGACGCCGCCGAGTTCGCCGGCCATGGCAAGGTTGGCCATCGCCACTTCCGGGCCAAGCAGATCGAGCGCCGACTGGCCGTTTTCCGGCAGGAAAGCGTCGAGATAGGTCAGCGTGCGGATGCGGGCCGCGAAACGATCGGCGACGCCTGTAATCACCATGCCGCCATAGGAATGGCCGACGAGGTCGAATTCCTCCAGGCCCTCCGCTTCGATAAGGCCACAGACATCGCCGATATGGGTGTCGAGATTGATGGCGCCCGAGAAGAGGTGAGTGCGTTCACCGAGCCCGGTGAGGCTCGGCACGAAAACCTGGTGACCCATGCCCCGCAGAATATCGGCAACCGGCGTCCAGCTCGCACTCGAACCCCAGGCACCCTGAACCAGAACGATTTTGCGGCTGGCCATTCATCCCCTCCCGTCTGAACGATGCCGGTTGTTTCCCATCCGGGTCGGGTGGAGTCAATGCGACAGGCGAGGGGGCAGGTTTGGTGGAATACGGCCGTTCAGCCGTTCTTCCAGGTGAGGCGAAAGACGCGGAGCCAGTTGTCGAAGGCAAATTTTCTCAAGGTCGGTTCGTCGAAACCGGCCTTGCGCATGGCAGCGAAGAGATGCGGCAGGCCGCTCGCATCTCCGATCTCGCGGGGCACGACCGTGCCGTCGAAGTCTGACCCGAGCGCCACGCGGTCCACGCCAACGCGATCGATCAGATATCTGATGTGGGAGACAACGGTGTCGAGAGGCGTGTTTTCGTCCAGATGCGCGTCGGCACGGATATCGTAGACGGCGAGGTTGAAGCCGATGACCCCGTCCGTATCGCGAATGGCGTCAAGCTGCCGATCGGTGAGGTTGCGGGTGGAGGGGCAGAGTGCATGAGCACAGGCATGCGTCGCGACGAGGGGAGCGGAGCTCAAGGCGGCCACATCCCAGAAGCCCCGTTCGTTCAGATGCGCAAGGTCGATCATGATGCCGAGGGCATTACAGGCTCTCACCAGTTCCTTGCCAATATCCGTCAGGCCTGGGCCGGTGTCAGGCGACCTCGGATAAGCGAAAGGCACGCCGTAGCCGAATATATTCGGGCGGCTCCAGACCGGGCCGAGCGAACGCAGGCCCGCCATGTGCAGGACATGGAGATAGTCGAGATCGGGGCCGATCGCCTCGGCGCCTTCCATATGAAGAACGACGGCAAAGGCGGATTCCGCCCGGGCCGTCTCGATGCTGCCGACATCGGTCGCGAGGCGCATCCGGCCACTTGAGCGCCGGATCAATAGATTGATGGCAGCAAGCTGGGCGTCGATCAGCCGGCGGGCATAACCCTCTTCCAGGGCGTCGGCGTAACGAACCTCATAACCATCGTCGGTAACCGTCAAATCGTTTTCCGGCTTGCGCTCCGGATGGGCATGCAGCGCAAACAATCCGCCGACAAGGTTACCTTCGATCGCGCGGGGAAGATCGAGATGGCCGGCATCCGAGCGCGCCAAAAAATCCCGGCCGCCGGGTTTGTAGTCCAGCATGAACTGGACCGCATCGTTATGCCCGTCGAAGACTGCGATTTTGTCCATAAGAATTCGTCCGGTTCCGTGGAAGATGGCGAGTCTTAGGACAGTTTTGTTACCGCCACATGCCGCGCATGCGGGCGGTGACGTCGATGCGGACCTGGTGGCGGGCCTGGCGTTCGGCGTCGGTCATCTGGGCGACGACCGGCCAGGCGGCGGTTTCGAAGAATTGCAGCAAGGTCGCCGGGATGAAGCGGGTCCGGGCGGCATAGACGTGGCGGTCGCCCTGCGAGGCCTGGCCGTGCACGAAGAAGCGCTGCGGCGTCATCAGGTGCAGGTGGTCCTTGGCGCGCGTCATCGCGACATAGAGGAGGCGGCGTTCCTCCTCGATTTCGGCGGTCGAGCCGACGCCGAGGTCGGAGGGGATGCAGCCGTCGACGCAGTTCAAGAGGAAGACCGACCGCCATTCCTGGCCCTTCGAGGAATGGATGGTTGAGAGGATCAGATAGTCCTCGTCGAGCAGAGGCGTGCCGGATTCGGCGCTGGTCGCATCCGGCGGGTCGAGGGTCAGTTCGGTAAGGAACCGTTCACGCGAGGCATAACCCGAGGCGATCTGTTCGAGTTGCAGCAGGTCGGCCTTGCGGGTCTCGGCGTCCTCGTGGATGCGGACGAGATGCGGCTCGTACCACTGGCGGGCAAGGCCGATCTCGGACGGCCAGCCCTGGCCCCTGCGGATGGCGGCGAGCATGTCGACAAAGGCCGACCAGTCGGCGCCGGAACGCGGCGGGGCCGGGATTTCCTGGAGGGCTGCGAGCGGCTCGGGATCGGCGGCGATCGCATCGAGGATTTTTCCGGCCGTCTGCGGGCCGATGCCGGGGATGAGCTGCATCAGCCGGAAGCCGGCGACGCGGTCGCGCGGGTTCTGGGCGAAACGCAGCGCCGCCAGCATGTCCTTGACATGAGCGCTGTCGAGGAATTTCAGGCCGCCGAACTTCACGAAGGGGATGTTGCGGCGGGTGAGTTCGACTTCGAGCGGCCCGGAATGATGCGACGAGCGGAACAGCACGGCCTGCTGTTTCAAGGTCATGCCGGTTTCGCGGTTTTCGAGGATCTTTTCGACGATGTAACTGGCCTGCTCGGTCTCGTCCTTGACGGCGACGAGGCGGGGGCGCTCCTCAGACTGGCGCTCGGTCCAGAGGTTCTTGGTGAAGCGCTCGCGGGCAAGATCGATGACGCCGTTGGCGGCGGCGAGGATCGTGTTCGTCGAGCGGTAGTTGCGGTCGAGCGTGACGATATTGGCCGGCGGATCGAACGTGTTCGGGAAATCGAGGATGTTGCGGATCGTCGCGGCGCGGAAGGAATAGATCGACTGGGCGTCGTCACCCACCACGGTGAGGCCGATGCCGCCGGGCTTCATCGCCATCAGGATCGACGATTGCAGGCGGTTGGTATCCTGGTATTCGTCGACGAGGACATGGTCGAAACGGCCGCCGACATCCTGCGCAATCGCCGGCTCGCTCATCATCTGCGCCCAGTAAAGCAGTAGGTCGTCGTAATCGAGGACATTCTGGGCCTGCTTGGCCTCGACATAGGAGGCGAACAGTTCGCGGAGCTGCGGTTCCCAGGCGGAGCACCAGGGGAAATAGAGTTTCAGCACCTCGTCCAGAGGCGTTTCGGAATTCACCGCACGGGAATAGATCTGCAGACAGGTGCCTTTGGTGGGAAACCGGTTCTCGGTCTTCGAGAAGCCGAGTTCGTGGCGTACCAGGTTCATCAGGTCGGCGGAATCTTCCCGGTCGTGGATGGTGAAGTCGTGGTCGAGGCCGATCTGTTCGGCGTAGAGGCGGAGCAGCCGGGCGCCGATGCCGTGAAAGGTGCCGGCCCAGGCGAGCGCATCGGTCATGATGCCGGCATTTGCGCCCAGAACCTGCGCGCAGATGCGCTCGACCCGGCGGCCCATTTCCGAGGCCGCGCGGCGGGAAAAGGTCATCAGCAGGATGCGGCGCGGGTCGGCGCCCGAGACGATCAGGTGCGCGACGCGATGGGCGAGCGTGTTAGTCTTGCCGGAACCGGCGCCGGCGATGACCAGCAAAGGCCCGGCGGGGCCGCCCTTGGGCACGTCCGAGCCGTGCTCGACCGCACGCCGTTGCGCATCATTCAGCTTTTCCAGATAAGCAACAGCCATGCCCGTTCCCGATGTGTTCGAATTAGCCATAGCTGATTCGTGGGCCTGCGCGGAAATCCGCTTCGGCACTTATGCGGCAAGTCGCCAACTTGCCCGCGGGCCGGAAGATTGCGACGATGCGGCCGGCGGCAATTTCCGCCCAAGTACAATTTGCACACCACGGCCCGGTGCCGCGATCAATTCGCGTCTCCTGCTGTATCTATTTGTATTTTAAAGGTAAATCACGCTTTTGTTATGCCTGTCACGGGAATAAACTTGACCACAAATCTCTGCTTTGGTTATGACGGGCTCGTCAAATTCCTGACTCTCTTGCGGAGGCGACCTTGAAAGCTTCATTCACCTTGGCCGCGGGCGTTGCCCTGGCTTTTTCCGTTCTGTCCCTATCGTCGCCGGCTTCGGCGCAGGTGGCCGACAGTCTCACTATCTATAATGCCCAGCACGAAGGGCTGACCAAGGAATGGGTGAAGGCCTTTACGGAAGAGACCGGCATCGCGGTCACCATCCGCCAGGGCAGCGACCTCGAAGTCGCCAACCAGATCGTCCAGGAAGGCGCCAATTCGCCGGCCGACGTGTTCCTCACCGAAAATTCGCCGGCCATGGTGCTGGTCGACGGCAAGGGCCTTTTCGCGCCGGTCGACAAGGCAACCCTCGACCAGGTTTTGCCGGGTTTCCATCCGGCCAACGGCAACTGGGTCGGCATCGCTGCCCGCTCGACCGTTTTTGTCTATGACAAGACCAAGCTGACGGGAGACAAGCTGCCGAAGTCGATGCTCGACCTTGCCAAGCCGGAATGGAAGGGCCGCTGGACGGCCTCTCCGTCGGGCGCCGATTTCCAGGCGATCGTCGGTGCGCTGCTGCAGCTCAAGGGCGAAGAAGCGACCGCTGCCTGGCTGAAGGGCATGAAGGAAAATGCGACCCCGATCCGCGGCAACTCGACAGCGATGAAGGCGGTCAATGCCGGCCAGTTCGAAGGCGCCCTGATCTATCACTACTACTATTTCGGCGACGTCGCGAAGACCGGCGAGAACACCAAGAACATCGGCATGCATTATTTCAAGAACCAGGATCCGGGCGCCTTCGTGTCGATCTCGGGCGGCGGCATCCTCGCCTCCTCCAAGCACAAGGAACAGGCGCAGACCTTCCTGAAGTGGGTCACCGGCAAGGGCGGCCAGAAGATCTTGCGCGACGGTACCGCCTTTGAATACGCCGTCGGCAAGGGGGAGGCTTCCAACAAGATGCTGACCCCGATCGCCGATCTGCAGGCCCCGAAGGTCGAGCCTTCGACCCTCAACAACGCCAAGGTCACCGACATGATGACCGCCGCCGGCCTGCTTTAAAAAGCGGCCGATAACAGTTGCACGGAGACATCGCAGGGCGTACCTGCGATGTCTCGTATTTTCGGACCGGCAATGACTTCCACCACAGATACCAGGATCTCCATCGCGCCGCGACACCGCCTGCCGGCGGCGTCGTCCTGGACGCTGACGATCGCGGTCGTGGTGGCCTTGCTGGCGCTCCTGCCGCTCGGCTTCGTGTTATGGGCAGCGGTAGTGACAGGCTGGGAGATGGCCTCGCAGCTGATCTTCCGCTCGCGGGTCGGCGATCTGCTGGCCAATACGGTCCAGCTCGTCGTCTTCACCATTCCCATCTGCGCCGTGCTGGGCGTCGCGCTCGCCTGGTTGACGGAACGCAGCGACCTGCAGGGCGCGCGGTTCTGGTCCTGGCTCTGCGTCACGCCGCTTGCCGTGCCGGCCTTCGTGCATTCCTATGCCTGGATCGGGCTGTGGCCCGGTTTCAACGGCCTTCCCGCCGGCGTGGCGATCTCGGTCGTCGCTTACTTTCCGTTTCTCTATCTTCCGCTTTCCGCCGCCTTCCGGCTTCTCGATCCGGCTCTGGAGGACCAGGCGGCTTCGCTGGGGCTGGCGCCCTTCGCCGTCTTCCGGCGCGTCGTGCTGCCGCAGCTACGGCTTGCCCTCTGCGGCGGCGCGCTGCTGATCGGCCTGCATCTGCTGGCCGAATACGGTCTGTTTGCGATGATCCGCTTCGACACGTTCACGACTGCCATTCTCGACCAGTTCCAGTCCACCTATAACGGTGTCGCCGCCTATATGCTGGCGCTGGTACTGGTGCTCTGCTGTTTCGTGCTGCTCGGCCTCGAAGCTTCGCTGCGCGGCCGCAGCCGGTATGCGCGGCTCGGCTCCGGCGTCGCCCGCCGGCCGAAGATCGCCCGGCTCGGCCGGTGGAAATACGTCGCTCTCCTTCTGCCGGCCGCGACCGCCGCCTTTGCGCTCGGCATTCCGGTGCTGACGCTCGGTCGCTGGCTGATCGCCGGCGGTGCCGGCGTCTGGCGCGTCGACGAAGTCGGGTTGGCGCTGTGGCAGACGCTGGTCATTTGCCTGATCGGCGGGCTTGCGACGACTGCGGCCGCTGTGCCGATCGCCTGGCTCTCCGTGCGCCGGCCGACCCGCGCCAGCCGGTTCCTCGAAGGCTGCTATTATCTCGCGAGTTCGATGCCGGGCGTCGTCGTGGCGCTGGCGCTTGTCACCATCACCGTGCGGACCATGCTGCCGCTCTACCAGAGCGTTGCCACCATCGTGCTCGCCTATGTGGTGATGTTTCTGCCGCGGGCGCTGGTGAGCCTGCGGGCCAGCATTGCGCAGGTGCCGGTCGAGATCGAACAGGCGGCGGCAAGCCTCGGCCGCTCGCCGGGCAACGCGCTGCTCGCGACCACGATCCGGCTTGCCGCACCGGGTGCTGCGGCCGGCGTTGCGCTGTCTTCGCTCGGCATCATGAACGAGCTCACCGCCACCCAGATGCTGGCGCCGAACGGCACCCGCACGCTCGCCATGGCCTTCTGGGCGCTGACCGGCGAGATCGATTATGCCGGTGCAGCGCCCTATGCGGTGCTGATGGTCGCCTTCTCGCTGCCGCTCACCTTTCTTCTCCATCACCAATCGAAAAAGATCGCCGGGCGATGACGCTGCTTACCCTGACCTCCCTGCGCAAACAGTATGGCTCCGTCGCAGCCCTCGACGGGATCGACCTGTCGGTGACAGCCGGCAGCCGCACGGCGATCGTCGGTCCGTCCGGATGCGGCAAGACCACGCTTCTGCGCCTGGTCGCCGGCTTCGATGCCCCGGATGAAGGCCGCATCGTGTTCGGCGGCCAGACGCTCGCCGACGGCTCGTCCCAGGTGCCGGCGCACAAGCGCGGTATCGGCATCGTGGCGCAGGACGGCTGCCTGTTTCCGCATCTGACGATCCGGCAGAATATCGGTTTCGGGCTGGAGGCGGAGGCCTCGGTCAAGAATGCCCGCATCGCAGAGCTGATGGACATGGTCGGGCTTGACGCTGCCATGCTCTCCCGCAAGCCGGACCAGCTCTCAGGCGGCCAGCAGCAGCGTGTGGCGCTTGCGAGGGCCTTGGCACGCAAGCCGAGGCTGATGCTGCTCGACGAGCCCTTCTCGGCGCTGGATACGGGTCTGAGAGCCGCCACCCGCAAGGCGGTGACCGACGTGCTGACGGCCGCCGGCATCACCACGCTTCTGGTGACCCACGACCAGGGCGAGGCGCTCGCCTTCGCCGACCAGGTGGCGGTGATGCGGGCCGGCCGGTTCGCGCAGGTCGGTTCCCCACGCGAGGTCTATTCCAGGCCCGTCGATGCGGCGACGGCGGCTTTCCTCGGCGAGGCGATCGTGATGCCGGCGGATATTGCCGACGGACAGGCAAAAAGCCCGCTGGGCGTGCTGCCGGTCGACGATGCCGCCTATCGCGGCAAGGCGCAGATCATGCTGCGGCCGGAACAGGTCACGGTCAGTCAAGCCGGCGGCCACAATGGCGGCGAGGGGGCTTCAGGCACGATCGCCGAGATGAATTTCTGCGGTCCGACCTCCGATGTCCGGATCAGGCTTGGCGGCGATCCGCAAGGCTTCTCCTTCCGGCTCGACATTCCCAGCCGCGAGACGCTTGTCGTCGGCGACCGGGTGACGATCGGCGTGGCCGGAGCCGCCCACGTCCTGCGCTGATTGGGAACCCTGGAACATTTCTTCGCGTTATCGGACCATCAACGTGAAGGAAACAATTCCATGCTGAAATGGGCTCTCATCTTTCTGGTCATCTCGCTGATTTCCGGTTTCCTCGGTTTTTCGGGCATTTCCGCGGCGACGGCAGGGATCGCGAAAATCCTGTTCTTCATCTTCCTTGTCGTTTTCCTGATTTTCGTCGTGCTCGCCTTTGCCGCCGGCAATGCGATTCTCTGATTCCCCTGGCATCCTCGGGGCGTTAAGCGCGAGGAACCGTGCCCCGGAAACAAAAAAGCCCCGCCGAAGGTCGGGCGGGGCAAATTGGGGAAAATCCGCATCAAGGACGCGGTAGGTCGCATCTGGCATATTCGATGTCGTGTTGCGAGGCTGGTTGGGGCCGATTCGGTACGCTCCGACGAAAAAAGAGACCGGTCTCGAAACGGCGGTAACTGTTCTGCGCAGATGCGGAGGTCAGGGGCGCGAGGGATGTTTCTGGGCGAACACGAGCAGCTTCCAGATTACCGGTCCGAGGACCGTGTGCTCGTGGTGGATCTGAGGGATGGCCGCGTCCTTGTGTACGACGATTTCGTCGCCGCAGGTCTTGCACCGGTAGATGCCGGCATTCGGCACCTTCTGCCCCGGCATCCAATCCTTCTCAAAGGCCGGTGCTTTCGTCTGGACGAGATGCTCCGAATTCTTGAACTGCGCCATCTAGACCTCCTTGATGTCGTAACACCATAACAGCCGCAGATGACCAAATCGCCAGCAAGGCTGGTGAAGGATTTCGGGCGCAAGTGCGCCGTTTTGGAACGAATAGATTAAGGGGAGGATCAGAAACGAAGAAATCCGCCGAAGCGGATTTCTTAACGTTTTGAACTGGATGGTGGGCGTGACAGGGATTGAACCTGTGACCCCTACGATGTCAACGCACTGACTGTGCCGTAAATCACGGCTTTCTGGTCAAACGCCCCCGATAAGGATGCCGTTATCTCAAGCGGGCTTGGTCGTTGCTTGGGCAAACCTTGGGCAAATGATGCCCGCGAGGTCCATTATCACACGGTAAAAAAGCTTTGTAACTTGGCTGCTGCTGAGCGCATGCCGCCAATCCAAGTTAGAGGATCAGCTATGGAACTAAAATTCGGCGAAAGCCAGCGAAGGGTACTGAACAATTATTTCACTTCCGAAGGGCGAGATCCGCCGCTTCCCCCATGTAACAGCGGTTCTCCCTGTATGGACGGGCGGTGTCTCAAGTGCGGCTCTGACATGGCTTCGGTATTGTCAGGGTTCCGCCGTAAAGAGCAATTCGACCGGCGATCCTGGTATCGCGGCGCGTTCATTCTCGAAGATTTATCTGTCAATGTTGGTGACGCGCGAAGAATCCAAATATCGGCAGCTCACCGTTTGCTTCGCCGCCTCGCCTCTTCGCTTACCCGTAGGGACTCCATCTTCATCGGCACGACCGGTTTGATCCTGGACCTGGCTCGCCGCCGCAAAGTTGTCGCGATTGAGTTCTCCTGCACGCGGCGTGCTCAAGCTGCCGCGAAGGTCGCTTCTATCTTCGAAGATTTCGGTGATGGCGTCACTGCTCTTGCTCCGCATGAGAACATTACGAGGAATTTTGGCGACAGCGCATTTCTCCATGAGATCCTGCTGTACAACTACATCAAGCGGAGCTTGTATAGTCCGGCAAGGCCGTCCTGCTTTAAGAAGAAGGACTTGCTGTGCGAGGTCGCGCAGAACTACGGCGTTCACCGTGTCTGTGACCGTGTCGTCACGTTTGGTGTGGGTGTCCAAGCCAATCGCCTTGTTCAGGCACCTGGATGTTGTGATCAGCTTGATCTGACAGCGTTCGGAGATCTTTTGGACTAGCAAATTTTCCGGGCGGGAGGCGGCGAAATTGCTGCCTCCCCGCTGGGCCACCTACTCCTCCAACTAAAAGGTGACGCATGGATTATCACGCTGCCGAAGGGCCGCGCGACGCGCTCAATTGTGAACAAAAATCATCCAGCCCACTCCATCCCTCGATGACGACACTCAGTACACGTCGCTTGAAGGGGCTTGCTCATGGCTAGAATTCTGACTCCCCGAAGGGGGATCGAGCGTTATCTGCACGAACGCGAATTTGAGGTCCGGGCGTGCCTGAAGAGCATCCATGTTTCTAGTACGTTTTCGGTCGATGGCATCGTTGCTACGCAGTTGGCCCGGCTTGAAGCCCTCCAGGCAGCGAAGGTGGATTTCGCCTCCGATGCCTTACACGTCGATTGGAACAGGGTTGATCTACGCAGAGCGAGTGCCGCTTGCGCCTTCGAACAATTCCGCGCCCGAGCCTGGGCGTTAGGAGAGCTAAATCAGTCGCTCTCCTCCACTTATACAAATCTCTACCATCTAACCTTTGCCGATACCGCTGATCGGCGGCGGTCTGGCGCTCTCAAGCGGTTCAACCTTGCTGCGTATAAACGGAGAATCCGCAAAGCGCTGACGCCGCTCCAGGAATCGTTCTCTGAAATTTGGGCTGTTGGCATGGTGGAAATATCCGCGACTCCTACGTCGGATGACGCCGTTTTGTTCGAACCTCACTGCCATCTCCTTGTTGACGGCGTGCCCAGCATGGACCTTCGAGCTGCTTTTAAATCCGTATTGAAAAAGCGATCCTCGGCTCTTCGGCCGGTACAACTTGAGCCTGTGAGAACGCCAGCGGACCGTGCCCGAGTCCTGAGTTATTTCTTTAAGCAGGTCCCCGAACTTCGAAGTCAAATTGTGGGAGTAGATGGCCGCCTGATCCGTGGCAGATCAAATCATCTGACAGGAGCAGCCAAGGTCGAATGGCTGGCTTGGATGGCTGGTCATCACGTCACCGAATTACTTATCAGTATCGGCCCTCCGGCCGGAGTGATTGAAAAATTCGAATACCGTGATTTGCAGCCAATTATCGATGAATTACTCAAAGCGGGGATCGAACATGACAATTAGAGGCCATGATGGGTCGATTTGCGAGGTGGGTATCGAAACTGCAGGGCGAGGTTCGTTCTGCATCCTCGCTGCGAGGGCGGTGAATTTTCGCGGCAAGCAAGTGAGTAAAAAACGGAGAGCCTGATGCCAGAAGAGTTGGTGATTGAGGTAACGAATGGAGCCCAAGTCGAGGGTGAAACCAGGCCATATCTAGGTGTCTATGCCAGGGTTGGTAGCAGCCCAGTCGTGCGTATCTGGATGCCCGCCGAAGACGCAACCGATCCCGGAAAATGCGTGCCGGAGCTTATTAACGCTGGGCTGCAGTTTTTCGATCGACCTGTCATCAAGCAGCAGTTGGCCGAAGCATTGAAAAACGTTCGTCCGTCCTCCGCGAAGGTAGCGGTCCGGAGCGGTTGGCACGGGAACTGTTTCGTCTTCGACGGCCAAATATGCAAAGGAAAAAATAACCCGGGCTTTTTTCTCCATCAGGACTTGCGTCAACAGTACATTCCTTATCCAGAGGCGCGGAACGATGAACTAATCGACTTCATCGATGAGGCCGCAACTAACAGCGACTTCCTAGCGGCTGCGACGATGATAGCCTTCGCTCAGCCTCTCTTGGGTCTATTGCCGTCACCGGAGCGTCCCGTTATCTATTTCTGGGGTGAGAGTCGGACCGGGAAAACGACGCTTGCCGCGCTTATCAACGCGATTACTTGCCCACCATCGAATAGAGAGCTTCGCCCTTTCGATTCGACGCCGCGTGCATTCGAGGAGGTATTGCAGTACTGCTCGGACAACGTAGCTGTATTTGATGAGCTGAACACGTTGGATGATGCGGGAATCGAGCGAGCTTTGTCCCCCTTTATCTACACTGCAGCGAACGGGAGGGGGAAGGCTCGTTCAAAAAGTGCCAATTTCCCTGATCTGCGCTGGCGCACGACGGCCGTCGTAACCGGTGAAAAGAATCTAGATGCACTAAAAACGCGGCGAAAGGGCAGTGGACAAGATGCGCGATTGATGACGATTGCTATTCCTCTCCGAGAGAAGGGGGGTATTTGGCCATCCTCATGGACGGAAGAACGGCGCGCTAATCAAACAGATGAATTGTCTTCGCGCATAGGCACTTACTCAGGGCATAGTTATCTAAAGTGGATCCGTTGGATCGTCGAGCATCAAGACGAAATCAGGTTGAGGCATGCGAATAAGATCTCGCGTTACGCAGAACGCTTAGCGGGAAGGGACGCCGATAGTCTGGCTCGGTCAACTGCGATTAAGTTCGCTCAGCTGGCGGCGGCAGGAGAAGAGCTGATCCGCGCTTGTGTCGTTGATTGGGACAACGCCCTGCCTTTCGGAGCGATCGGCCGACTGTATGAGGCTGATAAAGCATCGAAGCTCGCGACAAGCGCCGATTGTAATGTGGCTCAGCAATCTGCTCTAACAATTCTCGCACATCTTGCAGTTGGGCATATCCCGGTCGCCATGGCCGAGCAGGATCTTACCAATACGAAAGCTTTCATTTCACGTTGGGACGGTCAGCAGTTCGTCATGATCGAAAAGGGAGCGGTTTCATGTTTTGCGGGAGCGCCCGAAGCGGAGGTCATGTCAGCCTTCAAAGCTTGTGGCTCAAATATCGCTTCTGGATCGACGCCTTATTTTCAGGATCGAAAGCTGGAAAAGAGGTTCCTGCGAGTTCCAGTCACGTCGTTGGAACGTATCGCCTTCGCACCGGCGTCAGTTGGACAACGCGACGGGCGGGGCTGACCATGCCCGTCAGTGTGAACCTTCACGGACAGACAAGTCCCACCCCACTGACGCGCGGCGAGGTGGTTCACTAAAGCGGGCACAAGGTAACGATGTAGCCTGAAACTAGTCGTCGGCTCCTTCTGCATCAAGATCAAGGCAGCGGATGCGGCTCGCGAATAAACTGATGCTCCGCTTGGACTCTGGCGAATCGTTGCGGCCGACCATAACCGTGTTGTCATCGCATCAACGGCAACCTTATCGTCGGCTGTGCGAAGAAGACGTCATGGCAAGTGACCGAGCATCGCTGGAAGACCCTGCATCACACGCCAGATCCTAGCATATTAGACAAAGAACCAGGATCGATTTCCCCGGGGCGGGATTAGCAATGGGGGATCATGAACAACGACGACGATGCCTTTTTTCGGCTGGGTGTTTTGCCACCGACTCAGGCTGGGGTGGTCTGGTGAAAAGGCCGCAACCCATCCAGCCCCCTCGGACTCGAAAAAATCAGCGGCCTTCCCTCAAGCTTTCGACTTGTTCGCCGATGGCCAATCTGCGTCGCCGGTCGTAGAAATCCCCAGCATTGGCGAGGCATTGTTCTACGCTCGCTTAAGGAAGCGCGCTAGGTCTGCCAGAGCCCCGGAAGGCGAAATTCCGTATCGACCGAGCGGTGGTAAGTCGGAATTGCCCCTCAGAGAGAGTGTGCGCGTCAATCTCCGGGATCGCAGCCAGGGCACTCATCACCGATATCGTTGAGGGTGTCGCGAACCGCTGCTTCTGCTTCGTCCGCGGACATACCGTCAAATGGCTTCTCCCGAGCGGAGGCAACCGCCTCGTCAAGCGCGCCGCTATCGAGATTGTCGGTGACGTAACCGTGGTTCTCACATTCGCTAGCTGCACCGTGCTCTATCAACACGCTCTCCGCCCAACTACGAATTTCCTCACGTTCGGCCATCAGCCTTTTTGCGCCACTCATTTTACCTCCTATCTTGATCCCATCATTTGGTCATGCCGCAGGGCTGGTGTAACTGTCCGGAACAAGCTTTCGGCGATCCGGCTTCGACTCCACGAACATCAAGGACGAACCGACTTCCCGGTCTCCCAGGATGAGACTAAGTCCCCAATTGCGGACGGCATGATCTTGGCCATGTCGATCGATACCACTTTGCTCGACATGTCAAGAATGAGTCTCGTTGCAGGCGACGTTCATCACATCAACAGCGGGCCTTTTCGATAGAAATAACCTTCGGAAGAACATATATAGATCCGTCGGACAATGATTGCGAATTGGGGGATTGATGGCGGCGATCTTCGTCCACGTATCGGACATTCATTTCGGCCAGGAACGCGACCACGTTGTTCACATCCATGATGATGTAAAGAAGGAGCTTGTTGCGGACGCCGCTGAGGTGATCGCCAATCTGCCATCGGGAGTGGCGCAGGGCATCCTCGTCACTGGCGACATCGCTTATTCTGGTAAGGCCGAACAATACGAAGCCGCCGGTAAGTGGTTGGATACACTCGCCGAGGCTATCGGGTGCCCCATACATCGGGTCCAGATGATCCCAGGGAATCACGACCTCGATCGCGACAAGTTATCGATCGGCGGTGGCAAGCTCCTCGATTTTATTCGGGCGGGTGGTCCGGCTGAATATGAGAAAGTGATCTCGAACGATCACGACCGCGCGACACTCTTCTCCAGATTCGAGGAATATGGCCGGTTCTGTATCGGCTACAACTGTGGCCTCGACGAGGAGGCGAAGTACGCAACCAATTTGCGCATCGAGGTGGGCCCGGAACGCTGGATCAGGTTCGTTCGTCTCAATTCTTCACTCTTGTGCCATGGAGAGGAGCGGGACGATCAGCCTGAGCTCGTGATGGGCGAACGTCAGTTCGTCATCCCCCGCCACGCGGGTGAGGAGAACGTTGTCCTCGCCCACCATCCATTGAACTGGTACAAGGACGCTGCAGATGTGCGTCAGTATGTGCGCAGTCGGGCTCGGGTGTTCATTTCCGGACATGAACACAATCCCAAGGTCAACATTGACGAGGTCAACGAGGGCTGCGATGTGATGATGCTCGCGGCCGGTGCCGCGGTCCCGTTTAGGTCCAACGAGATCTATACCTTCACATACAATATCATCGAATTCGACTGGGAAGATGGCACCGACAGCCTCGTTATCACGATACACCCGCGCGCATGGAACCCGGCCAAGACGTGCTTCGAGGCGGACGACAAGCGCCTGGGTGGGAAGGATCCGCGCTTCACGCTGGGTTCGCCGAACTTCAAGAAGATCGGTCCGGCCCCGGCCGCGCCCGCAAAGGAAGCGGATGTAGGTGGAGGTGATGCGGCGGCCGAGCCAATCGTTGAGCTGGTTCCCGCAGAGGGCGTGGAGGACAGCGCAGGGGAGACAGCGCCAATGCCGCGGGATATTGACGGATATGAGCTCGCCCTTTTGCGGTTCTTCCGCGACCTCTACGAGAGCGAGCGGCTGAAAATCCTAGTAGAGCTCGATGCCCTCCCAGCTGAATCCAACGAACGGATGAGCCAAGGTCTTGAGCGCCGGCTTTTTGACTGGCTAGCCAGGGAAGGCAGGCTCCCTGAAATGATTTCGATGATTGATAGGCTGATAGGCGAAAGAAAGGAGAGGGACGCATAATGGACAACCTTCCAGTTCATATTAGGATCACATCGCTCACTCCGACGAACGAGGACGTCAATGCGCGGCGGGCGGCTATAGACGAGCTTTCCACCGCATGGGCCAAGATTTCAGACATCGGCGAGATCTTGAGCAAGGCTGAGATGATCGCTGACTCGCTAGGGGGCGACGGTAAACCTGATGACGACCTGGGCTTGGAGGTACAGGAAGCGTTGCAGAAGCATGCGTCCGCCTTCCTCTACACGGAGTGTCCTCTTGACGTGGGTGTCTGTGCCGGCGTCGCCGCCTTGTCGATCCTCAGCAGCGCTCCCGGTATCGGAGGCTGGACGATCGTTGACGTTTATTCGAATACATTGTGGTCCGCCCTCGCGTTTCAGCCTAGTCTGACTGAAGAGAAGCGCGAAAGGCTGCGTCGCGAGGTCCTGGAACTGGCGCAGCAGCGTAGTCGGTCGGCGGCGGATAAGGCCCGCGAACGCACTATCGTTTCCGAGATGGGCGATCTGGTCGTGACGATCGCGGAAGGTGCCAAGCCTACCACAACGTTCAAGAAGGCGACCGGGGCGACTATCGAAGCACTCCGGCGGAATGCGGCACTCGATCGAGAGGAGCTCGACTTCCTATGGTGGGTGCAATTAAACCGCAGTCGTTTGCTGAAGCGTGCGATCGGCGATGTGGCTGAACCTTTGCGCCTCGTTGCCTCCGGGATCGAAGCGGCGACTCATTTGCGCCGCCTACCCGCCGATCTGCACTACGATCTCGTGCTCCGCACGATCGACGATGATCCCGAACTCAATCTTAAGGAGTTAATCGAGGCCATCGGCGATGATCGGAAGCTTCTCTCGGCGTCCTTCAACACGACGCGTGCTGCTGATCACTCGTCCGTTTTCCCCCTCCTGCACGCCCTCGCGACCGGCGAAGTTGACTCACCGGGAGCCGGCAGGAAACATAAAGTCTCCACATGGGCCGGTCGCGCGCTGCTCGAGGCGGGTCTGAACCGTATGTGCGACAATGGGGTCCGACAGCTATGAGCGCCGCGTGCAACTTCGACGGTTGCACGGTCGGGGAAACCGGAGTGTGCGCGTTGGAGCGCGATCCAGTAACCTGCGAGCACCGTATCGGTAACGCGGCACCGGCCATCGCGAATGGTTCGGCCTCCGAAGCCGAGCCGCCCAACCCAGCTGATTTATCCGCCATCGGCGCGCCGGTACTCCAACGGCCGACGGGCACCTCCTCGTTCCCGTCAAGCCGGGCTTTCGGTCCGGACTCGGTCAGCAAGATGATGGCGTCGCGCTACGTGACCGTGATTGGAATTCTAGGCGATCCTGAATCGGGCAAAACTGCCTGCCTAGCCAGCCTCTACCTGATGATCTCAAACGCTGAATTGGCCGGGTGGAAGTTTGCTGACAGCAAGACTTTGATGGCTTTCGAGGACATCGCGCGAGGCGCCCGCGAATGGAACGCGGGCAACCCACCCGAGCAAATGACCGTCCACACCGAACTGTCCGATGACCGGCGCCCTGGGTTCCTGCATATGCGCCTAGTCGGTGATTCGGATGGCCGGCGGGTTGACTTGGCTCTACCAGACCTGCCTGGGGAATGGACGACTGAGTTGGTCGGAACCTCACGGGCCGACCGCTTCGAGTTTCTGAAGGCTGCCGACGTGATTTGGGTCGTGCTGGACGGTCGCGCGCTTGCGAATAAGGAACGTCGACAGGGCGTTATATCGCGGGTGGGTCAACTTGCGGGCCGGCTCGGAACCCTGGTGGGCGGTAAGATGCCCAAGCTGGTGCTTGTAATCACTCATCGTGATTCTGGTGAGCCTTCAGCCGCGGTCACGACTCTGCTAGAGGCGGAGTTGGCGAAGCGCGACCTTACAGCGACTGTCATACCCGTAGCGCCGTTCTCCGATGACGACAAGCAGGTAAAGTCCGGTTTCGGTATCGATGAACTCATCGAGGCCTCGACCACCAGCATCCTGCCGCGCGTAGAATTCTGGCCGCCTTCGGACCCCGTGGAAGGCATGCGTTCCTACGTTAGCTACAGGAGAGACCGATGAGCCGCTCGATCGTGCTACTTGGCGGTCCTGACTCCGGCAAGACCAACTATGTTGGGCGCGTCTGGTCTGCGCTCGACGCAGGAGGCGGCTGCCTGCATGCGGCTGCGCAGCCCGAGGATATCCGCTTCGTTCTTGATGTTGCAGATCACCTGTATTCGGGCAACTTCGCCCCTCGATCCGAGCACGCCGACGAAAGGCGAGACTTCGAGGTGGTGGTCGCGGCTGAGAAGGGCGGTGAACAGACAACGATCGTGATCCCAGACATTTCAGGAGAGCTGTGGTTGAACGCCGCCGAGCATGGCGAAGTCACTACCACGCTGCTGGAGGAGATGCGGTCGGCCAATGGAGCATTGCTGTTCGTCCGCGTCAATTCAGAGGCCGACGTCCGCCCGTTGAACTGGGTGACCTCGAAGCAGCTTCTCGCCAAGCTAGGCAATGCCGATGATAAGGGGCTGCCAACTCAAGTCATGCTGTGCGAGCTGCTGCGGTTTCTGGAAGCCTCGCTATCGGAACGCCCGCACGGGCGACCACCTCGTGTCTCCATCGTGGTCAGCGCTTGGGACATAGTTGATCAGCAAAAGTTTGTCATGGGGCCAAAGGCTTGGCTTGAACATGAGTATCCGCTGCTCGCGGGTCGTCTCAATGACGTCGAGGCGATCGAACTGCGGGTCTTCGGCCTCAGTGTGGTCGGCGGCGATCTGAAGGTCGACGAGATCTGTAGGAACGATGTGCAGGAGAATGGATTGGATGGACGTGGCTGGGTCGCCATTCAGGATGGCGAAGGCGTCTGGCAGAAGGATCCAGACCTCACCCTGCCAATTGCGTGGGCGGTCGGTAGCTCATCGTGACTGTCATCGAACGCCAGATCCACGGATATCGGCAGGGGCACCAGCTCTTGGCCGCGTCTGCGCTACTTCCAAAGGAGGACCAGTCGGTCGTCGATCGGCTGTCGGACGTGGCGGGGCCACTGCGCCCGCGCGAACGGTTTAAATCCTATCTGACGGCGTATCCGCTGCCGAGCGGCCAGTGCTTCGTGGTGGCGCGGACATGGCAGGACCTGACAGTGGCCCGGGCCGGGTGCGTGCGGACCTTGAGTTTGCTCATACCGATAAAAGACTGGGGCGAGGCCGAGGGGCTGTCGGGCTATCTCAATCTGTTGAACATGGACCGGCTTCCCGAAGACCATGATGCGAGCCAAGTCGTCTTGAATGCGACGCCAGCGGTGCCGCTTCCGCCCGCTCCAGGTTTCGGCGGCAGTGATCTGCTGGAGGCGCTCTTCCTCGAAGAGGCGAGGCCGGTTGTCGTTCTCGATGCGGTCGATCCCGATCTCATCGCCACGCGACTGCTGACCGCGCTGTGGCCGTCGCTTCGGCGGCGGTTCGCGGTCTCTACGTTTGCGCTGTCACCACGCAAGGTCGCGGGTCGCGACTTCGACGTTGTATTTGCGCCAAAAGATGCCCGGGCGAAGTTCGCGGACTGGAACGGCCGCAGGGTGGATGGTCGCTCGATCCAAGGCAGTCGGCATCCGTGGACCGGGACCATCGTGTCTCGGGTTTTCGATCAAGCCTATCCCCGACTCCTTTCTGCCACCGAGGTTGAAATGGTCGGTGGAGACGAACCAGGCATCGATAACGCATCCGCCTTTCGTATAGCGATGTTGTGGAACGAGCTGGTCGGTAAGTTGCAAACGACGCCGACTGCTGCGCTTGGGCTACTGGACATCGCGAACTCCGGCAAGGTGCGCGACTCTCGGGCTCTTGAGGCGATTGAGCCGTCGCTTGCAGAGGCGGTGCAGCAGGCTTCCGCGAGATTCCCCGAGGTTGAGGCATGGAGCTTCCTAGGAGCGCTTGCCCGTAAGCTGCAAGGGCGATCAATGCCGAAGGGGCGCGCCGCGGTCGCCGAGGCGGTCGAACAGCTCGCTGCGCGAGCGCCGGAAGGGGCCGTCGCGCTACTGTCGCAGGACGATCCACGTGGTGTGGTCGCTGACCTGCTGCCAAGGATCGCGTCAGGCATCGGAGGCACGTTCACGGACCGCGCGGAGCGCGCGCTGCTCGAAGCCAAACCCGCGGTGCTGGGGCGGCTGCTGGCCCAAGATGGGCCGTTGATCGGGCGCGTTGCCTCTGAGCGCACGTTCATCGACCGCCTCGAACAGGTTCTGCCGCTGCTGGATGCTGCCACGCTTGACGTAGTTGGCCCAGGCCTGCTCCCGTTGTTGACTGAGGATTGGCAGATCCCTGCGGCAGAGCCGCTGCTTGGCCTGCTTGATGGCCCGCAGCTAGTTCGGGAATTACATCACCTTGGGGAGGTAAACGACTTTTCTGCTGCACAGCTCTCCGCCGTAGTTCTAGGCAGGGCGCTCTCTGCTTCCACCAAAGCGAAAGTGCGGTCAGCCCTCCTGTCACTTTCGCCCACTACACGCCGCGACACTATGATCGCGAGGACGCTGATCCCCAGCGTCGAGGACGCGCGCTGGCTCATTGATACCGATGTACTTGATCAGCAGACAGCGACCGCCATGCTGCTCGATCTTCTACGCGACGCTGATGACCTACAGCTCGCCGCCATGCTGGCCAACAAGGTGGTGGGAAAGCTCGCAATCGACACACTGACAATGCTGGAGCCCGATCTGCTGCTACGCGCTGTGTCCGGCGACGCGCTTCCGATAGCGATGTTCGTCCGGATCCTGCCGCGCGTGCTAGACGGGCTCGTTGGCGACGCAAAGTTGATATTAGCCAAGCACGCTCTCAGCCGTTGCCTTGGCTGCCGCCTCGGTGATGACGAGGTCGAGTTCCTTGCATCGACGCTGAGCATGTTGGGGAGCCATCTCGACGGTGCGTGGGCCGCCCGAATCGGCTTAGCGAAGAACGTCGACGCAACGATAGCCAGCCGGAACATGGTTGCCTTTAGTAAGGCGAGCCCGGCGGCCAGGCGTCGGATAGTTATGGCCGTCGCAGAGATAGCTCACGCCCTGCGGAATCGTTCAGTCTTCGACCTTAACGAGAAGGCGGTCGAAGCCTGCGCCGCATTCATGTTCGACGCCGAGAAGTTTTCCCCGAGCGCTCTTCTCGAGGCTGCAGGCTCCCTTTTGCCGACGTTGTTGCGTTTGCGCAGCCGGCCAGTCTCACTATTGATCGCAGCTACGTTTCCCCCGATCCATGGCGAGTTCGCCAAGGCCGACGACGTGCCCGAGTTTTTCAAGTTCATCCCGTTTATGGATTGGGATCGATGCAAGTCGGCACGGCATGAGCTTGTTGATGCGTTCATGTCATCGTCATGGCCGCCCCGCGATCTCGCTCTAACCGCCTGCCGCATCAATGAAGTAGCCAGGATCATGCGCCGGGTCGCCAAAAAGCACGACGGTGAGAATTACATCAAGCGGATTGCATCCGACGTCGGCAAGCTGCCGGAAGAGTGCAGAAACGCCGTCGAGAACGCGATTTCGCAACTGCGGGCCAATCCGGCGGCGAAGTACGATCCCTACGAATGAGCACGTCGCCATGAAGGATTAGAGGCGCCCCGGCTTGCGAGCGAAGCGACGGCCGGAAGTCGACGTGTTCTGTTATGCCATTGAAGCATTATTCCAACCCAAGGATTTACAATATTCGATGAGGCTAGGATTCGAATTTTCGAGCATCCATTGTGGATGATTGGCCGCGTTTCCCAACGGGTCGATGTAGGGCAGGCCTGGATCGGAGGTGCGGTTCTGATACAAGGTTTGATGTGTTCCATCATCGGTGATCTTTAGGCTGGCATCCGGGGCGAATATCACTTTAGTGCCAACTTTTGGAGGAGTCACATCAACAAACGTACCATCGGGCCTTTCCCAGATGCTGTGAAAATTGCCAACGATATGGCTCTCGAACTCCCAAAGTGCCCACCCGTGAACGCGGCGGCCGCCACCTTTCATAACGGCGTCCTTCACTGACACGTGGCAGAAGTCAGCCTGGTATTTGGCGTTTATCGCCGAATAGCCAACTACCTCAAACGCTTGCAAGTTGAAGTTCTTCAAAAAGGTTGGGATTCTAGTATCCATAAGGCTTGGTAACTTGGGATACATCTCTTACCCTCCTGGGTAGAAACAGCTTCAATTTCTGGTGGTTTTAACTGCAACTCTTTAAACCTTCGTTCTTACGCAGTCGATCTCGTCCAGTCCAATTCGGCGCGAGCGACATCATAGGGTAGGCGTTTACGACGGTCACTGCGTTGCCGAGGGGCAGGATGCGGCGACGTTGATGGCTTAATTCGGTGGAGAATGATTCAGCCCCAAGGGGCGGAGTAGGGGCGTGAATTGGTGCAGATGTATAAAGGCGATAAACGGCAGCAATCGAGGGTGGCATGACCGAGAGTTTGAGCGTCGCATTGGATAATTTCGCGAAAGCTATTGCGAATATGCCGACCCAGAAGATGACCAAGCACATCAAACTAAAAGGTCGTTGTCCGCATTGTTCGACCCCTGACGCCGGGTTTGAACAATGGTGGATAACCCACGGCGTATCGTCATCATTCAATGGCGGTCCCTCCTATGTGTGGGGCGTCTACGCTTGTAACTCCTGCGGCGGGATGATGCTGACCAGGGGGAACTCCGGGGATACCTCTGCTGAGCCCATCATCCACCAATACATTCCCCAAGCGCGGCAGGCGCATGAGGACATCCCGGTTCCAGCGCGCACTTATCTGGAACAGGCAATGTCTACCCTCCATGCTCCCGACGCTTCGGCGGTTATGTCCGGATCGGCCGTGGACTCAATGCTGAAGCTGCTGGGCTATGAGAAGGGCTCCGTCTATTCCCGCATCGATGAAGCCGTGGCGGAACATAAAATCACTGAAAACATGGGTGAGTGGGCGCATTCGGTACGACTTGGTGCAAACCGGCCGCGCCATGCCGATCTGGAGAGCCCTCATGTTTCACCTGAGGAAGCGACGCAATCGCTAGAATTCGCCGAGGCGCTGGCGTTCTTCCTTTTCGTTCTTACGAGACGAATTGAACGAGGCAGGGAGGCCGCGGCGAAGACGTTGCAGGGCGACGCAGCGGTAGATGAAAAATTGACGCCGCCGGAGAACCCGATCAAAATTCCGGTGTGAATTCTTCAGGCCGTGCCCACCTTTCCAATGTGGCCGCCCTCGGCTGCATCGTGGTGTTTCCGGATTCTGGCGAACGCTGTTCCTCTCCGGCTGAAACCCATGATCCCGCAAGGGGAATGCCCGCGGCTCGATGAGATGAGCAAGGGTGCCGAGAAGCCGAGCCGCCGGGCGTCGTGCAAAGACGCCCTTCCGCGCAGCGGGTTCGTCCTCGGCCCCCGATCGGCCGGTACGGTCGGCGTGTGCAATGATCGTCTTCGGCGCCCTCGCGTCACCTAGGGGTATAGGCTGGTGTAACGTCACCTTATCGTGCCCGGTGCCGTAACATCCGGGTTGACATCGACTATTTGTGACAGGGTAGCCTTGAGCCTAAAGCTTGAGGTGACATATGGCCCGCATTGGTTACGCACGCGTCAGTACGATCGACCAAGACCTGGATATTCAGTATACCAGGTTGAAGGCCGAAGGCTGCGAAATAGTCCGGTCGGAGAAAATATCGGGAGCAAGTCGAGAGGGACGTGGTGAGCTGGCCACCGTCATCGAATTTCTGCGGCCCGGCGATGAACTGGTCGTTTCGCGCCTTGACCGCTTGGGTCGCGATACTCGGGATGTGCTCAATATCATCTATGAATGCGAGCAGCGCGGGGCCTTCGTGACCGTGCTGGATCCCCATGTGACGACGCGTGGCGAAATGGGGCATCTGGTGCTAACCGTTCTAGGCATGGTGGCGCAGATGGAGCGCCGCTTTATCAAGGAGAGGCAGCGTGAGGGTATTGAAAGGGCCAAGTCAGCAGGGCAGTACAAGGGTGGAAAGGTTCGGATCGACCATGAGAAAATTCGCGAACTGTCAGATTCGGGCATTGGCGTAACGATAATCGCCAGAGAAATCGGCTGCTCGCGAATGCAGGTTTATCGCGTGCTAAATGCGCGAACAGCATGACCGATTTGCGCCCTCATTCCCGCCATCGGAGGTGAACCTTCAATTTCCTGAAAGCGGTCGATTCTTTTCGCCACTTCCGCAACGCGAGAAGAGCGGTCTCGATCGTTCAAGCTCCCACGACGTCAGCGTGGGGCTCGATTAGCTCCAACAAACGTCGTTCGATGAGTGCCCATGGCTGAGCTAGGTTGATAGTCGCGATGCGGATCGAATGGCCGTGAATGCGATAGTTCGCGTCGGGACGGGTCCTGGCTTCCGGGTAAAGCAGCATGCCATCGTACCGGTCGGTGCCCCCAGTCCCTTGAGCATTTCTGAGATACGCAAATAGCTGGTAAAGATGCCCAGAATGAAAGGTTTGTGCGCCTCTATAGCTCTGCAGCGCGTCCACGTAGTACTTGGTGTCAACGATAATTCGCCGCTCAGCCGATCGCAGAAAGACATCGACGCGCATCGTGGGCAGTTGGCCGTCACCAGCGTTCGATAGCTGCTCGGCGTTCCAGTTTAAGGTGAGGGGCTCCACAGCAAATGTACGCTGCTCGCGTCGATAAAAGTTGCGGACGAATGCCTCAAAGATGACGGCCATCTTCCGCTCGTCGCGCAGGACGTCATAGAACTTGAAGCCGGTCCCGCCCTCCGTGGGCAGTAGCGAATGAAAAGCGAGCTCCGCTACCCGCATTAGCAGTCGATACCCTGAGATGTTCCTGTGCAGGTAAACCCTCGAGAATACCGCCGCGTCCAAGCGAATGTGCGAGACGTCCGAGAGCTGCTGCGCTGCTTGCTTCAGCTCGTGCCTAATCGATGGTTCCAGGTCGCTGGCTCGCGCAAGCCTTAATAGGGATGCTTTCAGTATCTGGTTGTGAAGAACGTCGTGGCTCAGTTCGTCGAAGTGGCAACAGAGACGACGGGCCTGGCGCGACCGCAACCGAATAGTCTGACCTAAATCGATCTGCCCCCGCACGGTGGCAAGGTCTTCGTCATGCGGCAGGTATCCCCGATCTATTCCACGTCGAAGAAGGGTTCGAGTGCCGCCAAGCAGCACCTTGGCGAGAAGCGACGGCAGGTCAGGGCTAGCGCTGCGGCCTACCTCGGCAGTCTGGGCCTCCTCGAATCGGTCCCAGGCATAGCAGAACAAGTAATAGATGTTCTCTATCGGGATCTGTGCGATTGGTTCGCTCACGGTGGCGCCAAGAGTTTGCTCTCCCAATGAGCGACCTTTGTCGGAGCGTCGAACCAATACTCGCGCAGCAGATGCAGGATCTCCGTTCGGATGATCCGCTCATACCATGACCAAGCGTCCTCGCGATCAGATGGGCGGGAGCAAAAATAGCTATGCCCGATCTCGAACCCCGGACCAAGCGTAGTGGCATCGGAAACGATTTCGGTGTTGAGCGCTTCGATTCTCTGGATAAGCATTGATGCGATTGATGTGGAGACGCCGGCCGCGGTTAGCTGTGCTCTTAGCTTGGGAGAAGAAAGCTTCGGTACTAGATTGATAAAGGCGAAGCGTCGGCGGAGGGCATAGTCAACAACGGCCAACGATCGATCGGCGGTATTCATCAGTCCTAGCAGGTAGACGTTGCGCGGAACATGGAACGGCACTTTGCCTGAGGCCAGTGCAATCGCCCAATCTGGGAAACGCTTGTCGGCCTCGATAAGCAGCATCAGCTCGCCGAGGATCTTGCTGAGGTTACCGCGGTTGATCTCATCAATCACAAATACGTAGTTGCGGTCGGGGTCTGCCTCTGCGCGGCGACAGAACTCAACGAACTTGCCGGGGCGTAACTCAAAGCCGTCAGGTGTTGGTCGATAGCCCTCGACGAAGTCCTCGTATGAGTACGACTGGTGGAACTGCACAATGCCCAATCGCTCCCGATCCTTTGCGCCCAGCATGGCGAACGCCAGTCGTTGGGCGGCGAAGGACTTCCCGACGCCGGGCGGTCCCTGAAGTACGACGTTCTGCTTCGCCTGCCAGACCAGCATGATCTCCTCGGCCTCTGCCCGGTCGATAAAGAGCTCCTCAAGGGCGTCGTCCAGCGAGTACTCGTTGGCGAATGGCGCGGCCTCGCCATTCGCGCCATTGCCGGCCTCAATTTCGAAGTAAGGCAACTGCTTCCCTGAGAAGGCGTCATAGGCCCGATTGAGGATCGAAAGCAGTGTCGGCGTGGCCTCCGTTAGGTATGCGCCCTGATTGAGTTCTAGCTTTCTATTGTAGAACAGTCGGCTCGCACCAGCACGAACCAACTCAGAAAGCTCCGTCGCAAAAGGCTCCGTTGCGAGGAAAGCATTCCTTTCAAGAGGGGGGACGAGCTCCTCGAAGTCTTTCAGGGCGATCCTATAAGCGTCACCCTCCCATGCAGTGCCTGCAATTCCTCTAAACGTGTCATCTACAGCGGCATCGACTATCGACACACCCGTGATAGCGGTGTTGTCGGTCAGGTGGAACACGACATCGCCGGGCTGCACTTCACGCATGGAGGCGTAGATGTCGCCACCGCTCTTGGAACGTTGTGGCGACCATAAAGCTCGGCCCAGTCCGTGCTCACCGCTTTCCCGATCTCGCCGTTCGCTCACGATCGTCTTCTCGATCCAAAATCGGCGATTTGGTATTGTCGCTTCTTTCAATGCGGCTTCGACTAAATATCCAAGGCGTTGCAGTTCCCGCCTAGCGTCTGAACCGCTAAATTGCTCGTTGTCGAGTGGGGCGCCGCTGGGCAGGTATTGGTGCGCTACTCCGACGATGGCTTTCGACGGATAACGTCTATCTCCACTTACAGCCCAATGGGACAACGACGTGCCGAAGTTGTACGCCGCCATGAATTCTTCGAAACCTAGCGCGTCGTATTCGTCCATCGCTTTCTCAACGGCTTCACGGGTGAGCGTTGTGAGCTTTGGGCGCCGCGAGGTGCCGTCGCGATAGTTGCGGTAGTAGCTTATTGTGGTCCTAAAGTTGCTCAGATCGCGATAGATGTTCGGAGAGCTGAGCTGCAGCTTGGAGGGGTCTGGTCTGCCTTGTGCGTTGTCCTTCGACGAGTACGTCAGCGTCCTCATAACCGCCTCAAGGCGATCCGCGTCGAACGCACTATCCAAGTCACCGTAAGCTGCGGCCAGTTTTCGGGCTTCGAAGAGTTTTGTGTTGACGGTATTGGGGCGGTAGTTCGCCTCCAGCCACTCGCGAAACCCGCTCTCGTTCATTCCCACCCCCAACAAATGGAACTACCTTGCTCACACAACGATGGTCGGGTTGCAAGTGTTTTGCGGGCTGTTCGGCTAAGGCCTGAGGGTATCGTGTACCTAACAAGTGGCGCCAGCCGATGCCGTCCACTAGTACCTGGAGTGTGCAGCTCGAGATGAGGCCGGCGTCCAGTTTGGGCCCGGCGGCCGTCATGCGCCTTCAATTCGGTCGTTCGATTTCAATAATGAAGTGCTCAAGAGCTGCCGTCGAAAAGTTCGAGGTAATCGATATCCGCTCAAGGTGCAACCTGGCCACAGAACTCTACCAATCGGTCTCGTATCGGCCCGAGCCATGAAGTGATAGAAGAGTCAGCATGGTTTTCTTCCCGCATGGATCTACCGCGCGTATGTCATCAACTCACGACAAATCGATGACAGTCGGCACTGCGGGCTCCGCCCTATCTGGGCGGCTATCCGCTGCTTTATCGCTGTTCCTATTCACAAGGGGATTCTGACCCAGCGCAGCAATGTTGGCAACGCTGAAACGAAGAGCGCCGCTCAACCCTGCTGGGGAGCGGCGCTCAATAAGGTCCCTGTGCTTCCGCTACACCAAGCCCCCGTAAATGGTGGAGGCTACCGCATTCGAACCGGTGCTAAAGACTTGAACAGAGCGATACTCAGATATCAATGCGACAATTTGATGGCGAGGTCGCGCGAATCTTGGCAACTACATATGTACATTGCCACCTGACGGACTGGGGGACGAAATTGGCTGACAATAAGACACCCGAAGAGCTTGCGCGCTCTTCCGTAAAGGAGCGGTTTGTCGCGTTATCCGACAAATTGCTTCCAGCACTCATACTGATGTTCGGGTTCTCTCTGACCGTCCTGTCGATTGCGAATTACTTCATTCCCGACACACAACGAGCCGTTGAGATCACGCTGAGCCAAGCGAATCAGCTCCGCGAGAACGTGGCGGAATCGAAAAGGCTCGTCGCTAAGGTCCAGAACAGTCTTGCGGGTCAGCCGCTTCCGGCTGAAGCGCAGAGCGCGCTTCAAGACCTGAACAGGACGCTGGAGACCCTAATGTCCGACACCGAGAAAATGCGGCCGATCATCGAACGGAACTTGATTCAGCAGCTGATTGGTGAAGGTCCTGTCACCCGAGCCCACGCAGAGGAAGCTGCGCCGCCAACGCTTGCTGTAGCTGTGGGATGGATGCGTCAGGGCATTGTCGTCTTCATGATCCTCGCGATCACGATGCTTCTGGCCGTGTTTCTGATCATGTACTTCAAGACGACCGACCCCGAGAAGGTCAAATTCGCAGACAGCATGATCAGGATGATCGTGGGGTTTTACATCGGCGTAGTCACGGGACTGCTTGGGATACCGCCCATTTAAGAGGCTGGTGCGGCTTTCGCAGCCTTGCGCTTTGCCGCGTACAGCTTACGCCGACGTCGCTTCCCTGCTCCTACCCGCCACGTATGCGACTTCACGATATCGCAGTAGGTTTCGAAAGAGGCAACGCCGTTGGCCGACCTCGGGACGTCATAGAATTTTACGACGCGGGCCGGCGTGACCTCCGTGGTGCCGTGTTCAAGGGTGCAGTTGAAGATATCAATCTGCTTGGCGGGCTCTCGCGTCTTGTCTTGGTTCAACTGGAACCCCGCCTCCTCGACCGCGACCAAGAGCCCCTTGAATGCTTCAGCGAGCTGATCCTCATCAGGGCCGGAGAGACAGATATCGTCCATGTAGACGGATGCCGCGATACCGAGGGGAAGCTTGCGGATGTACGTGCCGATTGGCGATTCCGCGAGAACGAGCGTGGCCAATATGGGAGACTGCACGAAGCCATACGGGAGAACATACCCGCCCCCGGCAAAGGGGCTTTTCACCGTGGACCACTTCGCATAATACTCAGGCTTGCGAATTCCGATGGACTTCAGCACCCGTTTAACGCGATTGCGGCGGATGCTGTAGAAGAACTTCTCTAGGTCGATCCGGCAGAAAAACTGATTGTTCCTGTGCCGGTGGAGGGCCACTACGTGCGAGCCGTCCTTGAAGTGGTAGACGAACTTATCGAACGTATACTTCTTCGCAATTTTGCGTTTGAGCTTGGTGCCGAGGTCAGAACTGAAATCATTGGGTGCGAAGATCGGCTTGCCGTTCTTCCAGTATGAATGCAGGTAGTTTTCGAATGCGTGCGGCATAGTTGACAGCCTTGCTAAGCAGCTCAAGTGCAACATTTACGTTCTCAAGGATGAGAAGTACAAGTGCAAGATACTGCCCAGCAAGGCGTAGGCGCTTCTGATTTTTCTTCATCGGCGGTACCTCCATTGCTAGCTTCGGCCAATCCGCAACCTCATCTTCACGATGGAGTTGTCAACTGAGAGAGGGTTTAAGTCTCGAAGCCAATGCGCCATGAAGCCGTGAAGCCGTATAGTCACATATGGGCCAGCGCGAGGTGCGTCCTATCGCCGAAGCACCCAACATTTATTGATGCGCAGTTGCGTTTTCAATACTCTACAATGGCTTGCGAAAAATAACTTTTCGCTTGCCTATCAACCGGTGCGGGTCCGCGTATTACCAGAGGGGTTTAACCGCCTTTCAACGATGGAAACGCCCACAGGAATAATGGCTTCGCGGCAAAGTCGTAGAGGAGCGAAAGCAGGATCGTCACAAGCACGCCCGCAAAGAAGCTTATGACCTTACTCCGCAGCACTTCCCGTGGCGTGGGCATGCCTAAAGCCCGACGCACGGATTCGGCTTCCAATTCGGCCAGCTTCCGAAGGTCTTGATTATATGCCGACAGGTCTTGCTTTTCGGCGGTCGCCTTTTCAAGAGCGACTTGCAGCCGTTGCAATTCGGCCCTATTCTCTTCCGCGCTGGATTTCAGCTCGTCCATAGCCGAAAGAGCTTCAGCCAAGTTATCCCGCGCTAGGTCAATTTTCTGAATCCGCTGATCGACGGTGACTTCCATCTCACCGAAATACGAGTTCAGTTTCCGCTCCAAGCCCACCCTTTTTAGCGTTGGACGAAGGAGGAAAATGCTGTCGATGAAAAAATCAGCCGCCGTTCTCAAAAGCGCGACGACGACGTCTCCTACGATTTCATCAGGGTGTTTTGCCACGTCAATTCCTCAGAACGGGATATCATCGTCCATGTCGCGGCTGAATGTCGGCTCAACCTTCTTCGGCCCCTCGATGCGCTTGCGCTCGACAGGGGGAGGCAACTTCACCTCGCCTTCCAAATCCTTGGCGTGGCCGAGCAGTTCGTTGATACGTTTGACGAGTTCGGTGAGCGGGTTCAGCCCTTCCCCGACCTTTTTCACCGCGTCAGCCGCGTCGATCATGAACGCCATGGCGTTGTCGAACCTTGTCCTGGCTCGGTCCACGTCGGCCGCAAAGGCGTTGAGTTTGCCGTAGAGAGAGTTTCGCTTTCGCTCTTCGATATCGGCCTTGTCCAACACCTCCCTAATCGCCGTGATCAAGGAATGGACGCGCTCTCGGGTCGGAGCGTCGAGGCTGACAGAATATACCTTTACGAGCCGCGCGGCTTTCACCTGCGAACGGATCACGTAGCTCCGCGTAAAGAGTTTGAATTCGTTGATGGTCGAGTATGCGGCGTCCCAATCCGGGATGCGCCAGCCGTTGAACTCTTCCACTTCGAGGGCTTTCGCCGCCGACAGTACGTTGTTCATGAACTCGATCCCGACCTGACGGGTATCGTCGTTCTCGCCGTAATTGCCTAGCTCCTCCTGATAGAGGGCGGTGAACTCTTCGATGTATTGAAGCAGAGCAATTTCATCATCGTCGGGAAAGTTTTCAAAGTCCGGCACTGAAGCGTCCCCAGCTGACCACCACGATACTTAAATAATAGTGCCCCGCAGTCCAAACAATCTCGTTTCCTGCTAAATTGGGGTTATCCCGTTCTTTATACGTTCTCGGGCCGGTAGGGGGCTTGGGGCTCCGCCCTCCCGTGCATCAAGCTCCTTCAGCCTGCGAGCGGTTCCCCGCGAAGGAGCTTGACCCTTGCCACCCGCTGTTCGTCACGAGGCAGACGGCCACGGCCGTCGTTCTAATTTCGATATCATCACCAGATGCCGAAGGTTCGGCCCAACAGGTAACCCGCCCCTCCCACAAGAAAGGTCAAAAGCACGGCGACAATCGAGAAGCGACCGTGCGCGCCCGCCTTGATGCCGAGGATTTCGAGGAAGAGGGAATCTTTGGGTTCCATGGCCGGTCCTTTCACCAAAAAAAAGTGAAGAACGTCGGCTGCTTGCTGCGCAAAATATCATATCGCGGGCGGCTCACAAGGGGTCACGTCGAGTCGGCGCCGAGGCTGGTACCAGACTCGGTCCACCTGCACGCTTGAAACTGCTGTCAAATTTATTTTCGAGTCGGCCCAAGAGTATAAACTCTGAGTCTCAGAGGCGCCTTCTAAGGGCGTTGTCCAGCACCGCTACCCTCACAGCTTGTTTTGCTGTAGCTCTCTCAAGGCCGATTGTAAGCAATTGAAAAGGCCAAGGGAGGTGGCATGGAATTCTTTCGGGCAGACAAGCGTGTCTTTGAACAGGGTGATGCTATCAACACGGCGGGGCACTTCGAGGACAAGCATCCTGAAGCAGGGAGGCATCTCGAAGCGTTGATGCGCGAGCGGAAACCAGCGGACAAACCGGATCGCTCGGAATGCCTGATGCTGTTTCGTGATGAAGAAGCCGCGCGGCTCTTTCACTCGAAGATGACCGGTGGCCACCTCTACAGGGTCTACGCCGATCCGGCGAGCATCCTCCACGAAGGAGACATGAACCTCGTCAACCAGCTTGCGGTGTTGGTCGCGGCCGGCGAGGCACCGATCGACGGCATCGACCGGTACTGGCGAGAGGAGCGGACAGATACCCCGATCATCGAAGTGCTGTTGAAGTCCGCCGTGATAGTCGAAGAGATAGCCGTGACCTCTAACGAGAAGGCCGAATACCTGTATAAGGCGGTCGGGATCAAGCGCACTTCCCCCTCAGATTTCGGCGATGACGACTATTCAATTCTAAGTGGCAATTCCAGCGAGTGAAGGTTCGGGCCTTCGCTAGCCCCCCGGGGTATTTTTCTACCCGAGTAGGCCCGTATGATTGGTTGTAGATCAGTTCCCCTTTTTTTCAAAAGCGCGACTTGACACCGCGCTGACCAAACCCTTTCGGCCTGGTCGCCGCAACTACGGCACCGCGTTGCTTAAGGACGCTCTTCTGCAAGTCGAATTCATCAGGAAGTTCAACCATCTCGCTGATTGAGCTAAGGGCATCAGGGGCTGCAGTCTATACTGATTTTGCATCCGGCCTGCCCCGGCTACAGATCTTGATGGCGCGGGGAGAGCCTAGATTGCCATGAACTCCCGGTCGTCCTGAGGATGCTCGGACTGGGCGCGCGTTCAAAAATCTTCCCGTCATAGAAGTTTCACATTTCCGCTTCCTTGTAGGGTCTCCTGGCAGCGGACCGTCAGCAATCGGCCCCGAAGCGGACATGTCACATCAAGCTTTAGGCACTCGGCTCCCTTGTCACTGATGGCCGTTATCAACCTTGGTGTTACGGCGCGCGCGACCAGACTGTGACGTAACGACAGCGTATACCGTAATGTTACAGTTTGACCGAAGCTGTTTGCGGAAATCCGCTAGCTAGACTTGATGCTCCCTTTACCCCATACGAGGACAACAAATTGACGTTTCGCCCCATCCAACGCGCCATTCACGGCTGAGGCCGTGATGGATAATCGACCTCGGACCCGCAAAGGGCAACGACTGGGTTCGATTTGACAAAGGGTGGCAAGAAGGCTGATCGCCTCTCAGCTGGGCTTAAGCAGTACACGAGCTTACGTTTCGCCGCCTGAACCAACTCTTGCCCCAATAGCGGCTCAGGGAGAATTAGAGCAGCTCCCTCTGAATATCCAAGGATCTGGCCGTTCGGCAAGTACCGAATGTGTTCCGCTTCGCTGTTAAAGGTTAGGAGGAGGTTGCCTTCTAGGTCCCAACCGCGGATGACCTCGCCATCTGCCGTAACTATAATCGTGCCGTCCGAATTAAAGTCCGCTTCCAGACGGCCACTCCACATCGGCGGAACCTTTGTCATGAGCCTTCCATCAATATCCCAGACGTACGCAGCGGCGGTGGTATCTGCAAGCAGCCTAGTGCCGGCTTCATTGAACTTGACTCGCCAAACCGGAAATCCGCCCTGTTGGTTTGGGAGCGCCGGAATCTCAAGCTTGCGGATGAGTTTACCATCGAGACCGAACAGGAGTACCGTTCCATCGCCTAAACCAGCAGCGATGATGTTTCCTGTCGAGGAGATGGCGGCATCCCACACTCGGCTTCCCAGATCACCGAAACTACGAATGAAAGTCCCATTTGTATTCCACAGCCTAAATGTATTGTCGCCGGAGACAGTCACAATAAGCTTCTCGTCCGCACTAATAACTCCGCTATGCCAGTTCTTTCCCGCCTTATAAGAGAAAATCCATTGGTCTGTGTCGATGTTTCCGAGAGGTCTGCCGACTGGGTAGTCTTCACCTTTTAATACCGCTATGAGCTTCCCTTCAGAAGTCCAGAGGCGAGATGAGCCATCAGAGGATGAAGTCAATGCAAGCTTACCGCTGGTCGAAAAAACTCCATTCCAGACATTGTCGGTATGCCCCGAGAGAACTTGAGCCTTCCCGGACGTCCATATCCGCGCCGTGCTATCAGCGGCAGTCGTAAGAAGCTTACCTTCGCTCGAGAATGAGGTTGACCAGACCCTGTCTTCGTGACCAATAAGAATCCCGCTTACTTCGCCAGACGGATCATATAGTTGAATTCTCCCGTACGACTCACCCCCACTAGATAGAGTGCCGTCTGAGGAGAGATCGACATCCTCCGCGTTAAAAAGAGTGTGTCGTCTTATATCAGTCCGCTCAGGGTACCAGATATTGGGTCCGTTAGACATGACGACCCCCCGGCCGTCAGGCGCGAAACGGCTGCTAAAGAACGCGTCGGGCGAAACCTTATGAGAACCGAGCGTTATCTGTTTCTCGACATCCCAGACCTTAGTCATTCCTTCCTGCGCATCATGAGAGAGCAATCTCGACCCATCGCCGCTAAACTCTACCCAACTCACATATCCTTTGTGCCCCCTTAGTGTTGAGACACGTGTGCCGCCGACTGACCAAATCTCAATGGTGCCATCGGACATCCCTACAGCCAAATGCCGCCCGTCTGAACTGATGTTGGCGGATGACGCCGACCCGACCGAGTCGGTAATTGGAACAGCGAATATCTCTTTGCCCTCAAGACTCCAGACCGCGGCTTTCTCGTTGTCAGCTGTTACAACCTGACGGCCGTCGGACGAGAAAACTGCTGTGTTAAGACCTCTGACAGAAGGAACCGATGCCACCTTCGTTCCATCGAGTTGCCAGATGTCCGCGCCAGCATCATCTGCTGAGAAGGCGATGATACTAGTTCCTTGGTTGTTTGATCGAAGCCAACGAACACTACTGTCATACGCTTTGAACGAAGAAGTTTTTTTGCCGGCTGTCGTCGACACAGTGATCCATCCAGATGATGATCCCGTAATAACTATCTTGCCCGCGCTATCGATATCCGCGACATCGCTTGAAACTGCGTCGGCGGGGACTGAGCCTATAACCTTTCCGTCTTCACCTATAACCCGATAGTCGCTGTCCTCACCCTCGCCCGCTTCCAACGCCAACAATCCTCGAGTTGTTTTCCTGGCAACGACGGTGGACGTTTCGGTGGGTCTGGTGACTTCATTGGAAATCTGCCAGTAGCTTCTTGAAAGCGCCGCCTGTAATTTTGGCTCAAGCGGTCTGGCAATGCCTCTTGCCTCGTCAGGCATCCCTTCAACAGCAATGGCCATGGCCTTCATGTAGTCCTGCTCCTTTGCAGCGAGGTCACTTTGTTGAGCTACCGCTATCGAATTGTTGATGCGAGCTTCGCGTGACGTCTCGGCTACCGACCTTTCGCTGCTGACCAAAAAGTAAATCAGCGGCGCGGCGACTGTGAACAGAACAACAATGCCTACAGATGCTGCTGTGATGATGATTTTACGGCGGCGCCGGGCTTCACGTCTGTAAAGAATGTCAAAACCGACACCCAGCATGCCAGCGGCTAGCCGCATCACCTCTGTAGCGATACTTGCCTTCTCAGATGTTACGTCTGCGGCCAATGGGATAGAACCGTTCGGACCAATGAGTTCGGCGGAAAATGCGCCATCTTGCTGTGCTTCAGACCACACCTCGGATGTCCCGCGAACGATGATGCAAAGTATGTTGGCGGCTCGGCCCAGCGAACGAAAAAATCGTATTTCTTCGTTCACCCATCGGGAGCAGGCCGCCTCGGGGGAGCATACCACTACAAGGTATGCTGACGCCCGGAGATTAGCTTGCAGTGCATCAGGGAGTGAAGAAGTGGATGGAAGTTCATCTTTGTCCCTAAATACCGGACGCAATGCTCGATGACTACGCAGACCGTCGGGTAGTCCTCCCACAAAATCCGCTGGGATTTTTATTCGCTCCAGTTCTTGATGGATTTTTGCTGCGGTGGCTTCGTCACGATGGCTGTAGCTTATAAAAGCAAAATATCGGAAGTCCACAAGTCTTACCCCGCAAAAAAGATTCGATATCCTGAATCTATATTATTGATGGCTTTTAAAATGGCTAGTCTCCATATAGCACAACGGTAGCGTCACTGCGCCGGAGGTGTCGGTCGCATAACACGAATCCAGAGAGGCGGCATTTTGGGGCAGGTTGAGACAATTCCAGTTCTAATCGGGATTACTGGGCACCGTGATGTTCGCGAGGAAGACAAAGCACCAGTCCAGAAAGCATTGGTGGCGGAATTTCGTGGTTTGAGAGACCGATATCCAAGTTCACCCATATGGCTAATGAGCAGCCTTGCAGTTGGAGCCGACACCATCGCTGCTGACGCCGCGTTAGAAGTTGGCTCGATAGAGCTTGCTGTGGTGATGCCTCTTCGAGAAGAAGACTATCTGGACGATTTCGTTGTTGCTGGCGATAGAGAAAAATATCGCAGCCATCTGGCCCGCGCCGCCGCCGTCTTTTTTCCTTCCGAAGGCCTAACTTTCGAAAATAGAAGTGAACATTATTTTCGCGCAGGCGAGTTCATTGCTGCTAAAGCTCAGATTGTTTTTGCCGTGTGGGACGGGGTCTTCGAGCAAGCCGACGGTACTGGCCCGCCTCGAGTTCTCCGAGGCGGCACTGCTGATATTGTCAAAATTTGTCGAGAAGGTACGCGTTCAACAAGCCTGCTTGCGCTTCCAGAACCAACCTCTCTCGTTCATGTAATGGCTCTTCGAGAGCAATCGGATATTGGGCTCGTCGAGCAATATCGATCGAAGGTTGGAATGGTACAACCTGTTCCCAAGGATGATATCAGCGGTGCCCAGCGCATCGCACTGGCACTGGCAGCCATTGATCGCTTCAATCAGAACGTCAGCAAGGTCGGAAGGTCAAGTTCTGCGCGCAGCCTAGTGCGATACGATAGCCGCCTTGAGGGCGTTTTCGCTCAGGCCGACGAGTTAGCGTCGCGGCTACAGAAACAACGACTTTTTGGCATCCGCTTGGTCACGTTTCTTACCGCCGTCGCGGTGGTGCTTCATCAGATCTATTCCGGAGTGGCGATGAATTTGGGTTGGCTTTTGTTGCACCTCGGCGCTGTGTTTGCCGCATTGGTTGCCTATGGCCAATTCTTTCGAGGAAGTAAGCGACGAGATGCCCGGTTTCTTGATTGGCGCGCTCTGGCCGAAGGACTGCGGGTGCAGATATTCTGGAGCCGAGCGGGAGGGGTCGGCACGGTGCCAGATTTCTATTTCTCAGAAGACACTGATGAGCTTGAGTGGCTTAGGCACGCAGTAAGGAACGTCATTGTTACAAGTAAAATCGATCTCGCCGAAAATGACCTTGTGCGCATCAAGTATGACTGGCTTATAGAGCAAAAGGAATACTTTCTTCGGGCAGCTCCCCACAACGTGTTTTATGACAGAGTATTTAGATGGATTACACGAGTATCCATCGGTCTTGGAGCTTGCGCGACTTTTGTCGCACTCTTAGTTCACTTACTAGATCGGGAAGCGTATATCTTGAATATTGTCATTTTCATTTCTGCGATGTTCTTCCTACTGGCAGCGGTAGCAAAAGCATATGCCGATCAAATGGCGTTTGCGGAATTGGCAGTTCGGTATGGCGTAATGGCGAAGATCTTCGCTTTGGCGGAACTAAGGTTCAGCAAAGCCGCAGCGGAGGGTCGCGAGGATCAAATGAGGGAGGTCTTATGTGCGGCGGGTAAGGAATCTCTAGCCGAGAATTCTGCTTGGGTTCGCTCACACCGACGCCGTGACCTAGAACTCAACTTCAATTGATTGACGCGGTATGCCGAGAGCATCCGGCGAACAACGCAGTTCGACAATTCTTGATGGAACCGGCCCGGCCGAGCAATATCCGCGCCTAATTCGGCAGATGACATAACCCGCCGGAAGACGTCCTCGGAGTGCCCGGCTACGAAGCGTTCTGGTCATGTGAGCGACGGTATTCCCAGCCTCAGGGTTTGACTGGGCGAACTTAGGGCCAGAAGAACCTGCCGTTCGGGAGGCGCTCGCAATTAAGGCTCAGAACGGGCTCTCGCTTTGAGCCGCCTTAAAGACTTCGGGATAGAGGTACATCGCTTTTACCCTCGTGCTGGTGCAGTCTTGGCGCGTGACAACATCGCGAACGGCGTCGAACCGCGCGTTGACAGACCTCCACACCTCGTCTCGTAATGATTTTGGGGCATCGGAAGCTGTCATCAGCAAGGTGAGGTTCTTCTCAATCGCAGCGACGTTCTCGGATGTGAATGCCGCGCCTTTTTCAGCGCAAAATTTACCCAACACGTAATTCTGGAAGTATAGTTCGAGTAGTGCGGCATCCATCGCATGTTTGATGGCGCCTGAAGGTAATGCGAATGCTACCCTAAACCCTTCGTTTGGAGAGAGCCGCTCCGTCGTTTCTACTACCGGCTTTTCCAAGTTTCCAAGGAACCGAGCATTTTTCTGCGTACCGCCGATTCCCGTACTATAGCCGACGGATTGCGCGATCACGCCCGGCGGGAGATGGAGCGTTATCGACGCCTTCTCAACGACAAAATCCCAGCCTCCACCGACGACATCCCAAGCGAGGTTCAGGTTGCCGGGCTGGTCGCGGATGTGTTTGCTGATCTTATACGTGAAGCGATAGCGATGGGGTCCAAAGGGCAGAAACACCGTCTCCGATCCAGTATAAATTCGGGTACCGATTTCCACTTGTTCTGCGCGCCACTTTTCCGGCTGCCCGTTGCGTTCGACAGAGAGGACTTGAAAGTCCTGCTTTAGCAGCTGTGCGAGGGTGTCGTTTTGCCGCCAAGGAAAATCGCGGAAGAGCCCACGCCGTATTCTTTTACCTTCCGACACGATAGAGATATCTTCTATCACCGTAAGCACGTTCTCTCTGTCTAACGTGACGCTGACATCGTACGATGTTATTCTTTCTCCCAACTCTTCGGCGACACTCGCGCTAGCCATTAGAAGAAACGCTGCCAGATGTGCAAACGCTTTAAGCATTGTTCCTCGCCACCTTTGCCTTGCTCGCCGAACGCCATGTGAAAAATGACCCTACGGCGAGAATGAGCGCCACAACCGCCCAAACTGTCAAGTCACTGAAGTTTCCGCTCGCACCGGCCGCCAAAGCCAGCAGCGAAGCTACTGCGAACACGACCATCGCCACCATCGGCAAGCCGAACGAAAAGGCTCCGCCGACGAAGTAGAGAACCCCGACCAGCATGCCGACCGCACCGGCATCGGCCGTCGCTTGCTCCCCGAGCATGTGAGAGGCGGTGCCGACGGTGCAGGACTGCAGCAGCACGAGCAGTCCCAAAAACATCGAAATAATCCCGATCGCGATTTTCATTGTCCCTCCCAATTCACGATTTTTTTGACTTTCAAATTTTAGGCGCGCCGCCCGGGCGAGGGGCAAGGCAAAGGTCCGCAGCGTCAGCGAGCTACGCCGCTCAAGATCTGGTTCTTCAGCTGTGCGTACTCCGCGTCATCGATCGCACCAGACGCACGCAGCGCGGCTATTTTCTCGATGCGATCGACCACTGACCCGTTGGCGGCTTGAGATGCTGCTGGGGCGGTAGCAGGGGCGGAATGCGAGTGAGGCTGAGGCTGAAGGGGTAGGCCGTACCGATTCGGCCCCGGCGTCGGCGTGAAGCAGCCGAACGCGATGAAGGCGACAATCCCGATGCCGGGAATCAGGCACAACAACACCAGCCACCCGCTGCTGCCGGAATCGTGCAGTCGTCTGACGATGATCGCCAGCGACGGGATATAATGCCCGACTACGGCCACTGCGGAGACCAGTGGCTGCGGCTCACGGCCTCCGCTGATCATAATGTCGATGATGAAGGTGCCCACCGCGATCCCCACGAGGGCGAGGTGGTAGAACCAAAACTGAGCTCGCGTTGATCGCCCCGAGAAGTCGAAGTAGCGGCGCATGGCGTCAATGTAGGCGGTCATCGTGGAATTCCCTTAGATACCTTGCCTAACCGCATATGATCGACCCCCTCAGAGGCATCGGTTCGGTTGCGAGGTGAAACGTGTTGCAACGAATATGGGACTGACAGTCCGTCGATTGTCAAGCACTCAATGTGGCCTTGTGCGCCATCATGGACGCCCGCAAACTCATCGGCTGGAATCTGCGCGAGCTGCGCGTCGAGCGAGGCCTTTCTCAAGAAAGGCTTGCGCTTGAGGCCGCGATCGACCGGTCGTACGTGGGCCGAATCGAACGGGGCGAGGAGAACGTCACTATCTCGGTTCTGGAAGCTCTGGCAGCGGCCCTGGATGTCAGGGTCGGCCGTTTTTTCGCTGAGGTTGACCCGGCCCGGCCCCGACCTGCGGCGATGCGAGCAGGACGAAAACCGAGCAACACCTGACAAAAAAGAAGCCGCGAAATGATCGCGGCTTTGGGGGTCAACGTCCACTTGAAGCAGGAGGCTCAATATTCGTCCTCCCGCATGATCGTCATGACGCGTGTCGTCACCGCTGGGTCGGCTGGATCGGGTGATAAGTACTCCAGGTCGCTATCGAAATGGTCGATCTTCCAAAAGTACCCTTGCCCTGCGACCAGTACGCGACCGAACTCATGTTCGCCGTGCGGATCGTTCGCCGCATCGAAGGCATCAAACTGGCGCACGGCCTGCAGCAGCTGCGCCCGCTCATCGTCGAGGAGAGCTTGAACAGCGCGCGTCAGCATCACCCGCCCCCCGGTGAACGTTTCTCTTAGGCGATCGTTGAGGTCGCTGATCAGCGGGGTCCTGTCGAGGTTCATCGTCGTGAGCTGCCGAAGGTTGAAGGTGCCTGGCCGATATCGATCATCGGCAATATCGTGATCGTCTGCATGATGGCCTCAGGCAGCCACATGCTTGGGATGTAGCAGGGCGATATCGGTGATGCCCCGGGTGAAGTTGGGAAGATCTGGCCAATCACGCCACTTCAGACGAAACTGCTCGTTGGCGGCCTGTTCGATCACCTCGGCCTCGAACCAACCTTCGGACGGGGCGTCTTCTGCCAGAACCAAATCGCCGACCACGATCTTCGACCAGTCCTCCGGCTGGCGTGGTGGCACTTCGCCTTTGCTGGCCTTGGCATATCCTTCGGCTGCTGCCGCCTGTGCAGCTTCGACCCGAGTAGCAGTCGAGGTCACGAACTCCTCATCGAAGTACGTCGCGAGCTGATCGTATACCGTACGCTTGACGAACGGCACGAAGGCCTTGCCGCTCTCGAACAGCTTGCCTCGGGGTAGTTTCGCCCCGATCATGGCCAGTTCGTCGTTGGTGATGGGGAGCAATGCCATGTCCATGAGGTCGGCGGCGACGGCTGCGGCATCGCCATCCTCTTCACTGAACCAGGACGCGTGAGGCTTTCCCTGATCGTCGAGGCCGACAAGAATGTGCGCGGCGGCGGGTACCTCGGCCACCGTTGCCACCTTCGGCGTCACCGCGGGTACTATGGGTATTCCACCGAGTATCGAAACTGACGGCAATGTGATCTTCGATGAACGATTGTTCGAAACTGCGCTTGACGATGTGTGCATGAGGGTTCTCCTGAAAAGCAAAGAGCGCCAAATTGGCGCTCAGGGTCGTCAGTCGCAGGCATTCGAAAACTGGCGATTAAACTGCGATGACATGCAACTTATAAGACAATAAACACAAAATGTCAACCATTAGTAGCTTTAACGAGTTTCGCGATCAGCGAGCGCAACGGCATATCACGATAGAAAATTCCAGACATCTAGTCGCGCTTGCGCTGAAGGTGAGCCTCCAAAATCTTGAAGGCGGCCGCTACCTCGTCACCTTGTTCGTCCAGCCCCCTTAGTTTTTCTTCTGGGTATTCAAACTCTTTTAAAATGCGAGCCCGTCTGGTCATTGCGTCAACCGCTGTGCCCATCTTTAACGACGTAAGGGCGAGTTCGACGGGGATTTTGGACTTCTGTTTGTCCCTCGCTGGAGATGCGCCCGACAACTCCCGCTGCGCTTTAGTTGCAGCAGCGCGGGCTTCATCGAGGGCCTCCTGCAATTGGGGCAGGAGTTGATCCAGCGCCAAACCCAGTTTGCAAAGTCTGCGAAGCGCATCTGCTCTTGTCGCCACTTTGTTCGCGTATCGCCATTCGTCAACCTCCAGTAGTTCGCGTTCTGACATCATGAATGGGACGCGTTTTTCGCGGGGCTCGGTCATGTCTTTTCCTTGAGCTACTGGCACAAGTAGCCTTGACATACATCCGCTCATATGTAAATGAGGTAACAATGACGCTACTGGCACAAGTAGCGTCAGTCTCGTGACGAGGAAGGAGGCGTTGGCGGTGGTATCGTCAGAGTTTGTTGCTGTAGGCGAAATACAGCGGGATAGCCCCCTTAGGCTTTCAGTGGCTGCCCAACTCGGCTTTCCCGACGGTTCGATGACGGCAAACGGCCTTAGGAGAGAAATCGAGAAAGGTAACCTCGCCCATGAGCGGATAGCAGGGAAGATTTATACAACCCTCGGCGATATCGTCGATATGAGGATGAAATGCCGCGAAAATCAAAAGGAGCGCGACTCCACTGGCGTAAACCCCGCTCGGGTCGTCCGGGACAATGGGTCATCCTCGACGGAACAACTGAGCGCAGCACGGGATGCGGCGAGGATGGTCGCGCAAAGGCTGAGATTGCCCTCCAAGGCTACTTAGCTGAAAAACATCGCCCGGAATGGGGGCGGGGGGATCCGGGCGAGGTGGCGGTCGCCGATGTTCTTGCTTTCTACGGTGAGCAACGCGCGCCGGAACTCGCCCATCCCGAACTCGTCGGTTGGCACATCGGGACTCTTCTCGAATTCTTCGGCGATAAGATGTGCTCGTTTATCGACGGCACCTCCTGCCGCGGTTATGTCGCGGCGCGCACCAGCGGTAGGATTGGCAAGCGCGCCGTGAAGGCAGGAACTGCCCGGCGAGAACTTGAAACACTCGCTTCGGCGTTGAACTTCGCCCACAGGGAGAAAAAGCTTCTCTACCCCGTGCCCGTCACCTTCCCGGCCAAGTCACCGGCTCGCGAACGTTGGCTTGCGCGCTCTGAAGTGGCAATGCTCTTGGCGGGGGCCTTAGGAATCGTTCCAGTCGCCTGCGATATCGAGACACGCAAGCCGGTCAAATGGGGCAGGATGTTTAAGCCCGCCTACCATGTGGCCCGGTTCATCCTGCTGGCTCTCTACAGCGGCACGCGACACGAGGCCATCCTCGCGCTGCGTTGGGGCGTGAATTCGTCCGGCGGGTGGATAGATCTTGATAATGGCATTCTCTATCGGCGAGGACAGGGGCAAGCTGAAACGAACAAGCGACGAACGCCGGTTCCTATTCCAGAAAATCTCCTGCCTCATGTAATTCGTTGGCGCAGAATCACGACCATCGGGCCGGTCGAATACGCGGGCAGATTAATCAAGAAAGAGCGACGTGGATGGGATCGTGCTCGTGATCTGGCCGGTCTTGGTGAAGAGGTCACGCCGCACATAATGAAGCACACCTGCATCACATGGATGCTTCAGCGAGGTGTCCCATTCTGGGAGGTCTCGGGCTTCACGGGGACTTCCGAAAAGACCATCCGTGACACATACGGGCATCACTCGCCTCATCACTTAGAAACCGCCAAACGGCGATTTCATGGGCGAAACTTGGGCAAATAAATTAAGGGAGGACAATAGGTTATGTCGTAAACCTCATAAACGCCTGCGCGGGCAGGGGAACCGGATGGTGGGCGTGACAGGGATTGAACCTGTGACCCCTACGATGTCAACGTAGTGCTCTCCCGCTGAGCTACACGCCCATCCGTGGCGGCGCATAGACCATAGACTGGTCGGGCCGTCAACAGGTTTTTGCCATGAAATGCGAAGGTTTTTTGAAGGCCTTGCAGATCAGGGCTTTGCGGGCCTCAGGCCGCCAGAAGCTTGTTCACTTCGTCCACCAGATCGCGCAGGTGGAAGGGCTTCGACAGCACCTTGGCATCCTTCGGGGCCTTGGAATCGGAGTTCAACGCGACGGCCGCAAAGCCGGTGATGAACATCACCTTCAGGTCCGGGTCGAGTTCGGTCGCCCGGCGGGCGAGTTCGATCCCGTCCATTTCCGGCATGACGATGTCGGTCAGGAGCAGCGAGAAGGGCTCTTCGCGCAGGCGATCATAGGCGCTGGCGCCGTTGTCGAAGGACGCAACCTTGTAGCCCGCCTTTTCAAGCGCCTTGACCAGGAAACGACGCATGTCGTTATCGTCTTCGGCGAGAAGGATTTTCTGAATCATCTCCAGGACCGTTATCCAATGCAAATTTTTAGAGTTGTCGGTATCTCTTACACTGCCTACACGCGGTAAACATCCGTTTAATGAGGGTACAAGAGGATTTGGTAGGGTATAGATAGTATGGACTTCGCCTCGGGCAACTGGCAACATGAGTTCCTGAACAAGTTCGCGACATGGTAAAGGCAGGATGGATTGCAACGCGGGTGATTTTGAACACTTCGAAGTGAGGGAGCCCGCCACGCAGACTATCCCCTTCGTCTTCAATTCGCCTCACAGCGGCAGCTTCTACCCGCCCGAATTTCTCGCCGAGAGCGACCTCGATTCGCTCGCCATCCGCCGCTCCGCAGACCACTATGTCGACGAGCTTTTCGCCGATGCGCCGGAACTCGGTGCGCCGCTGCTTCTCGCCCATTTCCCGCGCGCCTATCTCGACGTCAACCGCGAGCCCTACGAGCTCGATCCGCGCATGTTCGACGGGCCTTTGCCGCCTTTCGTCAATATCGGCTCGATGCGGGTCGCAGGCGGGCTCGGCACGATCCCCCGGATCGTCGCGGAAAACATGGAAATCTATCGCCGCCGGCTGCCGGTCAACGAGGCGATGTCGCGTATCGAAACGATCTACAAGCCTTATCACGCCTGCCTTCGCAAGCTGATCGCCCGCACCCATGCCCGCTTCGGGCTCGCCATCCTGATCGACTGCCATTCGATGCCGGGCAATATCCGGCTCTCCGGTTCGGACGTGCGGCCCGACTTCATCATCGGCGACCGTTACGGCACCAGCGCCTCGGCCGAGCTTTCGCGGGCGGCGATGCAGTTCCTCGATGGCATGGGTTTTTCCGCGGTGCGCAACAAGCCCTATGCCGGCGGCTTCATTACCGAGCACTACGGACGGCCGGTGCGCGGCCTGCACGCGCTACAGATCGAGATCAACCGCGCGCTCTACGTGGACGAGATGACGCTTGCCAGGCGGCCGGAGTTCCCGATGGTCGCGGCCGCCCTTTCCACCTTTATGCGACAGATGGCGGATTTCGTCGTCGACTTCGCCGGCGACAGCGCGCTGGCGGCAGAATAGACCTTCAGGTTTTCCACAGGTTTGATCTTTTGCCGGCCCGTTAGAAGGCTCGCCAGCTTGATCGCGGGCAAAAAAAACCGCGCTTGTGGGCGCGGCTAAGTCTAGGGAGGAAACACCCAAGGAGGGTATTTACAGTCAAAGACTGTGCAATGAACCTACGAGTGCACTGCACAAATGTCAAGCAACTTTTTTGACTGATTAAATATGCGCCATTTTTAGGCGGTTTGATGAGTTTTTCGGCGCGGGTGGCGTGTTTTTTGATTTTCTGCGCCCGGCCACGCGATTCCGGTTTTCAGTTTCAGGCGAGTATCCTAGAAGGGATCACCTCTTCCTCAGCGGATCTCCCCATGCTCCCCGATCGCGATTTCTTCGATGCGCTTGCCGCCGCCGCCAAGGCAGAGACCCTGCCACGCTTCCGCACCGGACTTTCGGTGGTCAACAAGCTGATGGGCGGGTTCGACCCGGTGACCGAAGGCGACCGCGCCGCCGAGACGGCAATCCGGGCGCTGATCGCCGAACGCTTTCCGGAACACGGCATTCTTGGCGAGGAGCATGAGAATGTCGGCCTCGACCGCGAACATATCTGGGTGATCGATCCGATCGACGGTACGCGCGCCTTCATTTCCGGCCTGCCGGTCTGGGGTACGCTGATCGGTTTCCAGTCGAACGGCCGCGCCGCCATGGGGCTGATGGACCAGCCCTTTATAGGCGAGCGTTATTTCGCCGACGGCACCCGCGCCTGGTATTCCGGCCCGGACGGTGAGTGGCAGATTTCGGTGCGCGACTGCGGCAGCCTTGCCGACGCCACCCTGTTCACCACGTCGCCGCATATTTTCGGCGGCGAGGACCTGGCGAAATACCAGGCCGTCGAGGAAAGGGTGCGGCTGTTCCGTTACGGCTGCGATTGCTACGCCTATGTGCTGCTCGCCTCCGGCCATATCGACATTGTGGTCGAGAACAACCTGAAGCCCTACGACGTCGGCGCGCTGATTCCGATCATCGAGCAGGCGGGCGGCATCATCACCACCTGGGACGGCGGCCGTCCGGAAAACGGCGGCAATATTCTTGCGGCGGGCAGCAAGGCCGTGCACGCGGAAGCCATGAAGCTGCTTTCCGGCAAGTAGGTCAGCGAGCGGGTCGAAGGATCAGGCTGCCGTCTCGGAAAGCCCAAAACCGCCATCCTGGCCGGGCATAAAGGCCTCGATCGCCGCGAGCCCCTGGGCGCGGTAGATATCCCTGTCGTGAAACAGCTCGTGGCGCCCGCCGTTGATGGTGATCAGCTGGCCGGCGCGAAAATTGCGCGACATCTCCTCCTGCGCCGCGTAGGGGACGATGGCGTCGAGAACCGGAGCGAGGATCAGGGTCGGGATGGTGATCCTGGTCAGATGCGACTGGGAGGAGACCCGGCGCGCCGCCTTGAATGTCTCGTGCAGCCAGCGGGCCGTCGGCGGGCCGATCGTCAGTTCCGGATGGGCGGCAGCGATCTCGATGTTGCGGGCAAAACGCTTCGGGTCCGATGTCAGCGGGTTGCCTTCGAAGGGGCGGTTGCTGCGGTCGGTGCCCATCGAGACGCCGCCAAAGCCGGTCCAGCTTGCCAAACCGGCGAGCGAACGGATCAGCCCTTCCGGCACGCCCTGGCCCGAAAGCGCGATATAAGGGGCGGCAAGTGCCATCCGGTTGATGCGGTTCGAAAGGCGAGGGGCAGCCGAGAGCGCGATCAGGGCGCCTGTCGAGTGGGCCACCAGGAAGAAGGGCAGGCGGGCATCCGGCAGCACGATATGTTCGAGGAAGATCTCGAGATCCCGCTCGTAATCGGAAAAGCGGCGGACATGACCTTTACGCGGATTTTTCTTCAGCCGCTGCGAGCCGCCCTGGCCGCGCAGGTCGAAGGTCGCGACCCATAGGCCCATGGCGTTCAGGTCCCGGATCGTCTCGAAATATTTCTCGATGCACTCATTGCGGCCCTGCACGAGCACGATCGTGCCGATCGCCGGCGACATTCCGGAGCGAAACAGGCCGTAGCGTAACCGGGTGCCGCGATGGCCGGTGAAATAGCCGGCCGTGTAATTGGCCGGAACCGGATTGCCGGGCGTCGGGTGGAGAATGTCGTCGATGGAATCTGCGGCTTCGCTCATGCCGTCCAGCGTCAGCCAGCGGCGGCGGGACGTCAAGGAGATTGTTGTTTGGAGGATGTGATGTGGGTTGGGTGCGTGCAGGGTTGCCCCTCATCCCCCTGCCGGGACCTTCTCCCCGTTCTGACGGAGAGAAGGACGCAAGTGGCCGGTTCATCGCTCCCTCTTTTCGCAAGCAGGCAGTGTTTCCCAAAGACCTATGAGGGGACGGAGAGGGTGCGGCATATCCCTTCTCCCCGTCAGAACGGGGAGAAGGTGGCGGCAGCCGGATGAGGGGCAGCCGCAATCTGAGAGGTCGCAGCAATCACCGATTGGACGGATGGCTTGCGCGGCGGCGATCAAATATGTGTAGTCAAGGCCATGGGCTCTGCGCGCAATGCCGCCAATCGGGAGGAGACAAGTCATGTATTACGCAATCCTTGCCTATCACCAGGAGGGAGTGGTCCAATCCTGGACCGAGGAGGAGGATCAGGCGCTGATGACCGAGTTGCTCGAGGTCAACGACCGTCTGGTTGCGCAGAAATCCCTGGGGCCGGCCGCGCGGCTCGGCCCGACGGAGCAGGCCGTGACATTGCGGGGCAAGGGCGAAGGCATGGTCATCGACGGTCCGTTTGCCGAAACCAAGGAGCAGCTGCTCGGCCTCTACGTGGTGGATTTTCCGACGATCGAGGGAGCCATTGCGGCGGCACGAGATCTGCGCCGGGCCAATCCGACGGCGGTCTACGAAATCAGGCCGATCCTGCTTTATCTGCCGGGTGCGACGCTGGAGACGCGGGACGAGGCGTAACAAGTTCTTCAGCGGGAAAAAAGAAGCCGGAATCGCGGGTCTAGGGATACCTCAAGCGATTCCGGCAATTGATGACCGAAGCGAAGGGACGAATGGAGCTTCGGTCGAGAGAGACAGTCTGCCTTCCACTGTCACTTCTATCAAAACGATCCTGAACCGACCCGAAACGGGCTGTTCATGTCAGGTTCACGCGCAAAACTGCGCCGCCGACCGGGCTCTTGAAGCCGCGGAAATCAATCCCCATCTGAACTCTGCGGGCGCCAAACGGGTCCGCTGAACGGGACCGCATCGCCAATGAAGGGATGCGCAAACCCAGATGAAAACCGCAACGTCGCTTCCCAAGGAGGACTCCATGCGTCACGTCGATTTCTCGCCTCTTTATCGTTCCACCGTCGGTTTCGACCGTCTTTTCAACCTGCTCGACAATCGCGGGCCGGCCGACCAGACCCCGAGCTACCCGCCCTACAATATCGAGCGGACCGGCGAAAACACCTATCGCATTACCATGGCCGTTGCCGGTTTCGACGAAAAGGAACTGAGCCTTGAAGCCCATGCCAACGTGCTGACCGTCAAGGGTGAAAAGAGCGAAGACGAAACCGCTGCCGAACAGAGCGAATACCTCTATCGCGGCATCGCCAAGCGCGCCTTCGAGCGCCGCTTCCAGCTCGCCGATCATGTCGAAGTGCAATCCGCTTCGCTGAAGAACGGCCTGCTCCATATCGACCTCCTCCGGAACATTCCGGAAGCCATGAAGCCCCGTCGCATCGCGATTGCCGCAGACGCAGTCGCTCCGAAGACGATCGAGGCTCAGGTCACCCCGCAGCAGGTCAACTAACCCGCTGCCGGGTTACCGGCCGATATAGTCGAGCAAGCCCAGTGCGGCCCTTCCTCTTGGGGGAAGGGCCGTTTTCCGTTTTTGGGGAATTAGTTTGCGGCGGTCTTTCGCGGGCGGCCACCCTTGCGACCATTTTCCCGGGCCGTTGCCGCTTTCGCCGCTGAGCGGACCTTACCTCCGGCTGCACCCAGCAGAGCGGCCATCCAGCGTTTCGATCCAAAAATGCCCTGGAGGAGGCCGGGGACATAGACGTCAACGTCAAGTTTCGGCCAATGAAGGCCAAGGCCCGTGGGGCTGATCTCAATCCCGGAGAGCTCATCCGGGGAGGCTTCGGATAGGCCCTCGATCTTTCCCGTCGGAATAGCCACCTGGACATCGGTGTTCAGTCCGATCACGACGCGGGACGAGCGTCGATCATAACGGGCCGACACGGCATAACCCGCCTCCCGCTGAGCCTGCATACGTTCTTCGGCTGCTCTCAGTTCCTGTTCAGAAATCGCCATGATGGGCACTCCATGCCGCACAAAGAGCGGCTATTTCTTCTGCGAGGGCTTCCTCGATGCGGCGGAGTTCCGCGAGCTTGAAACCGTAGCTCTCCCGCAACTCCAGTGGCCCGCCGGGACAGTTCAGGATGAAAACCGCTTCTCCGTTGCCCCCTTTCACGTGAACATGCGCGGGACGGTGATCGTTGGGATAGATCACGACGCGTAGGCCAGCAAAGCGTAAAACGGTCGGCATGGTTCAATATAATAAAACCCAAGCGCTTTGGAAAGTGCTTGGGTTTCAATATCTCTCGTCGTAAAGGTGAATAACGCGGCCCCTCAAGCCGCAGCCGATGCCACCACCGCATCCTTCTTCGCCTTCAGGCGGTCGGCGTATTTCTGGGCGATGACGGCGCAGGCCATCAACTGGATCTGGTGGAAGAGCATCAGCGGCAGGACGATGGCGCCGATCGGTGAGGACTGGCCGGAGAAGATGGCATTGGCCATCGGCACGCCGCTTGCGAGCGACTTCTTCGAACCGCAGAAGGTGATGGTGATCTCGTCTTCCTTGTTGAAGCCGAGCGCGCGGCTACCGAACATGGTGATGCAGATGACGACCGCCAGCAGGGCCATGTCGACGAGGATGACTACGCCGATATCAAGTGCGGAGAAGGTGTGCCACAGGCCTTCCATGACAGCTTCCGAGAAAGCGAGGTAGACGACCATCAGGATGGAACCGCGGTCGACGGGGGCGAGCATCTTCTTCTTCGAGCGGATCCAGTTGCCGATCCAGGGCTGCAGGATTTGGCCTACAACGAAGGGGGCGAGGAGCTGCAGCAGGATACTCTCGAGCGCATCCCATGAGAAACCGGCGTCACCGGTGGTCGAAAGCAGGATGCCGGCGAGAAGCGGCGTCAGGAACATGCCGAAGATGTTGGAGCCCGAAGCGGCGCAGATCGCCGCCGGCACGTTGCCGCCGGCGATCGAAGTGAAGGCGATCGAGGATTGCACGGTCGAAGGGAGCACGCAGAGGAAGAGGATGCCGGCATAAAGCGGTGCCGCCAGGATATCTTCCGGAATAAATCCGATCATCAGCCCGAGAATCGGGAAGATCGCGAATGTCGTCAGCAGGATCGTCAGGTGCAGGCGCCAGTGCAGGATACCCGCCACCACGACATCGCGCGACAGCCGTGCGCCATGCAGGAAGAACAGGAGGCCGATGGCGATGTCGGTGGCGACGTTGAACCAGTCGGCATAAACACCGTGGATCGGCAGGACCGAGGCGAGGATGACGGTGCAGACGAGAAGGACCGTGAAGCGGTCCGGCAGAAAACGGCTCATGGGCGGATTCCTCGAACGTGAGGATTTACCCGTCCCTTATCATGAAGCAGAATGCAAACACTAACAGTTATCACGATCTTGGATAGCCATGCTGAACCTTCATCATTTGAACAGTTTCGTCATGCTGCAGCAGACCGGCAGTTTTACCGAGGCGGCGGCCCGGCTGGGGATCGGCCAGTCGACCGTCACCCAGCATATCCAGCGGCTCGAAAAATCGCTCGGGCGCCGATTGGTTTTTCGCGATACCCATCAGGTGAAGCTGACGGCGGAAGGCGAGGCGCTGCTCGGCTATGCGCGCGGCATGCTGGATATGAACGGCAAAGTCGCCTCGCTGTTCGGCGAGAGCCGGTTGCGCGGACGGCTGCGGCTCGGAGTTTCGGAAGACGTGGTGGCGAGCCGGCTGACGTCGATCCTCGAAGATTTCATCCGGCTTTATCCGCTGGTCGATCTGGAACTGACCGTGGCTCTCTCGGCCGTGCTCTACCAGATGCAGGACATTGGCGATCTCGACCTGGTGCTCGCCAAGCGGCATATCGGCGAGACGCATGGGCGGCTGCTTTATCGCGAACCGCTGGTCTGGCTGGCGCGCGATCCGGACCATGTCCTGTCGCGCGGCGATGCGTTGCCGCTGATCGCGTTTCCGCCGCCAAGCATCACGAGGCGCGTCGCCCAGGAAGCGCTCGACCGGGAAAAGATGGCCTGGCGGATCGTCTGCACCTGCGGCAGCTTGAGCGGGTTGACGGCCGCGGCGCGGGCCGGCATGGGCGTGCTCGTCCAGCCGCGCAGCATGGCGCCGGCGGGGCTCAAGGAAATCCCCGCGGACCGGCTACCGGTGCTGGAAGACGTGGAATTCGTGCTGGTGCCACGGCGCGGCGCCGATGCCGCGCTGGTCGATGCGCTGTCGAGCCTGATCGTGGCGCAGATCGCGCCACAGCATCAAGTGTAGGTCGAGGCTTCAGCCGGCTTTGCAGATCGCCAAAAACTGGTCGATGTCCTCTTCGGTGGTGGCGAACGAGGTCACGAGGCGGATCAGGGTTTCGTCGTCCCTGACCGGCTCCGGCATGTTGGTCGGCACCGGCCAGCCGTAGAATTTAGCGCCCCTTGCTTCGGCTGCTTCGGCCGACGCCTTGTTGAGGACGGCGAAAACCTCGTTGGAGGTCGTGTCCCAGGCAAGTCGCGTGCTGTTCAGCGAACCGATGCCGGCGCGCAGGCGGTCGGCCATGCTGTTGGCGTGGCTTGCCATGTTGAGCCAGAGGCCATCCTGCAGGTAGGCGTCGAACTGGGCCGAGATGAAGCGGGTCTTGGAAAAGAGCTGGGCGGCGCGCTTGCGGATGAAGGCGAAGTCCCGGGCAAGGTCCGGATTGAAGAAGACGATGGCTTCGGCACACCAGCAGCCGTTCTTGGTGCCGCCGAAGGAGAGGATGTCGATGCCGCGCTTCCAGGTCATTTCGGCGGGCGAGACGTCGAGCGAGACCAGTGCGTTGGCGAAACGGGCGCCGTCCATATGCACGGGCAGGCCGTTCGCCTTGGCAATCGCGGTGATCGCGTCGATCTCGTCGAGCGTGTAGATAGTGCCGGTCTCGGTCGCCTGGGTGAGGGTGACGGCGGCGGCGCGGCCGTGATGCAGCGAATCCTGCGGAAAGCCGGCAATGCGGGCGCTGAGCTTCTCCGGATCCATCTTGCCGTCTTCGCCTTCGACCGGAACCATGCGCATGCCGGAAAAGAAGTCGGGCGCGCCGCATTCGTCCTCGATCACATGCGCTTCCGAATGGGAAAAGGTGACGCCGCCGACCCGCGCGATGCTGGCGAGCGACAGGGAATTGGCAGCCGTGCCGGTGGAGACGAAATAGACCGAGACCTCCCGTTCGAAAATCTCGTTGAAACGGGCTTCGACCGCCTTGTCGAGATCGCTGTTGCCATAGGCGGCGGCAAACCGGGTCGACTCCTTGGAGAGGCGTTCATTGATGGATGGATGGGCGCCGGCCCAATTGTCGGAAGCGAAAAACATTCTGAAAAATACCCTGGAAGTTTTGTCTCGGAAGCGTGGGGAGATTAATCTTTTTGAACCGGTAATCAATCGGCGAGGGTGGTGGGCGGGGGCAAAACGGTTAGGTCAGCACGCGCCACGCTTTAAAAGGCGGTCGATTGTAATTAAATTTCGACATCTACGCCATTCGGCGTAATCTTCTGTCGTCAGGTGCGGCGGATTTTTAACAACCGCTCTTGTCGCGGGTTAACTTCTATGGCATAGATTTTGGAAATTAGGACAGAAGTACTGTCCTAATTTCGGGAAAAGAAGCGCCGATGGATGCGTCTTTCCCGCTGACGTTCGCGCCGATCCGCGTTATGCTGCGCTGCAAATCTGCAACTCACGCCGGAGCGGCGCCATCGCATGAAGCACGGGATGGAGCTTAGGCTTGTCATCCCCAAGAGACAATTGAGAGCCACTTTGCCCGCTGCCGAAGGCGGCCAACAGGAGGAATGACGATGACGAAGACCATCTCCGAGATATCCGGCCCGGCTCATCACGCCGAAGCCCCGGTGTCGGCCGAGACGACAGTTCGCGTTCCGTTTGTCGCCGGCGGTTTGCCGATGGCTCAGGGCCTCTATCACCCGCGCAACGAGCACGATGCCTGCGGCGTCGGCTTCATCGCTCATATGAAGGGCAAGAAGTCGCACCAGATCGTCAAGGACGGCCTGTTCATCCTCGAAAACCTGACGCATCGCGGTGCTGTCGGCGCGGACCCGCTGATGGGCGATGGCGCGGGCATTCTGGTGCAGATCCCCGACCGTTTCTTCCGCGAGGAAATGGCGAAGCAGGGCGTCACCCTGCCGAAGGCCGGCGAATATGCCGTCGGTCATATCTTCATGCCGCGCAAGGCGGAGGAGATCGAGCACTACAAGAAGGTGATCGAGGACGTCATTGCGGAAGAGGGGCAGCAGTTCCTCGGTTTCCGCGACGTGCCGGTCGACAACTCGTCGCTTTCCAAGGCGCCGGATATCGCCGCGACCGAGCCGCATCACGTCCAGGTTTTCATCGGCGCGGGCAAGGACGCTGCGACGAACCATGATTTCGAGCGCAAGCTTTTCCTGATCCGCAAGGTGATCTCCAACCGCATCTATGATGCGTTCGGCGGCGTCGACATGGGTTTCTATCCGGTATCGCTGTCGTCCTCGACGATCGTCTACAAGGGCATGTTCCTCGCCTATCAGGTCGGCGCCTATTACAAGGACCTCGCGGATCCGAGGTTCGAAACGGCGGTGGCGCTTGTCCACCAGCGGTTCTCGACCAACACCTTCCCGTCCTGGAAGCTCGCGCATCCTTACCGGATGGTCGCCCATAACGGCGAAATCAACACGCTGCGCGGCAACGTCAACTGGATGGCGGCACGCCAGGCGTCCGTCTCTTCGCCTCTCTTCGGCGACGACATTTCCAAGCTATGGCCGATCTCCTACGAAGGCCAGTCGGACACGGCCTGTTTCGACAACGCGCTCGAATTCCTCGTGCGCGGCGGGTATTCGCTCGCCCATGCGGTGATGATGCTGATCCCGGAAGCCTGGGCCGGCAACCAGTCGATGTCGAAGGAGCGCAAGGCCTTCTACGAATACCACGCCGCCCTGATGGAGCCGTGGGACGGCCCGGCTGCCGTTGCCTTCACCGACGGTCGCCAGATCGGCGCGACGCTCGACCGCAACGGCCTGCGTCCGGCCCGCTACATGGTCACCGACGACGACCGCATCATCATGGCGTCCGAAGCGGGCGTCCTGCCGGTGCCGGAAGAGCGTATCGTCAAGAAGTGGCGCCTGCAGCCCGGCAAGATGCTGCTGATCGACATGGAAAAGGGCCAGATCGTCTCCGACGAGGAGCTGAAGTCCGAACTTGCGACCAAGCATCCCTACGGCAAGTGGCTGGACAAGACCCAGCTCATTCTCGAAGACCTGAAGCCGGTGGAGCCGCGGGCGCTGCGCCGCGACGTGTCGCTGCTCGACCGTCAGCAGGCCTTCGGCTACACGTCGGAAGACACCAAGATCCTGATGTCGCCGATGGCGACAACGGGCCAGGAAGCCATCGGCTCGATGGGCACCGACACGCCGATCTCGGCGATGTCTGAAAAGTCGAAGCTGCTCTACACCTATTTCAAGCAGAATTTTGCGCAGGTCACCAACCCGCCGATCGATCCGATCCGCGAGGAGCTCGTCATGAGCCTGGTGTCGTTCATCGGTCCGCGCCCGAACATCCTCGACCACGAGGGTGCGGCGAACGCCAAGCGCCTGGAAGTGCGCCAGCCGATCCTGACCAATGGCGACCTCGAGAAGATCCGTTCGATCGGCCACACGGAAGACCGGTTCGACACCAAGACGCTCGATTTCACCTACGACATCGAGCGCGGCGCCGAAGGCATGCCGGAAATGCTCGACCGTCTCTGCGAACGTGCGGAAGCGGCGGTCAAGGGCGGTTACAACATCATCGTGCTTTCCGACCGCCAGATCGGCCCGGACCGGATCGCCATCCCGGCTCTGCTGGCGACCGCTGCCGTGCATCATCACCTGATCCGCAAGGGGCTCAGGACCTCAGTCGGCCTCGTCGTCGAGAGCGGCGAGCCGCGCGAGATCCATCACTTCTGCTGTCTCGCCGGTTATGGCGCAGAAGCCATCAACCCCTATCTCGCCTTCGACACGCTGACCGACATGCACATGCGCGGCGAGTTCCCCAAGGAAGTGGATTCCTCGGAAATCGTCTACCGCTATATCAAGGCGGTCGGTAAGGGCATTCTGAAGGTCATGTCCAAGATGGGCATCTCGACCTACCAGTCCTATTGCGGCGCGCAGATCTTCGATGCCATCGGCCTGTCTTCGGGTCTGGTCGAGAAGTATTTCTTTGGTACGGCGTCGAACATCGAAGGCGTCGGTCTGGAAGAGATCGCCCAGGAAACGGTTTCCCGGCACCATGCCGCCTTCGGCAAGGACCCGGTCCTCGCCTCCACGCTCGATATCGGCGGCGAATATGCCTACCGGATGCGCGGCGAAAGCCATGCCTGGACGCCGGATGTGGTCGCGACGCTGCAGCACGCGGTGCGCGGCAACAGCCAGGAACGCTACCGCGAATTCGCCGAGATGGTGAACGAGACGGCAGTGCGGATGAACACCATCCGCGGCCTGTTCAAGATCAAGAAGGCCGGTGAAATCGGCCGCACGCCTGTCTCGATCGACGAGGTGGAGCCGGCTGTCGACATCGTCAAGCGCTTCTCGACCGGCGCCATGTCGTTCGGCTCGATTTCCCGCGAGGCACATACGACGCTGGCGATCGCCATGAACCGGATCGGCGGCAAGTCGAACACCGGGGAAGGCGGCGAAGAGAGTGACCGCTACATGCCGCTGCCGGACGGTTCTCAGAACCCGGAACGCTCGGCGATCAAGCAGGTCGCGTCCGGCCGCTTCGGCGTCACGACCGAATATCTGGTCAACGCCGACATGCTGCAGATCAAGGTAGCGCAGGGTGCAAAGCCCGGCGAAGGCGGCCAGCTGCCCGGCCACAAGGTCGATGCGACGGTTGCCAAGACCCGGCATTCGACGCCGGGCGTTGGCCTGATCTCGCCGCCGCCGCACCATGACATCTATTCGATCGAAGACCTGGCGCAGCTGATCTACGACCTGAAGAACGTCAACCCGACCTCGGACATTTCCGTCAAGCTCGTCTCGGAAGTGGGTGTCGGCACGGTTGCCGCAGGCGTGGCCAAGGCCCGCGCCGACCATATCACGGTTGCTGGCTTCGACGGCGGTACCGGCGCTTCGCCGCTCACCTCGCTGAAGCATGCGGGTTCGCCCTGGGAAATCGGCCTTGCCGAAACCCAGCAGACGCTGGTGCTGAACGGCCTTCGTTCGCGCATCGCGCTGCAGGTGGATGGTGGCCTGAAGACCGGCCGCGACGTCATCATCGGCGCGCTGCTCGGTGCCGACGAATTCGGTTTCGCGACGGCTCCGGTCATCGCCGCCGGCTGCATCATGATGCGCAAGTGCCACCTGAACACCTGTCCGGTGGGCGTGGCGACGCAGGACCCGGTCCTGCGCAAGCGCTTCAAGGGCACGCCGGAGCATGTCATCAACTACTTCTTCTTCGTCGCCGAAGAAGTGCGCGAGATCCTGGCATCGCTCGGCTTCACCCGCTTCGACGAGGTCATCGGCATGGTCGAGCTTCTGGAAAAGGACGAGATGATCGCCCACTGGAAGTCCAAGGGCCTCGATTTCTCGAAAATCTTCCACAAGGTCGAGGCTCCGAAGGAGGCTACCTACTGGACGCAGCGCCAGAAGCACCCGATCGACGACATTCTCGACCGCAAGCTGATCGAGAAGTCGCAGGCTGCCCTTGAGAACAAGGAGCCGGTGGTTTTCGAAGTGCCGATCAAGAACGTCGACCGTTCCGTCGGCGCCATGCTTTCGGGTGCGCTTGCCAAGCGCTGGCGCCACAAGGGCCTCAAGGACGACACGATCCATGTGACGCTGCGCGGCACGGCCGGACAGTCGTTCGGTGCATTCCTTGCGCACGGCATCACCTTCGATCTGGTCGGCGACGGCAACGACTATGTCGGCAAGGGCCTGTCGGGCGGCCGCATCATCGTGCGCCCGCCGGAGAACTCAAGGATCGTTGCGGAGAACTCGATCATCGTCGGCAATACCGTGCTCTACGGTGCGATCACCGGCGAGTGCTATTTCCGCGGCGTTGCCGGTGAGCGCTTCGCCGTTCGCAACTCCGGTGCGATTGCGGTCGTCGAGGGCGTGGGTGACCACGGCTGCGAATATATGACCGGCGGCATCGTCGTCGTGCTCGGGGAAACGGGTCGCAATTTCGCGGCGGGCATGTCCGGCGGCGTCGCCTACGTGCTCGACGAGGAGGGTACGTTCGCCAAGCGCTGCAACATGGCGATGGTCGAGCTCGAACCGGTTCCGGAAGAGGACGACATGCTGGAGAAGCTGCACCATCACGGCGGCGACCTCATGCACAAGGGACGCGTCGACGTTTCCGAGGACATGACGCGCCACGACGAGGAGCGCCTCTACCAGCTGATCTCCAACCACCTGCACTACACGGGCTCCAACCGCGCCAAGGAAATCCTCGACCGCTGGAGCGAATACCGCCCGAAATTCCGCAAGGTCATGCCGGTCGAATACCGCCGTGCTCTCGTGGAGATGGAGCGGATGCGGATGGGCGTCGCTGCGGAATAAGTTTCGCGCGGGTTGTTAGGTTTTAACCGGCTGCGGTAGCGGCAGGACGGATTGAGGATTTAAACATGGGCAAGGTAACGGGTTTCCTGGAGATCGACCGGCAGGTGGGCAAGTATCAGCCGGCCTCCGACCGCATCCGCCATTTCCGCGAATTCACCATCCCGATGTCGGATGCGGAGGTCACCAAGCAGGCTGCGCGCTGCATGGACTGTGGCATTCCCTATTGCCACGGCCCGACCGGCTGTCCGGTTCACAACCAGATCCCGGACTGGAACGACCTCGTCTACAACAACAAGTGGGAGGAGGCGATCCGCAACCTTCATTCCACCAACAACTTTCCGGAATTCACCGGCCGCGTCTGCCCCGCTCCTTGCGAGGAAGCCTGCACGCTGAACCTCGAGGATGCGCCGGTTGCGATCAAGACGGTCGAACAGGCGATCGCCGACAAGGCCTATGAGCTCGGCTTCATCGCGCCGCAGCCCGCAACCGTTCATACCGGCAAGAAGGTGGCGATCATCGGTTCCGGTCCCGCCGGCATGGCGGCTGCCCAGCAGCTCGGTCGCGCCGGCCATGACGTGCATGTCTACGAGCGCGAGTCCAAGGCCGGCGGCCTGCTGCGCTACGGCATCCCGGACTTCAAGATGGAGAAGAATTTCATCGACCGCCGGGTCGAGCAGATCACCGGCGAAGGCGTGACCTTCCATTACGGCGCCAATATCGGCGTCGATATCCCGGTCGAGAAGCTGATCGCCGAGCATGATGCGGTACTTTATTGCGGCGGTTCGGAAACCCCGCGTCCAGCCGGCATTCCAGGCGTCGATCTGCATGGCGTCTATGACGCGATGCCTTACCTCGTGCAGCAGAACCGCCGCCTCGGCCGTGAGAACATCGAGAGCGTCGCTTGGGCGGCCGATCCGATCCTGGCAGGCGCCAAGCATGTGGTCGTCGTCGGCGGTGGCGATACCGCGTCCGACTGCGTCGGCACGGCCTTCCGCCAGGGCGCCGTCAAGGTAACCCAGCTCGACATCCGCCCGCAGCCGCCTGAAAAGGAAGACAAGCTGGCCGTCTGGCCCTTCTGGGCCACCAAGATGCGCACCTCGTCTTCACAGGCCGAAGGTGCGGTGCGTGAATTCCAGGTGGCGACGCTTGAATTTGTCGGCGAAGACGGCCAGCTCACCGGCGTGCGCTGCTGCGAAGTCGACGAGCGCCGCAAGCCGATCGCCGGCACCGATTTCATCATCAAGGCCGATCTCGCCTTCATCGCCATCGGTTTTTCCGGCCCGCTGACGGACGGGGTTCTGAACGAGCTCGAAGGCAAGCTGACGCTCAATGTCGACCGCCGCGGCTCCACCAACGTGGTTGCCAACGACAAGGACTACAGGACCTCGGTCGACAAGTTCTGGACCGCCGGCGACGTGCGCCGCGGCCAGTCGCTGGTCGTCTGGGCGATCCGCGAAGGCCGCCAGGCGGCACGGGCGATCGACGAGGCGCTGATGGGAAGCTCGGTTCTGCCGCGGTAAGTGGGAGGGCGGAATTCAGTAACGTTGGAGCGAGTAAGCCCCCCTCTGCCCTGCCGGGCATCTCCCCCACAGGTGGGGAGATTGGCTGGGCGCACCGGTTTGCTCAAACAACACGTTGTCAACTGCCGCATCGTTCAATGGGCGGGAAGGTCATGCCGCATGTAATCTCCCCACCTGTGGGGGAGATGCCCGGCAGGGCAGAGGGGGGCGATCTTGCTCCCACGCCGACAATGACAACTGCTGCTACCGCGCCACTTTCACCCGATAATCATCAACCCGTCCGGCCGGCGCCGGGGCGAGTTCGCCGCGCCTGACCAGTTTGTCGCGCGGCGTTTCGACGAGGACGGAGGGGAGCGGGGCGGCGCCGAGAAGATCCTTGCCGCCGTCGAGTTCGGGGTCTGAGAGGCTGATCGGATGGGTCGGGATGGCCTGGCCGGGCGAAGCGGGAAGGGCTGACAGCGCCGGCAGGTTGGAACCGTCGAGCTTGACGACATCGGGGCTTGCCATTTCGCCGAGATGCCGGCGCGCCAGTTTTTCCACGTAGAAGGCGAGCTTCTGCTTGCCGGCCTTGGTGAAGGTGATGCCGTCGGAACCGCGCAGGCGCACCTGCTGGCCGTTGACGTCGGAGCCGGTGATGACGAACTTGCCGTCCTCGTCGACGAAACCTTCCCATATATCGACAAATTCGCCACCGGCCTTTTCCGCCTGGTTGCGATAGATGGCGTTGAGCGTCACGGCGTCGGCGGTCGCAACCGGCGACTGGAAGGAAGGCAGGCCGACCCAGAGGAGCGGCAGCTTGCGGGAGGTGACGATGCCGACAAGTTCGGTCACCCGCCGCTCGTATTCCTTGAACCAGGCGTCGCTGCGGAACTTTTCCTTGGTGCTGCCGATCGTCATCTGCTGGCGGTCGTTGGCCCCGAGCATGATCACGACGACGGCGGGTTTCACCTCGTTGAGCATGGCGGGAAGCTCGGCCGCCCAGTCGAAGTGATCCTCGCGGACGAGACCGGAGGAGCCGTCGCTGCGTTCGGTGACCGCAACGCCGGGGGCGGTGGCAAACGCCGTTTCCAGCTCGCTGCCGATGCCGCCGGCCATGAAGTCGCCGACCACCAGAACATGCTTGGCATTTTCGAGCTTGGCAACCGGTTCCGGCGCCGGCGGCGCGATCGGCTGCACCGGGCGAGGGGCGGCAGCCCGCCCCGTGCTGCGGCGCGGCCGCGGTTTCATCTCGATGATCGAGCCGTCGCGGTCGTAACGGCGGCGGCCGTAGGGGGCGGGCCGCTCATAGCGGTCGTCGCGCTCGTAACGCGGACCGCCGAACAGGTAATCGAAGAGGTTACGGCGCGGGATGGGCTCCTGGGCGGCAGCCGGCGATAAGCCGACCGGCAGGGCGAGCAGCACCGCGAGGAGGAGAAGGGCCAGGCGCACCCATCCCCAGTTTCGCACGCCCCAGTTTCGCACGCCCTTGTCCGGTCGAGGCCTGTTCCGCCAGGCACCGTTCTGGACGGTCTCTTTTTGCCCGGATCTATGCAAAGCCTTCATGCCTCCGACGTCCCGCATACCTTGCGGGAGATTCCCTCAAACGATGTGGCGCGATACGCCTTCTTGTCAACGCAAAGCTTCGAGAAGCGACTTCGAGGGCTCGCCATTCTGCTGCATGCCGAGGCGTTTCTGGATCGCCGAGATCGCAGCCTTCGAGCCGGAACCGAAATTGCCGTCGACTTCGCCCTCGTAATAACCGAGCTGTTTCATGCGGTTCTGCAGCTCGAACTTCTGCTTGATGTCGAGCGTGCCTTCGGGGCGCGGCCAGCTCTGCTGGACGCCGCCGACACCGGCGATCTCGTCGGCGAGCAGGCCCACCGCCAGCGCGTAGCTGTCGGCGGCGTTGTATTTCTTGACGGTGAAGAAATTGCCGAGCATCAGGAAGGCGGGGCCGGTCTCGCCGGCCATCAGCTTCAGCGTCGCCCGGTCGGTGCCGCGCGGGAAGTTCTTGCCGTTCGCGCGCGCGAAACCGAGCTTTGCCCATTCGCCGAGCGTCTTGGTCTGGCCTTCATGACGGGCGCCGTTGGCCGGAAGCACCGCTTCGTAACCCCAGGTCTTGCCGCTCTGCCAGCCATTCTTGGCAAGCAGGTTGGCGGAGGTGGCGAGCGCATCCGGTACCGAATGCCAGATGTCACGCTTGCCGTTGCCGTCGGCGTCGATCGCGTAGAGCAGGTAGCTGGTCGGGATGAACTGGGTATGGCCCATGGCGCCGGCCCAGGAGCCGGTCAGCTGCTTGGGCGTGATATCGCCCGACTGCAGGATCTTCAGCGCGGCGATGAGCTGGTTGCGGGCGAACTTGGCGCGCTTGGGATCACCCCACGCAAGCGTCGCCAGCGCCTGCGGCACGTGGTGGAGGCGGTCGGGGTTTTCGAGCGCCGCCCCGTAGTTGGATTCCATCGACCAGATGGCAAGCAGAATGTTCCTGTCGACGCCGAAATGGCGCTCCAGGGAGGCGAGCGTCGAACCGTGCTTGGCCGCCATCTCGCGACCGATCTTGACGGTATAGGGGTTTACGCGGCTGTCGAGATAGTCCCAGATCCTGGACTTGAATTCCGGCTGAAAATTCGCCTTCTCAAGCACGTCCCGGTCGGGTTCGCTGACGCCGGCGAACGCTCGGTCATAGGTGGAGCGGGTGATACCGCTTTTGGCTGCGGTGTCGTAGAATTTTGTGATCCACGTCTTGAAACCGGCGTCTGCCTGGGCATCTATCGGCATGGCCGCAGCGGCGAGCCCGGCGATCAGGGAGAGAGCAAACCCACGAAAGAGGTTGGTGCGAAGCGTCTTCATCGGCAGTCGGGTCCAGTCTTCTTTTACCAAGCCTTGCGGCAAGAGTGGCATGCGGCTTAACGATGTAATAACAGGATTGGGTCAACAAATTCTTTACCATAGAAACCCGACCCGCGGCAGTCTTTGCGAAACGGTAGCAATTCGTCATTAGATGCCGAGATTTGAATATTTGCACAATGACGTGCTTTCAGGAGGCATGAGTGGCACAACAACAAAAGATCCGTAAGGCAGTGTTTCCGGTAGCAGGTCTGGGCACGCGCTTCCTGCCCGCGACCAAGGCGGTGCCGAAGGAAATGCTGACCGTGGTCGACAAGCCGGTCATCCAGTACGTCGTGGATGAGGCGGCCGAAGCCGGGATCGAACATTTCGTCTTCGTGACCGGACGCGGCAAGGGGGTCATCGAGGACTATTTCGACATCCAGTACGAACTGGAACAGATGCTGCGCGAGCGCAACAAGAATGCCGAACTGACGCTGCTCGCCGGCCTTCTGCCGGTTGCCGGCACCGCCAGCTTCACGCGCCAGCAAGTGCCGCTCGGGCTTGGCCATGCGGTCTGGTGCGCCCGCGACATCGTCGGCAACGAGCCTTTTGCGGTCCTGCTTCCCGACATGATCATGGCCGGTGGCAAGGGCTGCCTCAAGGGCATGGTCGATCTTTATGCTGAAAGTGGCGGCAACGTCGTCGCCGTGCAGGAATGCGATCCGGACCAGGCGCATAAATACGGCATCGTCGGCATCGGCGCGCCGGTCGGCGAAGGTTTCAAGATCACCCAGATGATCGAAAAGCCCGCCAAGGGCACCGCGCCGTCCAACCTCTACATCAACGGTCGCTACATCCTGCAGCCGGAGATCTTCAAGATCCTGGAAACCCAGGAGCGCGGCGCCGGCAACGAAATCCAGCTCACCGACGGCATGCTGACGCTCGCCAAGGCCCAGGAATTCGCGGCCTATCCGTTCAAGGGCGATACGTTCGACTGCGGCGCCAAGGACGGCTTCATCCTGGCAAACCTCGCCTTCGCCCTGCAGCGCGCCGATATCCGCCCGGCGATCGAAGGGCCGATGAAGGCGCTGCTCGCCTCGCTGAAGTAAATCCCTCTGTCCGGCGATTTGCCGGTCCGGACGTCACGCAAACCCCTCATGGTCCTGCTATGAGGGGTTTTGTTTTTTCACGGTGTCGGGTGACATGGCTGTCTCTGCGAATCTCGATTTTCTGGAATTCCACGATCTTTCGGCGGATACCATAGCGGCGATCCTCGATCGTGCCGGCGCGCTTGGGCAAGCGTGGCGGGAGCGGCGGATGCCGAAAAGCCTCGAAGGCAGGCGGGTCGCCCTGATCGTCGACGATGGCGGCTGGCGCAACACGACGGCTTTCGATCTCGGAATCCAGGCGATGGGCGGCATTTGCACCCAGGTGCCGGTCACTCTCGGCGGGCGCGAGGCGATCGGCGATCTGGCGGGTTATCTCGACAATTGGTTCGACATGATCGTCATCCGCACGCCGGAGCTGGCCTCGCTCCGGGAGCTTGCGGCAAATGCCCGGGCGCCGGTCATCAATGCCCGGACGCGGTCGAACCACCCTTGCGAGACGCTCGGGGACCTCGCTTATGTCAGAGCCAAAAGGGGCCGCATCGAGGATTTGAAGATCGTCGGAGTTGCGCCCGACGCCAATATTCTCCGGTCATGGGTCGAGGCGTCGATCTCGCTGCCGATCGAGGTGGTGCAGGTCTATCCGGACGGTTGGCACGTGGGCGACCCGGCGCTTCTCAATCCGAATTTCCGGCTGAGCACGGATACGCGGGAACTTGAGGATGCGGATGTCATCTTCACGGATAGCTGGCCGGGCGGGATCGCTGAAAGCACGCTTGCGGATTACCGGATCTCGGCGGCAGTTCTCGATCGCTGCCGTCCCGACGTGATCTTCATTCCCTGTCCGCCGGTGGCGCGGGACGAGGAGGTCAGCGTGGATGCGATGACGCACCCCGCCTGCCAGAGCACGACGGCGAAAGGCTTCCTGCTGCACGCGCAGAATGCGCTGATGGAATGGATTGATGCTCGAACGAAAGGCTAGCGCTTCAAGGTGAGGCCGACGCCGGCGCGGACGATCTTGTCGTTGGTGCCGCCGCCGCCCGCCTGCTCGTATTCGACGTCGCCGGTCAGATCGAGGTAGCGGTTGATCGCCCAGGTGAGGCCGGCGCCGCCGATCCAGACCGTCTCGTCGCTCGGGCCGCCGCTCGGGAAATCGCGCAATGTCGAGCTGCCGGTCAGCCGGGCGATGAGGTTGTCGCGCATCTCATGGGTCAGCGCTGCCGTCGCCTGGTATTCCACCCAGCCGCTCTGGCCGGGCGTGGTCGAATCCTGCACCGTGGTGCGCAGGCCGAGATCGACATTGGTGCCGCGCTGCGGTGACCAGGTGGCGCTGCCGTTGAAGGTGACGGCGCCGACCGATTTCAGGCGGTCATCCTCGTAATCGACGATCTCGTAACCGGTGCCGATTTCGCCGCGCAGCTTTTCGCCCAGATCGAATTCTATGCCGGTGCGCGCCGCATAGCTCTGCGACGAGCGGGCATAACCGGAATTGTCGCGCCTGAGGTCGTAGAACGTGCGGCCGGTCGCCACTTCTACATAAGGGACCAGCGCCGGCGAGAGTTCGTAGCCGAGCCGCAGGCGGCCGTCGATGCCGGTCCGGTTACGGTCCTTCGTGCTGACGATCGTGCCGTCGGAGAGTTTCGCATCGGTGTAGGCGGCGCGGGAAAGATCGAGCGCGGCGGTGCCACGGACCTTGCCGAAGTCGCGTTGGACGGACGTGCCGCCGGTGAATTCATGGACGCCCGGCTGGGTCGATGCGCCGCCCACCGCATTCGGATCGTAGTCGTCCTCGCGGGAGAACCGATAACCGCCGGTGATATGGGCAACCGTGTCGTTGGAGAGATCGAGCCGCAGGTCCGCATTGACGTTCGCTTCCGGCTGCTCGCCCTGGCTGCTGCTGCCGAGATTGCGTTCCAGCGTACCTTCACCCGTCACCGTCAACGAATGGCGCGACCAGTCGGAGGTCAGCGTGCCGCGGATCGCCGTCGACAGGTAATCGCGGCGGATCTTGGTGCCGTTCGAGCGGCGGGTCTCGGTGTCGATGCTCTGGTTGATCGAGGGGCGGAGCAGGAAACTGCCCATCCGGATGCCGGTCGGATCGCCCGGCTCGCGGGGCTGTTCCTGGGTTTCGACAGGCTCCGCGCCACGGTCGAGCGGCTCTTCGCGCGGCTGGTTCAGGTCGTCCTCGTAAGGAGGCTCCTGGGTTGCCGTGCGGTTGAGGCCGGGCGTGGTGCCGGTCGCGAGATTGGGATCGCTCGCATTCTGGTCGTCGGCGGCGTTGGCGCCAGTGGCAGCGGTTGTCGTCGGCTGGGCTGCGGTGCTGCCTCTCAATGCTGTGTTGGAGGCCGTGTTCGAAGTCGGCGACGTGGCGTTCGCGACCGAGGGAAGAGAGCCGTTCTGCGGCGGAAACACGCTGCGGGTCTGGGCGGCTGCGGGTGAAACTAGCGCCGAACAGGCCAGCAGAAGGCCGAGTGCCGTCCGGCGCCTCTGGCGCGTCCCGCCTGTCATTGTGGTGATCTTCATAGGCCTGCCCGGGCAATCGCAAATGCTTACCCAAACGTAAAGCCATGTGGTTAACGTTTGGTTGCGACGCCGTGGGCGGCGGTTAACTTAGTGGCGCCGCACCAAGCCGATAGACTTGATGGGTGAAAAGAGTTAAGGCTTGCCCATGATCAAGAGAGCTTTGCAACTGGTCGAGAACGACCTTGTCGATTCCGCCTTGAGGACAATTTCCTTCGGGAAACAAGGACTTAATGCGCTGGAGCTGGCGCTTCAGAACGGTCTTGGCGATGCCTTCCGCAAGGCCGCGGAACTGATCGGCGACATCGACGGCAGGGTCGTCGTGACCGGCATCGGCAAGAGCGGACATATCGGCCGCAAGATCGCCGCCAGCCTCGCTTCGACCGGCACTCCTTCCTTCTTCGTGCATCCCGTCGAAGCCAATCATGGCGATCTCGGCATGATCGGCTCGGGTGACGTGGTGCTGGCTCTGTCCTGGAGCGGCGAGACTGCCGAGCTCCAGGGTATCGTTTCCTTCACTCGCCGCTTCTCCATTCCGCTGATCGCCATGACGTCGGGCGAAATTTCGACGCTCGCCCGCGAGGCCGATGTCGTTCTGCTGCTGCCCAAGGAACAGGAAGCCTGCCCGCACGGCCTGGCGCCGACTACGTCGACGCTGATGCAGCTTGCCATGGGCGACGCGCTTGCCGTGGCGCTGCTAGAAGCACGCGGGTTTTCGGCAACCGATTTCCGCGTCTACCATCCGGGCGGCAAGCTCGGAGCGATGCTCACCCATGTCGGCGACCTGATGCATACCGGCGATCGCATGCCTCTGGTCAAGAAGGGCGTCCTCATGCTGGAGGCGATCGAGGAACTGTCGCGCAAGCGCTTCGGCTGCGTCGGCATAGTCGATGAGGATGGCAGCCTCTGCGGCTTCATCAGCGATGGCGATATTTCCCGGCACCTTCATCTCGATCTGCGCGAAACGCGGGTCGACGACGTGATGACGCACAACCCGAAGACCGTCAGCAAGGAAACGCTTGCCACGAAGGCCATGGCGATGCTCAACAAGCACAGCATCGGCGCGCTGCTCGTCGTCGATGAAGAGCGCAAGCCGGTCGGTATCGTCCACTTCCACGATCTGCTGCGCGTCGGCGTCGCCTGATACCCGCTAGGCTCCGAACCGCTTTCCGACCGGAAGAACTAAGCCGCTTCGACCGTCAGGTCGCGTCCGCTCGCCGCCACCACCTTCACCTGCGTGCCGGCCGGCAGGTCCGGTCCCATCACCGACCACCATGTATCGTCGAGCCGGATGCGGCCGCGCCCCTCGGCGATCGGTTCGTGGAGAGTTGCGGTGCGCCCGACCAGGCTTTCGCCGCGCCGGTTGAGATTGGGCTCGTCCGTCGCCTGGTTGCGGCTGGAATAGAAACGGCGGCCTGCCAGCGCGAAGGCGCCGGAAAGCACCGCGAAGAGCAGGAGCTGGACGTGCCAGGTCCAGAAGGCCGCATCCCAGAGCGCCAGAGACAGCACGCCGATAACGATCGCGGCAGCACCGATCCAGATCAGGAAGACGCCCGGTGCCGCGAGCTCGGCGGCGAGAAGGACGACGCCCAATATCCACCAGCTCCAGGGACCGAGATTGACCACAGCATCATGCAGCATGGCTCAGGTCTCTGAGGAATTCGGGTTGAACGGATTGAGGACCGGCGTGGTGCGCGGGCCGGGCTGGGGACGCGGGCCGGCCGGCGGGCGCGGCGGTGCTGCGGGCCCGGAACCATCGCCGAAAACGTCCTTTGCAATGGCGCCGATGCCGCCAAGCGAACCGATGACCGACGAAGCCTCCAGCGGCATCAGCACGATCTTCGAGTTCGGTGCCTTGCCGATCGCCGCCAGCGCCTCGATGTATTTCTGCGCCACGAAATAGTTGATCGCCTGCACGTCGCCGGCGGCGATCGCCTGCGAGACGGACTGGGTCGCCTTGGCTTCGGCTTCCGCCAGACGCTCGCGAGCTTCCGCCTCGCGGTACGCGGCCTCGCGCTTGCCTTCCGCCTCGAGAACCGCTGCCTGCTTGGCGCCTTCGGCGCGCAGGATCTGGGCGCTGCGGGAACCTTCGGCCTCGAGGATCTGGGCGCGCTTCTCGCGCTCGGCCTTCATCTGCCGTCCCATCGATTCGACGAGGTCGGCCGGCGGTTGGATGTCCTTGATCTCGACGCGGGTGACCTTGATACCCCAGGGGCCGACCGCCTCGTCGACGACGCGCAGCAGACGTTCGTTGATGACTTCGCGATTGGAGAGCAACTCGTCGAGATCCATCGAGCCCATGACCGAGCGGATGTTGGTCATGGTGAGGTTCTGGATGGCGTTCTGCAGGTTGGAAATCTGGTAGGCGGCCTGGGCCGGATTGAGCACCTGGTAGAAGGCGACCGCATCTGCGGAGACGCTGGCATTGTCCTTGGTGATGACTTCCTGGGTCGGGATGTCGAGCACCTGCTCCATGACGTTCATCCGCACGCCGATGCGCTCGATGAAGGGCGTCAGGATGTTGAGGCCGGGCTCCAGCGTGCGCGTATAGCGGCCGAAGCGCTCCACGGTGTAGCGATAACCCTGCGGCACGGTCTTGATCCCGGCGAACAGGACCAGGATGATCAGCAGTACGACGCCGATCACGACGATATCGAAGCCACCCAGGCCGCCCAGATTCATGACGTTCCTCCATTGCAGGCGGTAAGTCCGCCAGATCACACGTGATGAGTTAGCACGTTCTTTACAGGGAAGAAATGACAGCCCGACCGCTGCCGATGTCGCCTGGGTTATTCACAAGGACGCGTTGCCGGTCTAGGAAGCGAGTTCGAACACCCGGTCGCAGCCTACCCGGTCAAAACAAGGATGAAAGCCCATGAAAACCATCGTCGTCTGCTCCGGCGGACTGGATTCCGTTTCGCTCGCCCACAGGATTGCCGCCGAACAGCAGCTGCTGGGCCTAATCTCCTTCGACTATGGCCAGCGGCACCGCAAGGAACTCGATTTCGCTGCCGCCTGCGCCGCGCGGCTCGGTGTCTTCCACGAGATCATCGACATGCGCGGGATCGGCAGCCGGTTGACCGGGTCGGCACTGACCGACGACGTGGAGGTGCCGGACGGGCATTATGCCGAGGAGACGATGCGGGTGACCGTGGTGCCGAACCGCAATGCGATCATGCTGTCGATCGCCTTCGGAGTGGCGGCGGCGAGAAACGCCGATGCGGTGGCGATCGCCGTGCATGGCGGCGACCATTTCATCTATCCCGACTGCCGGCCCGGTTTCATCGACGCCTTCCAGGCGATGCAGGATCATGCGCTCGACGGCTACGCGTCGGTCCGGCTGCTTGCGCCTTATGTCCATGGATCGAAGGCCGATATCGTCACGGACGGCGCCCGTCACGCTACGCCGTTCGCCGAAACCTGGTCCTGCTACAAGGGTGGTGCCCGCCATTGCGGCCGCTGCGGCACCTGCGTCGAGCGGCGAGAGGCTTTCCATCTCGCTGGCATCGAAGATCCGACCGAGTACGAGGATCCGGATTTCTGGAGGGCGGCGACGGAAGGATTCAGGGCCGAGGAGACGCGTTGATAGAGTGGCTGTCTCATCTAGAACAGTCATTGGATCATCACGGCCAACCGGCCTAGGCTTCGCATTCTTCCCGCACGAGGTGCCTCGATGAAGCTTCAATTGATCCGCAATGCGACGCTCAAGCTTTCCTATGCGGGCCGCAGCATCCTGATCGATCCTTATTTCGCACCTCGTCACAGCCTGCCGTCCTATACCGGCAAATCCGCCAATCCGTTGACGGACCTGCCGCTTTCGGTGGAGGAGGTCCTGCAGGGTGTCGAACTGGTGATCGTCTCCCATCTCCATTCGGACCATTTCGATTCGGTGGCCAAACAACGCGTCCCGAAACATCTGCCGCTGATCTGTCAGCCGGGCGATGAGGCGACGATCGCCGCAGAAGGTTTTGCCGATGTGGAGCCGCTCGAGGGGGTGCTCGTCTGGCAAGGCATCACGATCACGCGCCGTGAGGGCAGCCACGGGCTTGGTCCGGTCCGGGAAAAGATGGGCTCGGTGATGGGACTGACGCTTGCCGCGCCCGGTGAGCCGCTAGTTTATTGGGCGGGCGATACGGTCCTTTATCCGCCGGTACTGGAGACGGTGGAGCGCGTCGTGCCCGATGTCATCGTCAGCCATTCCTGCGGCGCCCTCTGGGATGGCGACCTCATCGTCATGGATGCGGCGGAAACGATCGAGCTCTGCCGATCCGCGCCTGAGGCCACGGTTGTCGCGGCGCATATGGAGGCGCTCGATCATGCCACCGTTTCGCGTGCACATCTGCGCGAGGCGGCTCACTCGGCCGGAATCGGCCCATCGCGCCTGCTGATTCCGGCAGACGGCGATGTGATCGACCTGCCGGCCCGCTGAAAGCGCTGAACCCGGAGAGGCAATAAATCAGGGGCGGCTGGAATGAGCCGCTCACACCCAGCCCTGAAGTTCGCGGCGGACGACCTTTTCGAGCACGGTCATGCCACCCGGACTGTCGTTCAGACAGGGGATATGCGCGAACTTTTCGCCGCCGTGATGCAGGAAGATCTCGCCCGCTTCACCGGCAATCTCTTCGAGCGTTTCCAGACAGTCGGAGACGAAGCCGGGATTCATCACCGCGATCCGCTTGATGCCGTCATGGGCGAGTTTTTCCACCGTCTTGTCGGTATAGGGCTGCAGCCATTCCTCCGGTCCGAAACGGGACTGGAAGGTGATCATGAAATTCTTGTCCGTGAAGCCAAGCGCCTCCTTCAGGAGCCGCGCCGTCTTCTGGCAATGACAGTAATAGGGATCGCCCGCCTTGAAATAGGATTGCGGGATGCCGTGGAAGGACGCGATCAGCATCTCCGGCTCCCAGTCGAGGGCCGCGTATTTCGCCCTGACGGAGTCCGCCAACGCTTCGATATAGGCCGGCTCGTCGTGATAGGGGGGCACGGTGCGCAGGGCCGGCTGCCAGCGCAGCTTCATCAGGTGCTCGAAGGCCTTGTCGTTTACGGTAGCGGTGGTGGAGGCCGCATATTGCGGATAGAGCGGGAAGAGGAGGATCTTCTCGCAGCCCTTTTCCTTCAGCGCGTCGATGCGCTCGGCGATCGACGGCTTGCCGTAGCGCATCGCCCAGTCGACGACGACATCTGGCAGGTCCTTCAGCCGCTCGGCCATCAGTTCGCCCTGGCTGCGGGTATAGGTGCGCAGGTAGCTCTCGTTGCGATCCTTGTTCCAGATCGCCTCATAGGCCTTGCCGACTTTCTGCGGCCGCTTGTTGAGCACGATGCCGTAGAGGATCGGATACCAGTAGAGCCGCGACCATTCGATCACCCGCTTGTCGGAGAGAAACTCCGCCAGGTATCGCCGCATCGGCCAGTAATCCGTACCGTCCGGGGTGCCGAGGTTGACGAGCAGCACGCCGACCTTGCCGAAACTCACCTTCGGATGATCGGAGGGCATGTGGGCGGAATGCGGATGCATGGTGACCTTTCAAAGATCGGATGAAGCCGATACGGGGGCGGGCGCCTTTCCGGATCATTTAGGAATAAAAAACGGCCCGGGAAAGCCCGGGCCGGTATATGGATCGGGACAAATTGTCCCGGCCCGTTGTCTGAAGTCGCGGACCCGACCCTGGTGGGGTCGGGATGTCGCTGGCCGGCGTTACTTGGCGGGCAGTTCCAGCTCGGCGCCGATCTCGATGTGGTTCGGGCGGCGCAACTTGTTGGCCTCGGCGATCTTCGTCCATTCCTCGCCATCGCCGTAGTGGCTTTCGGCGATATCCCAGAGCGAGTCACCCTTGACGACCGTATACTTGGTCGGGCCGGCCGGCTGCGGAGCAGCGGGAGCTGCCGGCGCTGGCTTTGCCGGAGCTGCGGCCATGCTGTTCGGGGCAGGGGCGGCCGGCGCGGGAGCCGCAGGAGCGGCCGGTGCGGAGGCGGTCGGTGCCGGAGCGGCAGGCGCAGCCGGGGCAGGTGCCGCCGGTGCGGGTGCTGCAGGGGCAGACGCAGCCGGTGCCGGCGGAGCGGCGGGCGCGGGCTTCGGCGGCGGGGTGTAGCTTGCCGGCGTCAGGTCGGTGATGCGACCGTCCGTATAGGGCTTGTAGGGGTTGCGGGCAGCCACGAATTCCGCCGTCACGTCCGCGAGGTCCGGGCCGTAGTCATAGGCGTTCTTGCCGCCGGTCTTGAAGATGGCGTAACCGTCGCCGCCTGCGCGCATGAAATTGTTGGTGACGACGCCATAGGTCTTGGCCGGGTCGATCGGTACGAACTTGTCGCCTTCCTTGACCTGCACGTCGCTGACCTTGGAGCCGGCCGGCTTCGACTTGTCGAAGGAATATTTGAGGCCCGCGACCTGCGGGAAACGGCCTGCGCCGTCATCGATCTGGCTGACGCCGTTTTCCAGCGCCTTGACGACATCGGCGCCGGTCAGCTGGAAGGTGGCGAGCGTGTTCTGGAACGGCAGGACGCTGACGACTTCGCCCTGGGTGACTTCGCCGGCGTCGATCGAGGCACGCAAGCCTCCACCGTTCTGGATGGCGATGGTGATGCCCTGGCCCTTGGTGCGGCCGAGCATGGCATCGGCGACCAGGTTGCCCATCGAGCATTCCTTGGCGCGGCAGACGCGGCGGTCACCGTCGATCACGGCTTCGGAGGCGCCGACGACCTTCTTCTTCATGTCCTCGATCGGCTTCTTGAGCTCGGTCACCCGTGCCGCGAAGGCTGCGTCCGGCTGGAAGGCCTTGTCGACCAGGATCGGATTGCCCTCGGCGCTCTTCACGACGCCGCTGTCGTCGAAGACGACCTTCATGTCGCCGAGATATTTCGAATACTGATAGGCCTGGACCACCGGCACCTTGTAGCCGCCCGGATTGTCCGACCAGGTCGGATAGGGGCCTGCGGCATCCTTGGCGGTGTTCGAAAGGAGCGTATGCGTGTGGCCGCCGACGACGACGTCGACATCCGGGATCTTGGCGATCAAGGCGAGATCGCGCGGGTAACCGACATGGGTCAGCGCGATGATCTTGTCGACGCCCTGAGCCTTCAGGGACTGGACGGCTTCGGTGATCTTGGCGACATCGTCGGCGATCGTGATGTTCGGGCCGGGATTGGCGATTTCGGGGGTGTCGTTGGTGACGGCGCCGACGATGCCGATCTTCTGGCCACCGACGGTCAGCACCAGCGACGGCTTGATGCGGTTGCCGATCTTGGCGGCGGCGCTCGGGACGACGTTGGCGGTGACGACCGGGAACTGGATCTTGTCGAGGAAGGTGGCGAGCACGTCGTCGCTGTCGTCGAATTCATGGTTGCCGACGGTCATGGCGTCGAACTTCATGGCGTTCAGCGCTTCGGCTTCGGCGGCACCCTTGTAGGTCGTGTAGAAGAGAGAGCCCTGGAAGTTGTCGCCGGCGTTCAGGAGGATGACGTTCTTGTTCTGAGCCTTCAGCGCGTCGCGCGTCTGGTTGATCGCCGTCAGCAGCCGGGCCGCGCCGCCGAAGCATACGCCCTTGCCTTCATCCTCGGCCGAGCAGGTGGAATCCGTCGCGTTGATGGATTCGAGACGCGAATGGAAGTCGTTGATGTGCAGGATATTGAGCTCGAAATCGGCAAATGCCGCGCCGCTTGAAAGAGCCATGACCGACGCGGTCAGCAGCCCGAACCTCAATGTCTTCTTCATCTGATCTCTCTCCTGTTTTTATTGGTCGGCTCTCTGCCGCCTGACTCCGACTGTTCTACCGTCCCACCGTGACAGTCGTTGTGCAACGCATGTTTTCATCAAGGCAAAGTGGTTTCAAGGGGAAATATGACAAAGGTGCGCGTGTAAGTTTTCTCAGCGCCGAACGCGAGAAACCCCGCCGAAGCGGGGTTCCGGAATTTCCAGTCATTGTTCGATGACGGATTGTCTCAGCTGCGGCGGGAGAGCGAGAATTGGGCGCCGCTATCCTGCGTGCAGTTGAGCTGGTTGATGCTGACCAGCGAGCAGTTGACACGCGACTGGGTCTTGCGCACCAGCGAGGTCATGTTGATCTCGACCAGCGTCGGCGAGAGGCTGGTATAGGTGCCTGAGGCGAGCAGCGTGTTGCTGTCGCTGGAGCGGGTGTTGAACGTGCCGGCCTGGAACGAGGAAACGATGCCGTTCGGATCGACCCAGCTGCCTTCGACGCCCTGCGGCTGCACGGCCGCCATCTGTTGCGGCGGAGGGGAAGAAACGCAGGCGGTCAAGCTGGCTGCGGCGATGAGCGCAAAGCTCACTTTAAATTTCATGATCAGTCTCCCGCGATTCGGTCCGGCTCAGGTTGGCAAACCTTGCCGCCATCGCCCTATGTAACGCAAGATGTGGCCTTGAAAAGGCAAGAGCTTTCAACATGCAAAAAACCGCCTGCGGCAAGGCAGGCGGTTTCCATTGTGTTTTATCGGATCAACGAACCCGTTCGCGAGATTAACGAACCAGGATGTTCTTGAACTGCCACGGATCCTTGGTGTCGATGTCTTCCGGGAAGAGGCCCGGGCGGCCGTCGAGCGGGGTCCAGTCGGTATAATGGCCTTCGACCGGGCCGAGATAGGGCAGCTGCACTTCGAGGCAGCGCTTGTAGTCGATCTCGTCGGCCTCGACGATGCCGGCGGTCGGGTTTTCGAGCGCCCAGACCATGCCGGAGAGAACCGCGGAGGTCACCTGCAGGCCGGTGGCGTTCTGGTAAGGCGCGATGCGGCGGGTTTCCTCGAGCGACAGGCGCGAACCGAACCAGTAGGCGTTCTTCTCGTGGCCGTAGAGCAGCACGCCGAGTTCGTCGATGCCGTCCTCCAGTTCGTCCTCGTCGAGAACGTGGTGGACCGGCTGCGGCGTGCCGCCATTACCGAACATTTCGTGAAGCGACAGAACCGCGTCATTGGCCGGATGGTAGGCGTAGTGGCAGGTCGGGCGGAAGGTCACTTCGCCGTCCTTGTCGCGCACCGTGAAATAATCGGCGATCGAGATCGATTCGTTGTGGGTGACGAGGAAGCCATACTGCGGGCCAGGCGTCGGGCACCAGCTGCGAACGCGGGTGTTGGCGCCCGGCTGTTCGAGATAGATGGCGGCCTTGTTGCCCTTCTTGTGCTTCTTGCCGTTCTTCGGCATCCATTCTTCATGGGTGCCCCAGCCAAGTTCGGCCGGCTGCATGCCTTCGGAGATGAAGCCTTCGACCGACCAGGTGTTCCAGAAGACGTTGAGCGGCTTCGGGTGCTTGGTGCGCTGGGTGTCGCGTTCGGCGATGTGGACGCCCTTGACGCCGAGCTTCTTCATCAGCTTCGCCCAGCCTTCGCGGTCGTGCTGATCAGGCTCATCGAACTTAAGGCCGGTGTCGTTGGCGAGGTTGACCAGCGCTTGCTTGACGAACCAGGAGACCATGCCCGGGTTGGCGCCGCAGGTGGAAACGGCAGTCGCACCGCCGGGATTCTTGGCCTTTTCCTTGCGCACGGTTTCGCGCAGCGCATAGTTGGTGCGCTCGGAATTCTTCATGTTCTTGTCGAAATAGAAGCCGAGCCAGGGCTCGACGACCGTGTCGATGTAGAGGACGTCGAGCTTGCGGCAGAGCTTCATCAGGTCGAGCGAGCCGGTGTCGACCGACAGGTTGACGCAGAAGCCCTGGCCCTTGCCTTCGGTCAGGAGCGGCTTCAGGAGTTCCTTGTAGTTCTCCTTGGTCACGTATTCCTTGATGTGACGGACGCCGTGCTTCTTGAGGATCTCCATGTCGGAGGGTTCGTCGCGCGGGTCGATGACGACCATCCGGCTCTTGTCGAACTTGAAATGGCGTTCGATCAGCGGCAGCGTGCCGCGGCCGATCGAGCCGAAACCGATCATCACGATCGGACCGGTGATTTCGCCATAAACCGGATAAGTAGTCTCTGACATGTCTTTCTCCTTGATCGCGGCCTTCTCGGACCGCTGCCCCGCTTATTCGGCAGTGAAATGGAAATCTAAAGGCTGCACTCGGGCAATTCGCGGCGCTCTAGATCATAAAACTTCGTCACAATAAAGAGCCTGTCGATTTTCGGCAGACGAATCGACAGCGTTGTTCGATCGCGGTGGGCGCGACTGCGGTGTCGCTGCGAGTTGCAGAAGGGTCGGGAAACCCGGCTAGGCCAAACCATTTCCGCAAGATCACGCCGTCGCGGTGCCCTGATGAAAGACCATGCGCCATTTTCCATCGGGGTCGAGGCGCCAGATGGAGCTTCGGTTGGTAAAGAGCCTGCTGCCGTCGTCGTTGACGCGGGTGCCGCGATAGGTGGCGAGCGCGATCGTGTCGCTCAGCATCGTGGCGCTGAAATCCGAGATCGAAGTGTTGTCCGGTCCGGTCTCGGCGACGAGGTGGGTGACGATATCGTCGAACGCATAGGCGAGGCCGGAGCGGCCGAATTCGCGGAATTCCGGCGCCAGCAGTTCGCGCAGCTTTTCCTCGGAATTGCGGACCTCTCGGGTCTGCAAGGCAAGCTCGAGCCCAAGCAGATGATCCGCGAGGGCGCCGGGCGCGGTCATTACCGGCCTGCCCGGGCCATTTTTGCGGGGCGGGCGGCAGGGCGAGGGGTTTCCGCCGGCATTTCCGATCGCGCCGTCTGGGCGACGAGTTCGGCGGCGATCAGGCCGCGCAACGAATTGCCGACGAAGAAGCGGCGATTTTCGAGGTCGGCGAGGCGCAGGACCTGGCTTTTCGCTCTTCCCTCGCGGATCAGGTCGGCGCGCAGGATGCCGGGCAGGAGGCCGCTCGACAGCGCCGGGGTCAGCAGCGAGCCGTCCGGCTGTTGGACGAAGACGTTGGTGATCGTGCCTTCGCAGACTTCGCCGCGCTCGTTGAGAAGGATAATCTCGTCTGCCTCTTCGGGTGAAAACTCGGCGCGGGCGGCCTCATAGATTTCGCGCCGGGAGGTCTTGTGGCGATAGGTCGGGTCGTCGGAGGGAAGCGTCGTCCTGGCGACCTGGATCCGCCAGAGCGTATCGGCGGGCAGGGGCGTGAACGGCGTCGTGGTGATCTCGATCTTGCCGCGGTAGGTCATCACCAGGCGGACGCGGAGCGGCGTTTCGCCGCCGGCCGTAGCCGCTTTAAGCTGTTTCAGCGTGTCCGCCGGCGGCTGGCGGAAGCCCAAGGCATCCGCCGAGCGGCTGAGCCGGCGCAGATGCTGGTCGACCCTGAGCAAGCCATTGCCCGGTTCCCAGCGCATTGTTTCGATCAGCGAGAAATCCATTGGTCGCCCACCGCAAAGCGTGCCTTCAACAGGCACTCGTCATACTCGGCCTCGGCCTTCGAGTCGAAGACGATGCCGCCGCCGACATTGAAGACGGCTTTTTCGTCGTTGAAAAGCGTGATCGTGCGGATGGCCACCGAAAAACGCATCGGGCCGGCCGGATCGCACCAGCCGATCGCGCCGCAATAGACGTCGCGCGGTTCCCTTTCGAGATCGGCGAGGATGCGCATGGCCCACATTTTCGGCGCTCCGGTGATCGAACCGCAGGGAAAGAGCGCCGCAAGGATGTCCGGAAAGCCGATCTCGGGCAGCAGCTTTGCCCGCACGTGGCTCACCATCTGGTGGACGGTCGGATAGGTCTCAATTTCAAACAATTTCGGAACCGACAGCGAACCGACCTCGCTGATCATCGAAATATCGTTGCGCAAAAGGTCGACGATCATCCGGTTTTCGGCGAGCGTCTTTTCGTCGGCGAGCATTTCCGCGATGATCGCCTCGTCTTCTTTCGCGGTCGGGCCGCGCGGGGCGGTGCCTTTCATCGGATGAGTTTCGATGAAACGATCCGCATCGACCGAAAAGAACAGTTCAGGCGAACGCGACAGGATGACGGGGCCGCCGAGGTCGACGAATGCGCCGTAGCGCACCGGCTGGCGGGCGACGAGGGACCAGAAGGCGGAAAGCGGATCGCCGTGCCAGCGTGCCGCGACCGGCATGGTCAGGTTTGCCTGGTAGCAGTCGCCGTTGCGCAGGTGCTGGTGAAGCCGGTCGAACCGTTCCTGGTAGGTCGCAAAATCCCAGCCAGCACGCGGTTCACTGAGGAACGAGCCTTGCGAAGAACCGTCGTCCACGATCGTGCCGGGCGGTCCGGCGAGCGGATGTTCGTTGCCCGAAGGCTTGTCGAATATGCCCATGGCGATCAGCGGCGTCGGCCGGTCGTCTACGATCAGCGGCCGGAGCTTCTCCTCGAAGACGTAGCCGGCCTCATAGGAAATATAACCCGCCAGCCACTGACCCGCGAGGCACGCCTCTTCCAGGCGCCGAAGTGCGGGCAGCACCTCGGCGGCAGTCCGGGCCGTGACGATGTCCTTCGGCCGGTCGAAGACGAGGCTCCGGCCGGCGGGGTCGTCGCGAAAGAGCGCGAAGGGCGCTTTCTCATTCATGGACGTGCCTTAAGGGAATGCGTCAGGCCTTGTCCAGAGCCTCCAGCTCGTCGATCAGGCCTTCGATCATCGACAGGCCCCTGGACCAGAAGGACGGATCGGTGGCGTCGAGGCCGAAGGGCTTCAGCAGCTCCGAGTGATGTTGGGTGCCGCCGGCCTTCAGAAGCTCGAAATACTTCTGCTGGAAGCCCGGAGCGGCGTTCTGGTAAACCGCGTAGAGCGAGTTCACCAGGCAGTCGCCGAAGGCATAGGCATAGACGTAGAAGGGTGAGTGGATGAAGTGGGGGATATAGGTCCACCAGCTTTCATAACCCTCCGAGATCCTGATCGCCGGTCCAAGGCTTTCGCCCTGGACGGAAAGCCAGAGCTCGCCGATCTGCTCGGCGGTCAGTTCGCCTTCCTTGCGGGCGGTATGGACCTTGCGCTCGAACTGGTAGAAGGCGACCTGGCGCACGACCGTGTTGATCATGTCCTCGACCTTCTGGGCGAGCATGGCCTTACGCTCGCGCTTGTCGGTGGTCTTTTCGAGGAGAGCGCGGAAGGTCAGCATTTCGCCGAAGACGGAAGCGGTTTCGGCAAGCGTCAGCGGCGTCTGGCACATCAGGGCACCCTGATCGCCGGCCAGCGCCTGGTGCACGCCGTGGCCGAGTTCGTGGGCGAGCGTCATCACGTCGCGCGGTTTGCCCATGTAGTTGACGAGCACGTAAGGGTGGGCCGACGGCACGGTCGGATGTGCGAAGGCGCCTGGCGCCTTGCCCGGCCGCACCGGCGCATCGATCCATTCCTCCTCGAAGAAGCGGCCGGCGATCTCCGCCATTTCGGGCGCGAAGCCGCGATAGGCGTCGAGCACGGTATCCTTCGCCTCCGTCCAGGAAATCAGCGCGTTCGGGGTTTCCGGCAGCGGTGCGTTGCGGTCCCAGAAATTCAGCTGGTCCATGCCGAGCCACTTCGCCTTCATCGCGTAGTAGCGATGCGAGAGGCGCGGGTAGGCCTGCCTGACGGCCTCTGCGAGCGCATCGACGACTTCACGTTCGACGCGGTTGGCGAGATGGCGACTGTCGGCGATGTCCTCGAAGCCGCGCCAGCGGTCGGAAATTTCCTTGTCCTTGGCGAGCGTGTTGGTGATCAGCGTGAAGACGCGCAGGTTATCGCCGAAAGTTTTGGACAGGGCTGCAGCCGCCTTGGCGCGGATCTCCGGCTGAGGTTCCTGCAGCATGTTGAGGGCGACTTCCAGCGGCAACTGTTCGCCATCGACCTCGAAGCGGAGCTCGGCCATGGTCTCGTCGAAGAGACGGTTGAAGGCGGCGGCAGAGGTCATCGACTTTTCGAGGAAGAGCTGTTCCAGCTTATCTTCGAGCTGGAAGGGCTTGTCCTTCCTGAGGTCGACGAGCCAGGGGCGGTAATGGCCGGCGGCCGGGTCGCGGTCCATGCAGGCGTCCATCACCGCGTCGTCGATCCGGTTGAGCTCCAGGGCGAAGAACAGCAGGTGCGAGGAGAGGTCGGTCAGCTTGGCCTGCACATCGCCGTAGAACTTGCCATTGGCCGGGCTCGACGTATCGGAGAAATAGGTGAGGCCGGCGAAGGAGCCGATCTTGCCGAGCAGATCGTCGAGCGCCTCGTATTCCTGAAGCGCTTCGCCGATGCCACCGGCGCCGGTTTTGGTCGCGGCTTCGGCAAGCCGGCCCTTCCATTTTTCCTCGAAGGCGATCGAGAGCTTGTTCGCCTTTTCCATGTCGGCGGTGAAAGCCGGGGCGTCCTTGGCCTCGTAGAGGTCCGAGAGCTTCCAGACCGGCAGGAGGCCGAGCGCCGGGTCGGAGGCAGCAGCGCCCGCGGTGGGCGCGGCCAGAATTTCGGGGAGGGCGGGTGCGGACATTCTCATCGCTTTTTCCTTCTCACCCTGTTGCGCCTGTTTTCCTTGCCGGCCGTTAAAATGCAAGCTTTTCTCAAAAGGGGATGTTCAAGGCTTTCTGACACAACCAGCGGCATAACAGCCTAAAAAGGCCATGATGACCATTGGTGGGAGCCGAGCATGATTGCGCAAATCCTCGTTGTCGACGACGATCCTATTCAGCGTCGCCTGTTGAAGAATGCGGTTGAACGTTACGGCCATGCCGCCCATCTTGCCGAAAACGGACTGGCGGCGCTGGAGTTCCTGAAGCGCACCGCGACCGACATCAATGTCATCGTGCTCGACCTGATGATGCCGGAAATGGACGGCCTCACCTTCCTCGCGGCTATCCGCGAACTTGGCATCGAAACGCCGGTCATCGTCCAGACGGGGCAGGGCAGCATCGAATACGTGGTGCAGGCGATGCGCGCCGGCGCTTTCGATTTCGTCGTGAAGCCGGTGTCGCCGGAACGGATCGGCGCCTCGATCACCAATGCGCTGAAGCTCGACCAGAAGGAATCGAAGGCCCGTGTCGGCCGCCGCCATCGCGCCGGTGCCGTCGGCTTCGGCGATATCATCTCGGCAAGCCCCGACATGCTGCGCGTCATCGATCTCGCGCAGCGCGCCGCCCATTCCAACATCCCGGTGGTGCTGGAAGGCGAATCCGGCGTCGGCAAGGAAATGATCGCCCGCGCCATCCAGTCGAACAGCGACCGCGCCGGCAAGCCGTTTATCACCGTCAACTGCGGCGCCATTCCGCACAATCTGGTGGAAAGCATTCTCTTCGGTCACGAGAAGGGCGCCTTTACCGGCGCTTCGGAAAAACATACCGGCAAGTTCGTGGAAGCCGACGGTGGCACGCTTTTCCTCGACGAGATCGGCGACTTGCCGCTTGACGTGCAGGTGAAGCTGTTGCGAGCCGTGCAGCAGGGCGAAGTCGAAACAGTCGGTGCCTCGAAGGTCCAGAAGGTCAATGTCCGGCTGATCTCGGCCACCAACAAGGACCTGATCGAGGAGGTCCGGGCCGGCCGCTTCCGCGAAGACCTCTATTATCGCCTCAACGTCTTCCCGATCACCATCCCGGCGCTGCGCCGCCGCAAGGAAGACATTCCGCATCTCGCCCGCGTGTTTGCCGAGCGGTTCTCGACCGAACAGAAGCTCAACAGGACGCTGTCGGTCGGCGCCGGGGCGCTCGCGCTTCTGACGGCCTACGACTGGCCGGGCAACATCCGTCAGCTCGAAAACGCCGTGTTCCGCGCCGTCGTGCTTGCCGAGGGTGCCGAGCTCACCGAGGACGATTTTCCACAAATCGCCGCGCAGATCCCGGAATTCAGGCAGGCGGAACTGGCGGCGACCGCCGTCATGCCCGCACCGGGTGTCCTGTCCGACTACGCCATGCGCGAGGCGCTTGCCGATTCGCCGGTATTTGCCAATAACGACAAGGCTCGGGCCGGCAGACCGGATGCGAAGGCGATGCTCGCCGCCGCTTATCCCCAGGAAAACGTCATCGTCAGCACCGACGAGACCGGCGAAGTGAGGAAGCTTGCGGATGTCGAGGAGGAGCTGATCCGCTTTGCCCTGAAGTTCTATCGCGGCCAGATGAGCCAGGTTGCCCGTAAACTCGGCATCGGACGCTCGACACTTTACCGCAAACTCAAGGATTACGGCATCGATCCTGATGATCCCCTGAAGGAAGCCGCGTAATTCCTAATGTATTAGCTTGTGTTAACCTTCGCGCAAGGATGTCCTGTCAACGTCTGTCAATCTCTGATTAGTCAATTGTTGACTATATGGGAGAAGGTTGTACATGTGTGGCACATTTGCCATCGTGTCACCGCAATTGACAGTCATTTGAGGCAACGTGGGACGTTGTCGACAGGACGGGGATCGTTTTGCCGGATCAGTATGCAAAAGAAACGCCTTCGGGTGAGAAAAGGCGCGGCGGCAAAGCTGGGTTTTTTGTCAGTTTGACCCGGCGCGTCATGGCCATCACCCTGTTGGTGTTGATGGCGCTGCCCGTGCTTTCGGTCTCCGCAAGCGGTGCAGCAGCCCAGGAAAAAAGCCTCAAGCTCTATTTCGTCCATACCGGCGAAAAAGCCGTCATCACCTTCAAGCGGAACGGTAAGTTCGATCCCAAGGGCCTCGCCCAGATCAACCAGTTCCTGCGCGACTGGCGCCGCAACGAACCGGCCAGGATGGACCCGCGGCTCTTCGACCTCGTCTGGGAAGTCTATCGCCGTTCCGGCGCCTCCGATTATATCCACGTGGTTTCCGCCTATCGTTCGCCGACCACCAACAACATGCTGCGCACTCGTTCGCGCACCACCGGTGTCGCCAAGAACAGCCAGCACATGCTCGGCAAGGCCATGGATTTCTACATTCCGGGCGTGAAGCTCTCGACGCTGCGCGGGCTCGCCATGCAGATGCAGGTCGGCGGCGTCGGCTATTACCCGACCTCGGGTTCGCCCTTCGTGCATCTCGATGTCGGCGGCGTTCGTGCCTGGCCGCGCATGACGCGCCAGGAACTGGTGCAGATCTTCCCGAACGGCAATACGATCCATCTTCCCGCCGACGGCAAGCCGCTTCCCGGCTACGAAACGGCGATGGCGGATTACAAGCGGCGTGTCGGCTCCGATTCGATCCAGATCGCCAGCACCGCCGGTCGCGGCATCCGCGGCGACTCGGAACGCAAGCGTCAGCCTAACCTTCTGGCATTCCTGTTCGGCGGCGGTGGTGCCGACGAGGAGGAGGATAACGAGGAAAGCGCTACTCCGGCCGTGGCGCGGCGTGCGGCTCCGGCTGCAAAGCCTGCTGCGGACGACGAGGGCGAAGCTCCTGTTGCGGTTGCCTCGGCTTCGCCTCTGACAGGCCAGATGCAGAACCAGGCACAGCCTCCGGCGCAGGCGCAGATGGTTTCAGCGCCCGTACCGCTTTCGCGCCCGGCCTTCCGTTCGGACAGCGGTGGGCTTGCCACTGCGCTCTATTCTCCGGCGCGCAACCCGGCCCAGGAAGCGCTCGCCCTGCAGGCGTCCGCTCCGGCCCAGCCCGGCGGCGAGACTTTTGCCGATCTTTCCACCTACAATATTCCGGTTCCGACGCTGCTCGGACCGCGTGGCTTCAAGGGTGACGCAGAAAGCGGCGTGATGACCGCGTCCGTCGGCCCGATGCAGCCGCCGGAGGATGTCGCGTCCGTTCCGCTTCCCAGCCAGCGGCCGAACATTGCCGCTGCCGCTCCCGCCGCCAAGGCTGAGGAACAGCAGGAGCTGACGCCGGCCCTCGTTGCAGCACTTGCCCAGAGTGTCGAGCCGCGCCAGGCGGCGGTGCCCACGCCTGTTGCTCCGGCCCAGCCTGCTGCGGCAATGGCGGCAGCACCCATGCCGGTCCAGAAGCCGGTTGAAACGGCGTCGGCTTCTCCGAAGGTCATTCATTCCAACAAGGGTGCGCAGTTCGGTGACGGTTTCGACGCGCCGCGCAGCCCGGTCTCGGCTTCGACAAGCGCGCTTCCGATCCCCGCCAAGGGCGGCCGTGCGCCCGCCTCTGCGCCGCAACCGGCAAATGCCGGGCTGACGGGCGACATGCTGGCGAAATGGGCTCTCAACAACAATCGCGCCGACGCGGCCGCCTCGATGAAGGCACCGCGCGTCGTCAGCCGGACCCTCAACAACGAATATTCGGCAGGTTATTCCGGCGGTGGCTTCAGGCCGGTTGCCGCCACGGTGGCGATCGACCCGAACCGGTTCAGCGGCCCGAACAACTGATCGCCGGGCTGATCGAAGACCATAAAAAACCCGCCGAAATGGCGGGTTTTTCATGCTTTCTGCCTGGCCTGCGTGCCTGGAAAGAATCAGGCGGCGTCCTGGTCGGCAGGGGCCTCGATCATGCCGAGCGCCTGGAGGTAAGTATCGAGGATCAGATCCTCTTCCATGCGCTCCTGGTCGTCCTTCTTGCGCAGGGCGATGACCTTTTTCATGATCTTCGTGTCGTAGCCCATGCCCTTGGCTTCGCCGTAGACATCCTTGATGTCGTCGGCGATAGTCTTCTTTTCTTCTTCCAAGCGTTCGATACGCTCGATAAATGCGCGAAGCTGGTCGCGGGCGACGCCATGAGCATCAGACATCGGGGCCTCCTGATCGTGTAGATTTCAATGAATGGTCGTCAACTGCCGAAAAGCCGCCGCGAGGTCAAGCCCAATCGGTAAATCGATCAGCCATGGGCCGGCTTGTTCACGTCGAATGCGGCTTTTTGTGCATCCGAGGCTTCCGCCTGGTGCAGATTTTTCCAATCCTCGTAGGGCATGCCGTAGACGATCTCGCGGGATGCGTCCTTGGAGAGGTCGACGCCGGCATCGCTGGCGGCATCGCGATACCAGTTCGACAGGCAGTTACGGCAGAAGCCGGCGAGGTTCATCAGGTCGATATTCTGCACGTCGGCGCGTTCACGCAGATGCTGCACGAGGCGGCGGAAGGCGGCGGCCTCGAATTCGATCTGCTGCTCTCTGGTCAGTTCCGTAGGCGTGACTTCGCTCATGGGCGCATCTCCTGGTGTCGCGTCAGACTGGATAGGGGCCGGTGCGCGAGGGAAAGATCCTGTATTCATGCAATGTGGGGTCGGCGTTGAGCGTCTTGAAGACCGGTGCCAGTCTTTCCGTCCAGGCGGCGATGCCGGCCTCGTCGCCGATCAGGTCCTGGCGGACCTCGAGAAGCGCGTGCGGAGTTCCCGACACCATGCAGTGCCGGTACATCGTGTCGCCTTTAAGCGCCCCGTCATAGGGCTCGTTGTCGCCGACGACGATGTCGCCCGGTTCGTCGAGCAGGTGGAGGAGTGGCGTCACGGCGCGGTCGTCGCTGTCCCAGAGCACGGCCGCGTGCCAGGGGCGGGCAACGCCCTTCCAGAACGGCGTGAAGGAATGCAGCGACAGGACGAGCGGCGCGCGGCCCGAGGCACCTGCCTTGGCGATCGTGCGCTCGACGGCGCGGTGATAGGGCCGGTGATAGGTGTCGAGGCGGAAATCCCACTCTTCCTGCGTGATCGGATGATTGCCGGGGATAATCGCCCCGTCGGAAATCTTCATGATCAGGGTCGGATCGTCTTCGCCGCGGTTCGGGTCGATCAGCAGGCGCGAGAAGCAGCCGAGCACCGCCGGCACGTTGAGCATCGCCGCAAGGCGGCGGGTGAGCCCCTCGATGCCGATGTCGAAGGCGATATGGCGCTGGAAGGCGCTCGCCGGCAGACCGAGGCTGCCATAGCGGACGGGCAGGCGGTTCATCGCATGGTCGGCGAGCAGCACCATGCCGCTGTCATAATCGCCTTCTATGATCTCGAAAGGAATGAAGTCCTGCATCGCCATCGGAAATGAAACGGTTTCGAAAGGTCGGTTGGGAGACGGGTGTTGATGGCATGGGGAAAGCCGCGGCGCAAGCCGTGCCGGTGCGACGATCAGCTTGGATTGAGGGCATGAGACGGACTAATCGATTAGAGTTACGTTGACTTTCCGACTCCGCCGCGCGAAGAAAGTGCTTCACGAATAACCATGGAGTCCTGACGGAAACCGTGTCGAAAAAATCCCCCAAAGCCATTCTTCGCTCCATCGTTTCCGCCCCGGCGCTGGCCGCCATGGTCGCCTCCGGTGTTCCGCTTTTCGCGGCGACCGTCGCGCATGCGGATTTCCGCGTCTGCAACGCCACCCAGAACCTCGTCGGCGTGGCGATCGGCTATCGCGCCACGGAGGGCTGGACTACCGAAGGCTGGTGGCAGGTTCCGGCCTCCACCTGCGCGACGCTGATCGAGGGCGAACTGCAGTCGCGTTACTATTACCTCTATGCCGAGGACGCGGCCCGGGGCGGCCGCTGGACCGGCAATGTGAACATGTGCGTCGCGGAGAACGAGTTCAAAGTCGTCGGCGTCAATGACTGTTTTGCCCGTGGCTTCCAGCGCATGGGCTTCAAGGAATATGATACGGGCCGTCAGGGAAGCTGGATGGTCCAGCTTTCGGACACGCCTGGCACACAAGAAGGCCACAACTGATGAGGCGCAACCGCAAAGTAAAGATCCTCGCAACCCTCGGACCGGCTTCGTCCGAAGAGGCGATGATCCAGAAGCTGCATGAAGCGGGGGCTGATCTCTTCCGCATCAACATGAGCCATGCGAGCCACGACCTGATGCGCACGCTGATCAAGCGCATCCGTTCCGTCGAGGAGCGCTGCGGCCGGCCGATCGGCATTCTCGCCGACCTTCAGGGCCCGAAGCTGCGCGTTGGCAAGTTCGCGGCGGGCAAGGTGACGCTGACCCCCGGCCAGACCTTCACGCTCGACAGCCGTGATGAACCCGGCGACGAGACCCGCGTGTTCCTGCCGCACCCGGAAATTCTCGAATCTGTGAAAGTGGGCCACCGGCTGCTGATCGACGACGGCAAGCTGGCGCTGAAGGCCGAGAAGGCCGATGGCAAAAGCATCGTCTGCAAGGTCGTCGCCGGCACCAGCATTTCCGATCGCAAGGGCGTCAGCCTGCCCGATACGCTGCTCGGCGTCGGCGCGCTGACCGAAAAGGACCGTATCGACCTCGACGCGGTTCTCGCGACCGACGATGTCGACTGGGTGGCGCTTTCCTTTGTCCAGCGCCCCGACGACCTTGCCGAAGTGCGCAAGATCGCCCGCGGCCGCGTCGGCATCATGTCGAAGATCGAGAAGCCCCAGGCGCTCGAGCGCATCGACGAGATCATCGAGCTTTCCGATGCCGTCATGGTGGCGCGCGGCGATCTTGGCGTCGAAATGCCGATCGAAGCCGTACCGGGCATCCAGAAGCAGCTGACGCGCTTGTGTCGGCGCGCCGGCAAGCCGGTCGTGGTCGCAACCCAGATGCTGGAATCGATGATCACCGCGCCGGTTCCGACCCGCGCCGAAGTTTCGGACGTGTCGATCGCCGTTTTCGAAGGCGCCGACGCGATCATGCTCTCGGCCGAATCGGCCTCCGGCCAGTATCCGGTCGAGGCGGTGTCGATGATGGCGTCGATCGCCAGCACGGTCGAGCAGGATCCGCTTTATCCGAGCATCATCTATGCACAGCGCGCGACGCCCGAGGCGACCGGTGCGGACGCCATCTCGCTTGCCGCACGCCAGATCGCAGAAACCCTGAAACTGTCCGCGATCGTCACCTATACCTCGTCGGGCACGACGGGCCTGCGCGCTTCCCGCGAACGTCCGGAGGTGCCGATCATAGCACTGTCGCCGATCGTCCAGACGGCACGCCGGCTTTCGGTCGGCTGGGGCATGCATTGCGTCGTCACCCATGACGCGACCGATCTCGACGACATGGTCAACCGCGCCTGCCGCATCGTCGTGTCGGAAGGCTTCGGCAAGCCCGGCGACCGGATCATCATCTCGGCCGGCGTTCCGCTCGGCACGCCCGGCGCCACAAACATGCTGCGCATCGCCTATATCGGCTCGGACGGTCAGAGCGGCATCTGAGACGCAACGCCCCGACAAACGGAAACCGCCGGAGCGATCCGGCGGTTTTTTGTTGCGCACTTCCGTTGGTCAGACGGTGATGCTCACCGTTGGCATGGCGGAGATCGTGCCGGTCAGGGCGTTGACGGAAGCATCGAGGCTTCCGGTGCCGGGCACCGTGGCTGTGCTGTTCTGCTCGCGCAGCCTGCGGGCCGCCTCTTCCAGCAGCGCCTTGATCTGGCGGGCGACGGTGCTGAATTCCATCGCGGTCTTGATGTCGTCGAGGGACAGTTTTGGCGTCTCGCGCGGCGTTTCGTCCATCGCGTCGAGATGGGCCTGCTCGGCGTGGGAGACGGGTTTGTCGTCTGCGGGCTCACCCGCCGGTTCGTCGGCGGAGGCAGCCGTGGCCTGTTCGTTCGTGTCCAGGATGGCCTCTCCTGTCTCCGCTCCGGAAAGAGCATTGGCGGGGGCCGTTGGCGCGGTCCCGCCGCTCCCGGCCAGGGCCTCGGTGAATTCGCGGGCGGCGCCGGCAACGATGACGCCGAGCTGGGCCGCCTGCTTGGCGATCACTTGCGGATCGAACCCCCAGCGGCGCATGAACTCGAGCTGCTGCTTGGCATCATCGAGCTTCTGCCTGGCACGCGCCTTAGCCTGTTCTTCCGCCTCGTCGCTCGCTTTCTTCAGCGAGGTCAGGCCATGGACGAGGCGATCGTAGAGCTCGTCCTTGGGGCTGGATGGACCGGACGATGCGGCTGTTGCGGCATCCGTCGAGGCAGACGCTCCATCCTGCTTCGCAGGCCGCGCCGGGTAGTCACTGCCAATGCTGCCGATCTGCATCTCGTCTCTCCGATTCCATTTGGCCGGAGGTTGGGACGGTCAGCTTGCTTCGGGCTGGCGTCGTCCGAGCAAGGCTCAGGTTTTCTCGATCGAGAGATCCATTTCGGGAGCCGAGTCTTCCGCTGCCGGCGCGATGCGCGCTTCCGCGATGTGGGCGGCGGCCTTCAGGTCGCGGGGAAGGCCCGCAAGTTTTTCGATTGCCGCGATCACCACGTCGCTCGCCAGATAATCCGGCTTGTGGCCGAGATTGCGGATGGAGACGAGTTCGGACCCGGCGATATCGCGGGCAAGGCCGCGCGAGTGGATTTCCTCCGCGACGATCGCATCGCTGTCGCCGGTGATGATCACCGTCGGCGCAGTGATCTCCGTATATCGCGGCGCGACGCGCGTCACGTAGCTGTTGAGGTTGGCGACGTCGATGGCGTTGCTGCGAAACACCTTCGGGCGCAGGACCAGATACGGCGCGCCGTTGCGAAGATAGGTCTCGGGGCAGGGGTTGGGGTGAAAGACCGAGCGCGTGGCGGCCTTCATCACCATGAGGCCTGCCGGCAGGGCGAGAAGATGGCTGAACAGCCGGCCGACCACCGGGCGGGCGGTGAGTTTGTAGTACCAGTCGATCCGGCCGGGCCAGGGATGGGTGGCAGGCGCCAAAAACAGCAGGCCGGCGGTCTTTTCCGGATGATAGAGGCCGAAGCTCGCGGCGATCGCGCCGCCGAAGGAATGGCCTGATATGATCGCCTTGTCGATGCCGCGCTTTTCCATCAGCCTTGCGATCGCCGCTGCCTGGCCATCCGGGAAACCGTTTTCGGGCCCGCCGCGCTCGGAATAACCGTGGCCCGGCCGGTCGACGAAGAGCATTTCGGCGCGGCCTTCGAGCGCCTTACGGAAGGCCGCCTCCTGGTCGCGGAAATTGCCGCTGGCGCCATGGATGAAGACGATCGCCGGCAGATCGGCGCCGGCAGGCTTCGGCACATGCAGCGAATTCATGGAGAAGCCGCCGACATCGACCAGTTCGCCGGTATTCGGAAACTCGGCCTCGATCGCCTTCGCCTTCCAGGCGGTGAAGCAAAAAGCGGTGGCAACAATGATGATGGCAAGGGGCAAGATCATCATCGACGTGCCGCCCGAAGGCTCAGGTCCTGTTGCCGGCGAGCTTTTCGGAAAGCTTGGTGACGGCTTCCTGGGCGTCGCGGTCGGCCGGGTAGACGGCGAGATAGTCCTGCCATGCCTTCAGCGCCAGTTCGTCCTTGCCCGCCTCCGTCAGGATGCCTGCCATGCCGGCCAGCGCTCCGAAATGGCGCGGCTCGCGTTTCAGCACTTCGGCGATGTCGGCCATGGATTTGCGCGGGTCACCCATCGTGTAGTGCAGCGTCGCACGACGGTTCCAGCCTTCGGCGAAGGCGGGATCGAGCACGGTCACCTGATCCAGGAAATCGAGTGCCGCGGCGTTGCGCTTTTCCTTGATGGCGGTCGCAGACCACTGCATCAGCAGGTTGACGGTGGCGCTGCCCGAATCGTTGAGGTCGGCGATGATCTGGCTGGCGATGCCGCGTGCCTTTTCCGGATTGCGTTCGCGCTTCAAGGCACCGAACAACGCATCCACGGGCTTGCCGGGTTTCTGGGCTGCGGCGGGAATGATCGGGGCGGCCGCAGGCGGCTTGGGTGTCGCGGTCTGGGCAAGAGCGGACGAAGCGGCGAGGCTCGCGGCGAGAATCAGGGTACTGAAACGAAAATAGCGCATGCGGATAAGGTAATCCGCCTGCGCCGAAGGTCAAACCCGATTTGTCGTGTTATCGACAATTTGATCGGCTGCGGCCGAGACCGAAGCCGATTGCCTGTATCAGCCCTGACGAGCCTTGAAGCGCGGGTTCTGCTTGTTGATGATGTAAACGCGGCCCTTGCGGCGAACCAGACGGTTATCGCGGTGACGAGCCTTCAGCGCCTTAAGCGAGTTCTTGATCTTCATTTTCCTGGTCCAGCAGTCTGTGGGCGCGAGGCCGCATGTCTATCAATCAAAAGCGCGCCGCCAAGATTCTTCGAGGGGCGCGCTCTCAGTTGGGCGTGCAGATAACCCGAGCCAATCTGCATGTCAACCTTGTGACGACGTTTTCAGGCCCTTCAATTCGGTCACATGGCCCATTTTCCGGCCCGGTCTGGATTCCGCCTTGCCATAGAGATGGACCAGAACATCGTCGCGGGAAAGCCAGGCGGGCACGTCCAGAATGTCGTCGCCGATGAGGTTGGTCATTACGCAGTCGGAATGGCGGGCGGGGTTGCCGAGCGGCAGGCCTGCGACAGCGCGGATATGCTGCTCGAACTGCGATACGACACAGGCAGCCTCCGTCCAGTGGCCGGAATTGTGGACGCGTGGGGCGATCTCGTTGGCGATCAGCGTTCCATCCGCCATCACGAAGAACTCCATGCCGATGACGCCGATATAATCCAGCGCGGCGAGCAGCTTCTCGGCCGATTCGCGGGCGGTCTTCGCCGTCGCCTCGGAAACCCTTGCGGGCAGGGTGGAGGTGTGGAGAATGCCGTTGCGGTGGACGTTTTCGGCCGGATCGTAGCAAGCGACCGTGCCGTCTATGGCTCGGGCGGCGATGATCGACACTTCGCGCTCGAAGGGCACGAAGCTTTCCAGAATCAGCGGAACGCCTCCGAGCGCATCATAGGCCCCGGCCGGCTTGTCGTCGACGGAACGGAAGACGCGCTGACCCTTGCCGTCATAACCCATGCGGCGGGTCTTCAGGACGCCCTGGCCGCCGAAATCGGCGAGCGCCTTTTCAAGGTCGGACTGGCCGTCAACGGCATGGAATCGGGCGGTCTCGATGCCGCAGGAATTCAGGAAGCGCTTTTCGGTCAGCCGGTCCTGCGACATATCGAGCGCCTTGGCCGGCGGATAAACCGGAACCGAGCGCTGCAGCGCCTCGGCGGCGGTGACCGGCACGTTCTCGAATTCGTAGGTGACGACGTCGCAGCGGCTGGCGAGTTCGGCGAGCGCTGCCGGATCGTCATAGGCGGCAGTGATCTGGGCGTTGGCGACCTGGGCTGCCGGGCAGTCGGCCTGCGGTTCGAGCACGATCGTGCGGAAGTTCAGCCGGGCTGCGGCCATGGCCAGCATGCGGCCGAGCTGGCCGCCGCCGATGATGCCGATCGTGTGGACAGTCATGGAGCCTCGTCGATTGGGTAGTCTGCAACGGCCGCACTCTGGCGGGCGCGCCATTCGTCGAGCCGATCGGCGATCTCGTCGTCGTTGAGGGCGAGAACCGCGGCGGCCAGCAGGGCGGCGTTGATGGCGCCGGCCCGGCCGATGGCAAGAGTGCCGACCGGAATGCCGGCCGGCATCTGGACGATCGACAGCAGGCTGTCCTGGCCGGACAGCGCCTTCGACTGAACCGGCACGCCGAAAACCGGAAGCGGGGTCATGGCGGCGGTCATGCCGGGCAGGTGGGCCGCACCGCCGGCACCGGCGATGATGACCTGGAAACCTTCCGCACGGGCGCCCTTGGCAAATTGCATCATCCGCTCCGGCGTGCGATGCGCCGATATGATACGGGCCTCGTAACCGATATCGAGCGCCTCCAGCGTGTCGGCGGCGTTCTTCATGGTCTCCCAGTCGGACTGGCTGCCCATGATGATGGCGACGGCAGGTCTTTCAGACATGGCGGGACCCTTAAGCGATGATGTCCGGAACAATCTGGTCTTCGAGCTGAGTCATCTTGTCTTTCAGGGACAGTTTCTTCTTCTTCATGCGCTGCACGCGAAGAGCGTCGCAGCCGACCTGGATCATGGCATTGATGGCGGCGTCGTAATCCTCGTGTTCCTGTCGAAGTTTCGCGAGCACCAGCCGGACATCCGCCTGTTCCTGATCTGCCATATTCCAGTCCCCATTCTCACGCCCGGCATTTCAGCGGTCGCCGGCATTCTCCGCAAGCCTCTACCACCAAACCGCGTTAACGGGAAGTTAGACAAGGTCACGAATTTGCCCACTTCAAACCATGATTTCACCTTCGACAAAGCCGGCCGATCGTGTCACACTTCCTTCGTAAACCTGAAGCCTCGGCATTAGGGAATGCCGTGGTAGGTGACTAAGGAAGGAACATGCCACATGACCGTCCAGGCTCATATCGCATCGCTTGAAAAGAAGCACGGTGCATTGGAGGAGGAGCTCCAGACCGTTCTCGCGTCCCCCTCCGCCGACGACCGTGAAATAGCCGACCTCAAGCGGCGCAAGCTGCGCATCAAGGACCAAATGCAGCGCCTTAAGGCAACCACGCGTCATTAGTTCCTCAGTAGGAGAAGCGCCGCTCGCCCATTGTTTCATCAGTCAGAGGCGAATAATAAAAGCGGCAAACCAATAATCCAGAAATAACCCAGAAATAACAATGACAAGGTTCTGGTCGTGGAAGGGAGCCACAATTCCCACGGTTTAAAAGCCGGTCGTCACGACCAGAACTGATCCAGCCACAGGTTCAGCCTGTCGAAGCCCTTGCTGTTGACGGAATAGATGCGCCGCGTGCCTTCCGCCGTCACATTCACCAGATTGCTATCCAGAAGAGCCTTCAAATGCTGCGACACCGCGGGCCGGCTGATCGGCAGGCCTTGCGCAAGTTCGTTTACGGTTCTCGGCGCGCGCCGCAATTCCTCCAGCAGATACCGCCGGTTAGGATCAGCTATGGCTGCAAAGGGGTCAACGGTTGTCATGCGTTGAACTTACGGTAAACGCTCGATAACGGCAAGATTTATTGTGCATCGCAACAATGTTGCTCGCCTTATTTTGCGTTGCTTTTTTAGCTGCATCGCGCTCGCTTTGCCGGGTCAGAACGGCAGGCCGTCCCACAGCAGTTTCAATCCCGCACAGAATGCCAGACCGTAAGTCATCGGATAGAAGGTTTCCGCCTTCAGATGCTTGACGATGGCCGCGCCGATCATGGTCGCGATCAGGGCGACCGGTAGAAGGGTTGCGGAGATGGTGAGGTTTTCGGAGTCGAGTGCGCCGAGGAAGAAGTAAGGGATGACCTTGACCGCATTGACGATCGCGAAGAAGCGGATGCTGGCGCCGGTATAGGCTTTCGGATCGAGCCGCATCGGCAGGACGTAGATCTGGAACGGCGGCCCGCCGGCATGGGCGACGAAGCTCGCGTAACCGGACAGGGCGCCCCAGAAGGTGGCGGCTCCCGGGCGATGCGGCAGGGGAGCCCTCGGCTGGTTGGATCGCGGGCCGTAGACCTGCCAGAAGTAGCGCACGGTAAACAGGATCGTCGCAACCGCGATGACGAGGCGCAGCGCATCGTCCGAGACATAGGCCGACGTTGCCCATCCGAGCGCGATGCCGATGATGCCACCGGGCAGGATCACCAGCAGCGTCCTGGGGTCGTTGAAGTTCCGCCATGACCATAATGCGACGATGTCCATGACGATCAGGATCGGCAGGAAGATCGCCGCCGCCTTGACCGGATCGACGGCAAGCGACATCAGCGGCACGCCGAGCAGACCGATAGCGCCGCCGATGCCTCCTTTCGAGAGGCCGACAAGCAGGACGGCGGGGATGGCGAAGGTGAAGAACGCGAAGCTAAGCGTATCGGGCATGAAGACTCGGAGGTCGATGAGGGAATGGTTGATCCGGCAGGCGGTCCGGTCTATCGAATTTGCGGACAGAAAACGAGTGCGGATTTTCGCAAACCGATATCCGCCGAACGGGAAGAAACATGACCGGACAGAAAGACCGCTGCCGCCTCGTGCTGATCGTGCCGCAATATGACGATGCCGATCAGCAGGCCAAGGATCTCGAAGCAGCGCTTGCAGGCGGCGACGTCGCGTCGGTGATCGTGCCGCAATACGGGCTCGACGACCAGGCGTTCCAGAAGCGTGCGGAAGCGCTGGTCGAACTGATCCAGGCGGCGGGCGCTGCGGCGCTGATTTCCGGCGACAGCCGGGTGGCCGGACGCATCAAGGCGGATGGCCTGCATCTTGGCGGTGACCTCACCGAGCTGGGGGAGGCGATCGAGAAATTCGTGCCGAAGATGATCGTCGGCACCGGCGGGGCGGGCGACCGGCATCAGGCGCTTGCAATCGGTGAACATCGTCCCGACTATATCTTCTTCGGCAAGCTCGATGGCGACATCAAGCCGGAAGCACATCCGAAAAACCTCGCGCTCGGCGAGTGGTGGGCATCGATGATCGAGATCCCCTGCATCGTCATGGGCGGCACCGATACCTCCTCGGCGCTTGCCGTCGCGGAGACCGGCGCGGAGTTCGTGGCGCTCAAGGGAGCGGTCTTTTCCAGCCCCCAGGGCCCCGGTGCCGCGGTCGCTGAAGTCAACGCAATTCTGGACGAAAAAGCGCCACGGTTTGAGGCTTGATGGAGCCCATGCCGTCGAACCGCCTTTCCCGCGTGATTCTGAAAGGGCTGCTGGCGACACTCATCGCTTCGGCGGCGATGCCTTGTCTTGCGCTGGCGCAGGCGAATTCCAGGGCGGTGACCCGGCCCGTGGAGCCCGATTTCCAGCCAATGAAAAAAGGGCGGGTCGAGACCCAGCCAGTTCCGGGCTCCGCAAAGGGAACCAAGGAGCCTGAGGGCCAGCCGAACGGTATCATTCCTTCGGGCGGCGTCGAGCTTTACCAGCGCATGGGCGCGGCACTGCCGCCGGCACCGGCGGAAAAAAACTATACCGGCACCGTGGACGAAGCCTACGGGGCATACCAGCGCGGAATGTATGTGACCGCCCTCGACAAGGCGCTGACCCGGGCGGGGACCGGCGATGCGGCGGCGCAGACGCTGGTCGCCGAAATGATGACCAAGGGCCTCGGCATCAAGCGCGACGCCAAGACCGCGGCATTCTGGTATCAGAAGGCGGCGGAGGGCGGCGATCCGGCCGCCATGTTCCAATATGCGCTGCTGCTGATGACCGGGCGAGATGTTCCCCGCGATAAGCCAAAGGCCGACGGTTTCATGCGCAGGGCCGCCGAAGCCGGCAATGCCTCGGCGCAATTCAACTGGGCGCAGATCCTGATTTCCGAAAATCCGGGCGACAAGGGCCTGCATCTGGCGTTGCCCTTTTACGAAAAATCCGCAAGGCAGGGCGTCGCCGATAGTCAATATGCGGTGGCGCAGGTCTATGTGACGCTGAAGGATATTCCGGCTGAAAAGAAGGCGCGGGCCCGCGAATGGCTGGAGCGCGCCGCAACGGCCGGCTTCGACACCGCGCAGCTCGACATGGGCCTCTGGCTGGTCAACGGCGTCGCGGGAGACCGCGATTACGAAAAGGGTTTCGAGTGGCTGCGGATCGCCGCCCATCGCGGCAATGTCGTCGCTCAGAACAAGCTCGCGCATCTTTATGTCAACGCGCTCGGCACTCGGCCTGATCCGGTCGAAGCGGCAAAGTGGTACGTGCTGTCGCGCCGCGCGGGCCTTCAGGACCCGGAGCTCGAGGATTTCTATCTCGGGATCAACGAGGATCAGCAGCGCCGGGCGATCGAGGCGGCGAACAAGTTTAGACGTGGGTGAAGCGCGGTCCGGCGAAGCCGGAGCAATCGATCCAGCGAAGCGCCGGGATACGGTGCGGCAATCTGGTTTCGTCGCTCACACATCCGGGACCGCCTAAGACCAGTTTTGCAGACGCGGCCAGGGCTGCAATGCCCGCATTCCCGCAGACGGCTTGAATTTCGCGCTGTTTTATGGTCTTGAAGCCGCCAATCAAAAAATCGCTCATAAAACGCCGTCCCGTCCAGACGACAAGTCGGGACAACCCCAAGGATTTCCCGCATGGCCCGCTCCGCCCTTCTCAACGTCATGGTTCAGGCTGCCCTCAAGGCAGGCAAGTCGCTTTCGCGAGATTTCGGCGAGGTGCAGAACCTGCAGGTTTCGGTGAAGGGCCCCAGCGATTTCGTGTCCCAGGCGGATCTGAAGGCAGAAAAGATCGTCCGCGACGAGCTCATGAAATCGCGTCCGACCTACGGTTTCCTCGGCGAGGAAAGCGAGGAGCTGAAGGGTACCGACGGCGCGCATCGCTGGATCGTCGATCCGCTCGACGGGACCACCAACTTCCTGCACGGCATTCCGCAGTTCGCAGTCTCCATCGCGCTCGAGCGCAACGGGGAAGTGGTTGCCGGCGTCGTGTTCAATCCCGCGACCGACGAGCTGTTCACCGCCGAAAAGGGCGGCGGCGCCTTCATGAACGACCGCCGCATCCGGGTCGCCGCGCGCCGCGTGCTGTCCGACTGCGTGATTGGCTGCGGCATGCCGCATCTCGGCCGCGGCAATCACGGCAAGTTCCTCGTCGAACTGCGCCACGTGATGGGCGAAGTGGCCGGCATGCGCCGGTTCGGCGCGGCCGCTCTCGACCTTGCCTATGTCGCTGCCGGTCGTCTTGACGGCTTCTGGGAAACCGAGCTTATGCCCTGGGACATGGCCGCCGGCCTGATCCTCATCCGCGAGGCGGGCGGGTTCGTTTCCGACATGAAAGGCACGACCGATATCTTCGGCAGCGGCAATGTCGTGGCTGGCAACGAACTTATCCAGAAGGCGCTGGTCGAAGTCGTCAATCGACCCGTTCCGACCCGCTGAGGCATTTTTGCGCCACCGCCCGGCTTAGAGCTCCAGTACTGAATAGCTGACTGTTTTCCTGAGCTTCTGCACTTCAATTCGTCGCATTTTTCAACTAGCCTCCGGCACTGCAGACTACCGGAGGCGAAGCATATTATGGCGAATGCGACAGTGGACGATTTGGACGCGTCTGAAACGGGCCGCGGCGGTTATGCCTACAAACTGTCCAATCCCGCATCGTTCCTATGGACGATGCTGATCTTCCTGATCATCGTCGGTTTCGTCGCTTCCATCCTCTACCGCCAGGCCGCCCACGCCTTCCAGACCAATCCCGGACTGAACGGCCTTATTCTCGGCGTTCTCCTGATCGGCGTGATCCTGGTTTTCAACCAGGTGATCGCCCTGATGCCGGAAGTTCGCTGGTTCAATTCCTTCCGCGCCGCCGGCAGCGCCGACAAGGTCGGCCGCGAGCCACGCCTGCTGGCGCCGATGCGCACCCTGATCGGCAGCCGCCGCCGGATGGCGCTGTCGACCAATGCCTTCCGCTCGATCCTCGATACGATCGGTACCCGCCTCGACGAATCACGCGACACGTCGCGCTACCTGATCGGCTTGCTCGTCTTCCTCGGCCTGCTCGGCACGTTCTGGGGCCTTATCCAGACCATCGGCTCGATCAGCAACGTCATCGGCGCGCTCGACCCGAATTCCGGCAGTTCCAACGACGTGCTGGCCGCCATCAAGAGCGGCCTTGCCCAGCCGCTCGCCGGCATGGGCACGGCGTTCTCGTCCTCGCTGCTCGGCCTTTCCGGTTCGCTGATCCTGGGTTTCCTCGACCTGCAGGCGGGCCGCGCCCAGAACCGCTTCTATACGGAACTTGAAAACTGGTTGTCGTCGGTGACCGACCTTGGATCGGACCTGCCGCCTGCCGTCGCCGAAACGCTCGCGAGCGGTTCCTCGGAGGATTTGAGGGCGCTGACGGAACAGCTGCGCGCGCTCGCCTCCGCCCAGAGCAAGGCACCGGTCGACGGCCACCAGAACGAGCGGTCGCTATCGGCCATGGCCAATCTTGCCGAAGGCATCCAGGGCCTGGTCAAGAACATGCGCAACGAACAGCAGATGCTGCGCGACTGGATCGAGGCGCAGCAGGAGGAATCAAAGGCCCTGCGCCGCACGCTCGACCGGCTTTCCGACAAGATCGGGGGGAAGTAAGCGATGGCGCTTGGCAAGAGCCGCCGTCGGGAGCGGGGCGTCGACTATTGGCCGGGTTTCGTGGATGCGCTTTCCACGCTGCTGCTTGCCATCATGTTCCTGCTTACCGTCTTCGTGCTGGCGCAGTTCCTGCTCAGCCGCGAAATCACCGGCCGTGACGAGGTGCTGAACCGGCTGAACAGCCAGATCGCCGAACTGACGGAGCTGCTGGCGCTCGAAAAGGGCAATAGCCAGGACGTCGAGGATCAGCTTGCCAACCTGCAGTCGTCGCTTGCCACGGCCGAGGCCGACCGCTCGCGCCTGCAGCAGCTGCTGAGCCAGGGTGCCGGCAATAGCGGCGCCGCCAATGCCCGTATCGGCGACCTCACCAACCAGCTCAATCAGGAACAGCAGCTGAGCGCCCGCGCCGCAAGTCAGGTAGAACTGCTCAACCAGCAGATCTCCGCGCTGCGTGCCCAGATCGCGGCCATCGAACAGGCGCTGCAGGCCTCGGAAGCCAAGGATGCTTCTTCGCAGGCGCAGATCTCCGATCTCGGCCGGCGCCTCAACGTCGCGCTGGCGCAGCGTGTCCAGGAACTGAACCGTTACCGCTCCGACTTCTTCGGTCGGCTGCGGGAGATCCTTTCCGACCGCGAGAACATCCGCATCGTCGGCGACCGTTTCGTCTTCCAGTCGGAAGTGCTCTTTCCGGTCGGCGGCAACGAGCTCGACCCGGCCGGCCGGGTGGAGATGGACAAGCTTGCGGCGGCTCTTCTCGATCTCGCCAAGGAAATCCCGGCCGAGATCAACTGGGTGCTGCGCGTCGACGGGCATACGGACAACTCGCCGCTTACCGGCACTGGCCGCTACCGCGATAACTGGGAGCTTTCCTCGGCCCGCGCTACTTCGGTGGTCAAGTACCTGATTTCCAAGGGCGTGCCGGCCAACCGCCTCGTCGCCGCCGGCTTCGGCGAATTCCAGCCGCTCGCCCAGGGCGATACGCCGGACGCCCGCTCCCAGAACCGCCGGATCGAGCTGAAGCTCACCGAGCGGTAATCGGCCACGGGAAAGACTTAAGTGATGGCCGAAGACAAGCCGGATATGAGCGTCCTCCTGAAGGAGGTGGCGGAAAGCCCGAAACGCGACAACAGCGTCTACCACAAGGCGATCGCCGAGGCGCGCCAGGCCTTCGAAGACGCCGAATCTGCCCTCGGCGGGCCGGTCGAGGTGCGGACCAAGACCAAGATCAAGCGCAACGGCGACTATGTGGTGAAGTGGACGTTCAGGCGCCTGGAGTAGATATTTCCGCCCCGATGGAATGGGTGCTCGACGTGAAGCCCAGCCGCATCAGACCGCGACGCACTTCGGGTGCGTTCATGAACAGGCGCCACAGCAGGCCGGATCGATAATTTTCGATCATCGCGATGATCGGACCCTGGTCGATCGCAAGATATGTGCCGGCCACCCAGCCTGTCTTCGGCACGAAGGCGTCGACGAAGCCGAACGCGCCGAGCAATTTACCATCGCCATACTGAAGCAATGCGCGCATGGCGCTTTCCGCCTCGGCGGGAAGGAAGGGGAAGCTCGACAGGGCGGCGGTCGGGGCGATGACGCCGCGATCGAATGTCGGCGAATGGGCGCCGTAACCTTGCGGTCCGTCGGACGCGCTGAGGCCCCAGACCCCGGCATTCGCATAGTCGGGCACCGTCAGGCAATAGTCGTGGTTGATGCGCGTATGTGCCACGGCCTGGTCATGGTAGTTGCTGCAATAGCGATCGCTCAGGCCCCGCGGATCCAGCGCGCAGAACGAATAATGCGAGATGAACAGCGGCCCGCCATAGGGCTCGCCGAGCGGAAGCTCCGTTCCAAGATAGATCTCGCCGTTGAGCATGGCTCCGGACCGGGCCCAGCCGGCACGGTAACTCTTGGGGCTGATCGGATGGGTGTCGGAGCCGGCGGCCAGGACATAACAGGACAATGCCTCGTTCCAGCCGCGGATCGGCAGGTTCATGGCCCAGCCGTAGTTCGGGCTCCAATGCCAGTAGAGGGCTCCATCCTTACCGCGGGTGAACCAGTTCCACTCCACCTCGTCGTACAATCGCGTGATATCCGCCCGCAATTTCTCTTCCCGAGAGGTCTCGCCGGCGAAATATTCCCGCGCGCAGATCAGGCCTTGCATCAGCAGCGTCGTTTCGACGAGGTCGCCGCCGTCGTCACGCCCGGAGAAGCGGATGACGTCGTTCGTCGAGCCGTCGATGAAATGCGCGAATGCCCCGCGGAAAGTTGGGGAATGCCTCAGATGATCGATGATGGTCGATATGCGCGCCAGTGCCTGCGAACGGGTGACCCACTGGCGTTCGCAGGCGACGATGATGGCAAGGACCCCAAAGCCGACGCCGCTGATCGACACCATATTCGGGGAAGGCGCGCCCGAGACGAAGCACTTGTCGAACGGCAGCCCCGATTCGGGATGGGCGCCATCCCAGAAGAACCGGAAGGTCCGGGACTGTATCTTGTCCAGGCAATCGTCGAGCGACGGGTCGGGCGGCAGTTGACTGAAATTCATGATCTCGAGCTTCTGGCGGCAATGGTATCTGCGATACTGGTGGTTCTCTGGCGGCTCTGCAGTAGGTAGGCATTCGGCGCGCCCGGTTCACTTCCAGCCTGGACCCGAGCGAAACACGTTGGCGTGAATGGTCAGAGTGCGGCGGCGCTCTGCCGTTCGATGTCGTGGAACTGCAGGCGGGCGAGCTTGGCATAGAGGCCGCCCTCGGCGATCAGGCTCTGGTGGGTGCCTTCCTCGACGATCCGCCCGTCTTCCAGCACGAGGATGCGGTCGGCCTTCAGCACGGTCGCCAGCCGATGGGCGATGACCAGCGTGGTGCGGTTCTGCATCAGCCCGTCGAGCGCCTTCTGGACCAGCGTTTCGCTTTCCGCATCGAGCGCCGAGGTCGCTTCGTCGAGTAGCAGAACGGGAGCGTCTTTCAGGATGGCGCGGGCGATGGCGATGCGCTGGCGCTGGCCGCCGGAAAGGGTGATGCCCCGCTCGCCGGCCATGGTGTCGTAGCCGTTGTCCAGCTTCGAGATGAACTCGTCGGCCTGGGCGGCGATGGCCGCGGCACGGACCGCCTCACGGCTGGCATCCGGAGCGCTGAAAGCGATGTTGTCATGGATGGAGGCGGCGAAGATGGTCACGTCCTGGGGCACGATGGCGAGGCGGGAACGCAGTTCGGCGAGCCTTGCCTGGCGCAGGTCGATGCCGTCGAGCTTCACCGACCCGGCGGAGGGATCGTAGAAACGCAGCAGCAGCGAGAATATCGTGCTCTTGCCGGCGCCGGATGGACCGACGATCGCCACCGTTTCCCCTGACCTCACCTTGAATGAGAGCGAGTTCAGCGTGATGGCGCTGACGCGGGCCGGATAGGCGAAGGAGACCTTTTCGAACTCGACCTCGCCACGCGGCGGGGAGGGGAGCGCGACCGGATTTTGCGCGTCGCGAATGGCCGGGACTTCGTGCAGCAGCTCGGTCAGCCGTTCGGCGGCGCCGCCGGCTGACGAAAGCTCGCCCCAGACTTCCGAGAGCTGGCCGAGCGAGCTTGCGGCAATCACCGAATAGAGCACGAACTGGCCGAGCGTGCCGGCGGTCATGGTGCCGGCCAGAACGCTCTGCGCGCCGTACCAGAGCACGCCGACGATGCTGCCGAAAACGAGGAGGATACCGAAACCGGTCAGCAACGCGCGGGCCTTGATGGCGGTGCGGGCGGCGTCATAGGCGCTTTCCACAGTGCTGCCGTAGCGGCCGTTTGCGGTCGTCTCGCCGCCAAATGCCTGGACCGTGCGGGTGGCGCCGATCACTTCGGAGGCGAAGGCGGAGGTCTGGGCAAGCGTATCCTGGGCGGCGCGCGAGCGTTTTCTGACCGAGCGGCCGAATCCGACCAGCGGAAAGACGATCAGCGGGATGGCGCCGAGCACCAGCGCGGACAGCCGCGGGCTGGTATAGATCATCATGCCCATCGCGCCGAGACAGAGAATGGTGTTGCGTAGCGCCTGCGAAGCTGCGGAACCGAAGGCGGACTTGATCTGGACCGTGTCGGCCGTCAGCCGCGAGACGATCTCGCCCGACTGATTGACGTCGAAAAAGGACGGCGACAGCGACGTCACATGTGAAAACACCTCGCGGCGCAGGTCGGCGACAACCCGCTCGCCGATGGTGATGACGTAATAGTAGCGCATGGCGCTGGCGACGGCGAGCAGGGAGGCCAGCGCCAGCAGCATGCCGAAATAGTTGTTGATGAAATGGCCGTCCGAAGAGGCAAAACCGTGGTCGACCATGCGGCGCACGGCAAGCGGCAGAGCAAGCGTGGTTGCGGCGGCGAGCACGAGGAAAACGATTGCCGCGGCGACCATCGAACGATAACGGGCAAGGTAGGGAACGAGCCTTGCGAGCGGTCTCAAGGCTTTGCCTCTCGGCTGGTTTTCTCGGGCGTCTGCCACGTCATCTCCATAGGCTCGAAAGGCTCAATTCTCGGCCTTACGGGTACTTGTACTTCCGGCGACCTTCCTGTATAGGCTCCGCATCGAATTGGGAAGCCGTGACCAGACCGGTCTGCGGCTTCATTTATTAAAGAGGCCTCTCGCTCGCAATTGCGACAAATGGACCTCGCAGAGCAGGAATATCGACATGAAGGCTGGCATCCATCCGCAGTATCACGTGATCAAAGTGGTCATGACCGACGGCACCGAATACGAAACCCGCTCTACCTGGGGTTCGGAAGGCGCTACCATGAACCTGGAAATCGACCCGAACTCGCATCCGGCCTGGACGGGCGGGAACCAGCAGATGCTGGACCGCGGCGGCCGCGTTTCCAAGTTCAACAAGCGTTTCGGCGGCCTCGGCCTCTAATACGCTTCTTGGCGCCAAGAGTTACGAAGAGCCTGGCGGAAGCCGGGCTTTTTTCGTTTTGCGTTGTTTGACGGGGAGGAGCCGTTGAAAGAGCAATCCGATATTTCGGCCGCATCCCGGCGGATCGTGATCATGGGGAACGGCGGGTCCGGCAAGACTTGGCTGGCGCTAAGGCTGGCGGAGCCGCTTGGCCTGCCGCTCGTTCACCTCGACGACGTGCATTGGGAACCGGGTCGCTACGGGATTGCACGCGACCGGGCGGTCGTGCACGAGGATGTCCGGGCGCTAGCATCAGGTGAGGCTTGGCTGATCGAAGGCGTCTATGGCCGCTACGTCGATATCGCCCTGCCGAGGACAACGGCGCTGGTCTGGCTTGATCTGAGCGAAGACGAGTGTGTGGCGAATATCCTGCGCCGCGGCATTCAGGGCGGCGAGAGCCAGGGCGCGTTCGACGGGCTGGTCAAATGGGTGTCGGAATACAGAGTTCGAAAGAACAACTGGAATTCGTTCGACGCTCACCTGAAGCTTTTCGAGAGCTTCTCAGGCCACAAGGCGCGGCTGACAAACAGGGACGAGATCGATGCCTGTGCGGAGGGCCTTCTGCAGACATGAAGAAGCCGGCGCAACGTTTGCACCGGCTGTGATAGGAAAAGCCTTGACGGCGATCAGTTGCCGAAGGCGGTGCGCAGCAGGTTGAGCTGGGCACGGACGCTGTTTTCGTTGTCCGGCAGAACGGCCGGGTCGGCCGGGCGGTAGATCTCGCGGTCGAGAATGGCGACGCGGTTCTGGAGCCGCAGCGAACGTTCGACGAGGTCGCGGAAACCTTCCGGCAGGTCGAGCCAGCCCGGAGCATTGCGGTCGACGTTGAAGCCGTCGAGGCGGACCTTGCTCTTTTCCGACATGACCTGTTCGCGGCTCATCTCGCCATTGTTGACGGCGCGCTGCAGAAGCAGCCAGGAGGCCATCTGCATGAGGCGGGTGGTCAACCGCATGGACTCGGCCGCGTAGAGAACCGATGCCATGCGCGGTAGAACCTTCGACGCGGCGCGGCCCGTACCGTCGAGATAGCTCGCGGTCTCCTCGACCAGCGACATACCTTCGGAGTAGAGCGCCTTGAACTGCGAAGACGCAGCGGCACGGCCTGCAAAACTTACGGTATTCAATCCCTGTTCGGACATCGAAATCATCCTGCTCAACGCAATCACATTCAGGCAATGACAACGGCGGATAAAAGTTCCCATGCCGTTCTGACTGACCTGAACATGATACTTATAATGGAAATCCGCAAGGCGTTTCTTAAGGAAAGGTTAATACCCACAAGAAGTGGTAAACAACGGCCATGTTCCTGAAATGAGACGCATTTTGGCGTCCAATACAGCAGTTTGTTTCTGTGGGAAAGCCGGTTGAAACCGGTTCCGGGAGGGTGTCGAAGGCAAAGAGCCTGAGCCGGGCCGGCGTCGCCCTAAAAAAGAAGAGCCGCGGAAAGGCGGCTCTCAAGGTAAAACAGGGAGAAATCAGACCATTCGCCGAATGGTGAAACTGTCTGAGTCCAGGAAACCTGAACGTCTCCATATTCTCCGATGATGATTAATATACTCTTAAAACTAAGGAGAAATACTTAAAGTTCGCGTTGGAGCCCGACGTTCAGGAACGGAACAGACTGTCGGCTGCGCGCCGGCCTGCGGCCTTCGCCTCCTTCTCGGCCTCCAGCCGGACGATTTCCTGCCGCAGCAGATCGATTCGCGATTCGAGCTCGTCCACGGACAGCATGGAGAGGTCGCTGCCGAGTTCGTGGGTGGTGGGTTTCTTCGGTCGTTCGTCGTCGATGAAGCTCATGATGTCTCCTTTCCGGCACTGGTTTCCGGCCTGGCACTATCCGGCGTCGAGCCGCCGGTCTTGGCGCGCGGGTCGAGCGACAGGCTCTCGGGCGTGGCAAGCGGCGAGGTCGAAGCCGGCGCGGTCGTGTAGGCGTCGCGATCGGCGATCGGAATTGGCGCTCGCTGGCGGCTGCGGATGATAGCATAAACGGCCACCAGAAGATGCGCCCCGGTTGTCACCGCAAACAGCGCATGCGGGCCGGCCCAGGTCATCACCGGGCCGCCGAGCGTCGGACCGATGATCGTGCCGATGCCGTAGAGCAGAAGCAGGCCGCCGGAGATCTTCACGAAGTCCTCGGGGGCTGCGAAGTCGTTGGCGTGGGCGACGGCGATCGGATAGAGCGCGTTGGCGGCCGCGCCGTAGATCGCCACCAGCACGACGATCTCATAGGTGCCGGAGGGCCGGATTGCGACGATCGCCAGGCCCGCGAGGGCTGCCGCAGCCGAAAGGCCGGCCAGTACGTGGCGGCGGTCCATTCTGTCGGAGAGCCGGCCCGCCGGAAACTGCATGATCGCGCCGGCGAAGAGCGTGATGCTGACCATCGCCGCCACCGCGCCCTGGTCGAGCCCGGCGCGCGTGCCGAAGACGGCGCCGAGCGTGCCGTAGGCGCCGTTGGCGACGCCGATCAGCAGGATGCCGATGCAGGAGATCGGCGAGTTGCGGAAGAGGCCGCGCAGATCCAGGCGCGCGCGCTTCAGCGGCTGCGGCGAGGCGGCCTTGGACAGCGTCGTCGGCAGTGCGGCAAGGCTGTAGAAAATGCCGCAGATCATGAACAGCGTCGGCGTCGCGATATCCGCGAACGGCACCATCAACTGGCCGCCCACGACACCGAAAAGAGTGATCGAGATATAGAACGAAAAGATCGTCCCGCGGCTTTCGCTGGTGGCGCGCTCGTTCAGCCAGCTTTCGATGATCATCGATGTGCCGGCGGTGCAAAAGCCGGTGATGGCGCGCAGCACCAGCCAGGTATTCTGGTCGACCATCAGCCCGGTCAGCAGCACGTTGAGGCAGATCAGCGACAGGAAACCGGAAAAGGCGCGGACATGGCCGATGCGGCGCACCACGTTGGGCGCCACGAAGCAGCCGATGACGAAGCCGGAGGCCCATGTGGTGCCGAGCAGGCCGAGCACTTCGTTGGAATAACCTTCCTGAGCGCCCCGCACCGGGAGAAGCAGGCTCTGCAGGCCATTGCCGAGGAAGAGGAGAAGCGTACCGCAAAGGAGGGCGAGGATTGGAAGGAGGTTTCGTCTCATCTTTGCACTGTCAGCTCTTTGCGCGAATGCGATCAATCACGGCTCCGCAGGCAAGCATTGTTGCATGCTGATGAACCGGGCGTTAACGAAAGCGAAGCGGATTACCTTTTCCCCGAATCCCCTCCACATCTATCTGTGGTGGAGCGCAAAAATGTCCAGCCTATGGCGGATAAGATCGGCAAGACCAAATGACAAAGACAATCGCGGTTCTTCTGATCTTTGCCATGCTGGTGCAGATCATCAAGCCGCTCAACCTTCCCGGCTTGAGGCGCCGGGGCGACTTCTGGAAGCTGGCGATCGTCGCCTTCGCGGTCTGGAGTGCCGCGCTGATCCTGCGCGAATTCACCACGCTCTAGGTCACGCACTCATAAACTGAAGAGGCGTTCGACGAGGTTGCGGTGCGGTAAAACCTTGCTCTCGTCAAATTCGCTCAGCCAAAATCCGGATGCGCTTTACGAGCCGGTGAGCTATAAGGCCCCCCGGACGCTCGCAGAGGCGTTCAGGCAGGAGCCCGATGATGATCAAGATGAGCGTCTACTATCCGGCCGATGGCGGCTCGAAGTTCGATCACGACTACTACCGCACCCACCACATGCCACTAATCCAGGAACGGCTCGGCGCTGCCTGCCTGCGCTACGAGATCGAAAAAGGCCTTGCGGGTCGCGAACCTGGAAGCGCGCCGGAGTTCGTCGCGGCGTGCCACGTCTACTCGCCGACCCTGGGGACATTCCAGGAGGCGTTCGGTCCCCACCGCGCGGAGATCGTCGCGGACGTCGCCAACTATACGGACATCGTGCCCATCGTGCAGATCAGCGAAATCGTTGGAAGGTAGGGGCTTCGGCGCGTCAGGGCGTAGCCGTTGAACTTTCCGGGGCCGGCGTAGCGCCGGCGCACCTGATCAAATCTGAATGCGCTTGATGAGTCGGTGACCTAAAGCTTCTTTTCGAACCAATGGTGGGCGTAGGGTTCCGCGTTGAACGGCGCAACTTCCTGGTAGCCCTCGCTGCGGTAGAGCGCCTGGGCTTCGTTGAGGGCGCGATTGGTCTCCAGGCGCAGCCGCGTCAGGCCAGCCTCGCGCGCCATTGCTTCCAGCGAACGCAGCATGCGGCGGCCGATGCCCAATCCCCGCGCCGTCGGGGCGGTCCACATCCGCTTTACCTCGCCCGATCCCCCGTCACTGATCTTGAGCGCTCCGCAGCCCTGAGGGGCGCCGTCGAGCCAGGCCACAAGGAAGAACCCGGATGGCGGCGTCATTTCCTCGGGACTTGCCGGGTTACTCCGGGAAGGATCGAAGCCGACCTCGAAACGAGCCGAAAGTTCGGCAAAATACTGTTCCAGACACCATTGTGCCGCAGCGCTGGCCGGCGGCTCGAGCCTTACCTCCACCGCTCCGGCGCGAAGCAGGCGTTCAACTTCCGCCATGGCGTCGACCAAACGGTCGCGCTGGTGAGGCTCGAGAGGCCGGAGGAACGACATAGCGAGCTCATCCGAGAGCGCCTCGTAGGTCGCCCGCTCATTCAAGCCGCCGGGCGTCAGGGCCACGCGCCGAACCCTTCCGTCGCTCGGATCCGCAGTCGTCCGGACAAGCCCCTGCGCTTTGAGCGAGCGCAACAGACGGCTGATGTGACCCGAGTCGAGTTTCAGCCGCTCGCGTAAGGTGCGCACATCGGTGTTGTCACGGATCTCATGCAGCAGCCGAGCTTCGCTGAGCGGACGGCCACGTTGCAAGTAACTGTCTTCCAACGCGCCGACATGCAGTGTGACGACCCGATTGAAGCGGCGAATCTGTTCGATCTGACCCTTGAACATTCTCTGACTTTAGTCAGATATTCGCCTGTTGTAAATCGCCACCGCCAATGAAACGGTTTCTAGACGTCTATCGAGCCGCGCATGACGGGCACGCAGCGACCGGTAATGGTGACGTCGGTGACGGTTCCGGCCGCCTTCATCACATCAAGCTCGATGATGCTGCGGCGGCCCATCTCTACACCCTGTTCTATCGTCAGATGCACCTTGGCATCCGTCTCCGGCGCACGCGTTACCAGGAAGGCGGAGAGGGCGGCAGAGGCGCTACCGGTCGCCGGGTCCTCCATGATATCGTCGAGCGGCGCGAACATGCGGGCGCGGAGGTTCCAGGGTTCTTCCTGGCTGCGGACATAGAGGAAGATCGGAAAGTCGCCATCTGTACCCTGGTGTTTCGCGGCAGCCTTGCGGAAGGCCGTGATGTTCGGCCGGGCGGCGGCAAGTGCTTCGAGGCCATCGAGTTCGGCGATCGCGAAGGCGAGGCCGACCGAGGCGAAGACCGGCCTGTGGGCGGTGGTGCGCACATGTCTTGCATCGATCGAAATGCAGTCGGCGATCAGGCCCGGCTCTATCTCGACGCCGATTTCCAGCGGTCTCGGTGCGCGGATCGTTGCGCCGATCACACCAGCTGTCTCCTGCAGCAGCCGGATTTCCACCAGGCCGGCGATCTCCTCGAACCGGAGCTTGTCAGTGACCGGCTTGCCGAACAGCTCGCGCCGCTGACCGAGCACGTAGGCGGTGCCGACATTGGGGTGGCCGGCAAAGGGAATTTCCATCGTCGGGGTGAAGATGCGTACCCGCGCGCTGTTTTCAGGGCTTTTCGGCGGCAGGACGAAGGTGCTTTCGGCGTAACCGAATTCGACCGCGATCTTCTGCATCTGGCGGTCGGTGAGCCCGCGCGCATCCGGCACCACGGCGAGCGGGTTGCCGGCGAAACGCTCGGTGGTGAAAACATCGACGGTGACGAAATCGGCGGTCGGCATGGCAAAACTCTCCGGATGCGATGCCGGATTTAAAGCCTCATCGACCTTCCTGACCAGCCAATGTTTTTGATCGCGGTCATCAACGGAATGAAAGCGGCCGGCATCATCGGCTCAGGTAAGGCCGTGGTCACGCATCGCCTTCTCCTCGTCGCCGGTGATATAGGCGAAGATCCTCGGGTCGCCATCGGCGATCGTCACCAGATAGAAGTTGGTGAACCGGACATTGCCGGCTTCGCCCGCCTTGTTGACGTAGGAAAAATCCCACCCGACTTCCGCAAGCGCATGAAGATCGTTGAGGCAGGTGATCCTGACGCCGGTAATGTCCATCCGCTTGCCGCCGGCATCGCGATATCGGGCAAAGCCTTGCGGGATCACTTCCCGGAATGCCGCGTCATTGGCTCCACCGAATACCGCCTGCGGTGTCGAGCCGACGAAATAGGGCGCGAAGAACGCCGCGACGCCGGAGACATTCACCGACGCCGCGTCCTTCAGGGCGTCATTGCTGGTCCGGCCGTATTCGTCGAAAAGCCTTCGGACCTTTTCTTCAATTTCCGTCATGGGCAACCTCCATCATGCAATGAACGTTGTTTTGCCCGTTCGGTTCACGTCGGCTTCGACGTCGCAGCAAACAGAAAGGCCGCTCCGTTTCCGGAGCGGCCCTCTTCCTCCTCCTTGAAAAGGCGCTCCTCAAGCGGCCTTTTCGAGATCTTTCGCGTCAGGACTTGTTGACGCTTGCGGCGTAGATCTGATCGATCGTTGCGGCCAGGCTCGCATTGAATTCTGCGTCACTCATCGAGGCGCGGAGGTTTTCCGCCAGAGCGCGCGAGAAGCTGGCGATCATGCCGTGGTTATGGCTGAGCTTTTCGCAGGCTTCCGCGGTGCTGTAGCCGCCGGAAAGGGCGACGACGCGGACGACCGATTTGTGGGCGGTCAAGGGAGCGTAGAAATTGGCGACCGTCGGGATCGTCAGCTTGAGCATGACCGTCTCGCCCGCGGGAAGCTTGTCGAGCTGCTGCGCGATCTCGTCGCGCAAGATCGCTTCAGCCTGTTCCTTTGTCGGGCTCTTGATGGAAACTTCAGGCTCGATGATCGGCATGAGGCCCTGGCCGATGATCTGACGGGCAACCTGGAACTGCTGCTCCACGACGGCAGCGATGCCGGCCTTGTCGGCATGGCCGATCACCGACCGCATCTTGGTCCCGAATATCCCCTTTTCACGACCGCGGATCAGGAGATCATCCAGTTCGGGCATCGGCTTCATCGTCTGAACGCCGTTTTCCTCGGCGTTGAGGCCCTTGTCGACTTTGAGAAAGGGGACGACGCCGCGCTTTTCCCAGAGATAGGAGGGAACAGGCTCACCATCGACGTCGCCGTCCATGGTTCGCTCGAACAGGATGGCGCCGAGAACCTTGTCGCCAGTAAAGGCGGGCGCGCTCATGATGCGGACGCGCATGGCGTGGATCAGGCGGAACATCTCGTCGTCGCCCTGATAGTCGGACTCGGACACGCCATAAAGGCGCAATGCTCCGGGTGTTGAACCACCGCTCTGATCCAGCGCCGCGATGAATCCGGGCGCAGAACTCATCTTGTTCAACATCTTCGCGTCCACCATACTACACTCCTGTCCCTAAGTTGGCGCAAAACGCGCTCGTCTCTCCCAAGCTGTCAGTCGCGGATAACAGAAGTTATTTTAAAGGGAAATCCTCCGGTAAGCTATTGAAACGATTGAAATGCTTTCAATCGTTTAAAACATCTAAAATTTTTTAAACCAGTTAACCCGGGAGCGCGCCGCCCTATATGGAACGCGCTCCCTTTCGGGAAACTGACAGATCAGGCGGCCTTGATCAGCACCGAGACGCCTGGCAGATCCTTGCCCTCCATCCATTCCAGGAATGCGCCGCCGGCGGTCGAGACGTAGGAGAAGTCGTCGGCAGCACCAGCGTGGTTGAGGGCCGCGACCGTATCGCCGCCGCCTGCGACCGACGTGAGCTTGCCGGCCCTGGTCTGTTCTGCCGCATGTTTGGCGGCAGCGACCGTCGCCTTGTCGAAAGGCTCGATCTCGAAGGCGCCGAGCGGGCCGTTCCAGACGAGCGTCGAGGCCTTGGAAATCCATTCGTTGACGGCTGCCACCGACTTCGGCCCGACGTCGAGCATCATGGCGTCAGAAGGGATCGCGTTGATATCGACCACTTCGTTGGCGGCACCAGCCTTGAACTCGCGAGCGACGACGCCGTCGACCGGCAGCACGATGGCGCAATTGGAGGCTTCGGCTTCTGCCATGATCTTGCGGGCCGTGTCGGCAAGGTCATGCTCGCAGAGCGACTTGCCGACATCGATGCCCTGTGCCGCGATGAACGTGTTGGCCATGCCGCCGCCGATCACCAGCGCGTCGACCCGTTTCACGAGGTTCTGAAGCAAGTCGATCTTGGTGGAGACCTTGGCGCCGCCGACGATCGCGACGACCGGGCGGGCCGGATTGCCGAGGCCCTTTTCGAGCGCTTCGAGTTCCTCCTGCATGGTGCGGCCGGCATAGGCGGGCAGGTGATGGGCGAGGCCCTCGGTCGAGGCATGGGCGCGGTGGGCGGCGGAGAAGGCGTCGTTGACGAAGATATCGCCGTTTTTGGCGAGCGCCTCGGTGAAGCCCGGGTCGTTCTTTTCCTCACCCTTGTGGAAACGGGTATTTTCGAGCAGCAGGATATCGCCGTTCTTCATGCCGGCGATCGCCTGTTCGGCTTCCGGGCCGATGCAATCGGAGGCGAAGAGGATCTTGTGGCCGAGGACGTGGTTGACGGCAGAAACGATCAGCGACAGCGACATGTCGGCGACCGGCTCGCCCTTCGGACGGCCGAAATGGGCAAGCAGGATAACCTTGGCACCCTTCTTCGAGAGTTCCAGAATGGTCGGGGCGACGCGCTCGATGCGGGTCGCGTCGGTGACCTTGCCGTCGGCAACGGGGACGTTGAGATCGACGCGCACGAGGACGCGCTTGGCTGCAATATCGGTGAGGTCGTCAAGGGTTTTGAAGGCCGGCATGATGCTAATCCATTTACTCGGAAAGTTCGTAGCGGACCTTACTATGCCTGACCGGCGACGCAAGACGATTGGTCGCAACCATTGCCATTCCGTCTGTCGCGGAGACGGAGCGTGCCGATTCTACTGCGATAACGCAGCGGGTGGAGGATTTTATTTGAGCGTTCGCTACTCTATGCCGGGCCTTCCGGCGGCAGGGCGCCCGGCTTCACCGGTACGTGCTTGCCACGATATTTGCGGACCAGATCGCGGACGCGGTGGGCGATCTCGCGCATGTTGATGAAGATCGGCAGATTGGTCGCCGGCTCCACGGGTTCCAGCGAAATGCCGATGCTACGGACATGTTCGTGCTCATCGAGTTCGCGGACGATCAGGATGATCGAGCCGAAGCGGATGCGGTCTGCATATTCCGCGCGGCCGCCGAGCCGCGAGGTGATCAGGTCGCCGATCGTCATGTTCTGCTCGTTGGCGGAGAGCAGGCCGGGGCCATAGGCGGCATCGAGCTCCTTGGCAGGGCCCGCCGGCGAGATCGCAAACGCGCCGAAAAATTCCGCATCGTCCTCGTCGACCGGCACCTGGCTTGCGAAGATGCGGTCGAGCAGTTTCGAATAGGCGGGCGAGATGAACAGGTAGACCTGGTCGTTTTCCTTCAGCCGGCCGGCATATTGGTAACGCATGCTGCGGCCATCGCGGATGACCAGCGACGGCATGGCCCAGCGGGGGATGCGCTCGCCCTGCAGGATCGGGCTGTCCTTCATGACGCGGTAGGAGATCAGTTCGTGATGGGCGGTGCCCGGCAGGTCGAGCTCGATCTTGTCGACGGCGCCGATGCGCGGCGGAATGATGAGGCCGAGCTTCTGGGCGACCGGCTTGATCGTCCAGCCCTGGACGAGCAGGGAGACCAGCACGATGATGAAAGTGACGTTGAAGAAGAGCTGGCCGTTCTCGACGCCGCTCAAGACCGGCATGATCGCAAGAAGGATGGAGACCGCGCCGCGCAGGCCGACCCAGGCGAGGAAGCTGGTCTCCTGCTGGGTGAAATCATAGGGCAGCAGGCTCAGCCACACGGCGATCGGCCGGGCGACGAAGATCAGGAAGAGCGCCAGCCCGATCGCCGGCAGAAGGATGGCCGGGAATTGCGAGGGCGTGGCGAGCAGGCCGAGCACCAGGAACATGATGATCTGCGCAAGCCAGGTCAGCCCCTCGTTGAAGCGGATGATCTGGGGTTTTGCGAACATCTTGCGATTGCCGGAATAGATGCCGGCCACATAGACCGCTAGAAAACCGCTGCCGCCCACGGCGCCGGTGAAGGAAAAGACGAGCAGGGCGAGCGTCAGCACGAAGATCGGCGCGAGGCCCCGGTCGGAGGTGAAGCGGTTCAGCACCCAGACGATCATCATGCCGCCGAACAGGCCGCAGATGACGCCGAGCCCCATTTCCTCGACGAACAGGAAAAGGAAGTGCAGGTCGAGGCCGGAAAGGCCCTGGCCGGTCGCCAGCAGTTCGGCAAGCGCAATCGTCAGGAAGATCGCCATCGGGTCGTTGGTGCCGGACTCGACTTCGAGCGTCGAGCGCACCTTGTCGCGGATGTTGATGCCGCTGACGCGCAGCAGGAAGAAGACGGCGGCAGCATCCGTCGAGGCGACGATCGAGCCGAGCAGCAGGCCTTCGAGCCAGTTGAAGTTGAGAAGGATCATCGCGCCAAGGGCGAAGATGCCGGTCGTCAGCAGCACCCCGACCGACGCAAGCGTGATCGCCGGAGCCGCGGCAAGGCGGAACGAGTGGATAGGGGTCATGAAGCCGGAATCGAACAGCACGATCGCCAGCGCCAGCGAGCCCAGCATGAAGGTGAAGGAATAGTTTTCGAACTGGATGCCGAGGCCGTCGACGCCGGCGAGCAGGCCGATCGACAGGAAGATCAGCAGCAGCGGAGCGCCGAAGCGGAAGGCAAGCAGGCTCGAAAGGGCAGCCGCCAGCACCAGGACCGTGCCGACCAGCAGGACGATATAAAAAGCCTCCACCTAAAAGTCCCTTCCTTCGCACCTCTCGCCGACACCATCCCCGTCCGCAGCTCCGGTACCGGAACTGTGCCACGCCGCAACGCGGCCATGCAAGAATGGGGCAGATCCCGGCCGAGGGCCAGGCGAATCGACTGATCGATTAGGCGGGAACAATTCCGGCAAGAGAAGGGCAGGGGATAAAAAAGACGGACCAATGCCTTGATGCCGACGGCTTTTCAAAGATCGGAGAGCCCACACGAATGCGGAACCTCGATTGATTTTTTAATGGTGGCTCCGCATTCGCGTGGCCTTCGGCGTCTTTTCGGGGCTTCCGGCCCCTACAGGTGATCATCTCGCCTCGCTGCGTGGCTTTATTCGCGATCTCCTTTCGGGAAATCCTGCCACTTGCACGGCTCAACCGAACCGGACATGGCTGTCCGGGGGAGGCTTGATAGGGAGATTTTCATCTCCCATGGCTTTCACCTCTTCCACCATCCCCGCACGTTACGGTTCCGATGAAAGCGCCGGCCCCCGCCTGCCCGCGAACGTCTCGCGAAACACTCCGGCGACGGAAGCGAGGGGATTGTAGGCATGGGTTGGAGGGGTGGGGATGTCGAGGGTGAAAAAATCTGGCGGTGCGTCGTAGTGCAGGGCTTTGCTTCTGCGGTCTTACGAAGCCACTGATGACTAAGCCAAACGTTTCATTCGCTCGATATGCTCTCGAAGTCTTCCGATTTCGTCTAACGCTCCAACCTGACCTAGCGCCCAAGCGTATATTGAAAGGTAATCCAGATTTTCAGATTGCAAGGCGAGAAGGTCTCTCAATTTCGGCACGAGCCTCTTTTGTTTTTGACGTCCAACGGCATGCGTAAATTCACGGGGAAAGTCTGCCGCCAAGGTCAGAGCCCTAGTTTCGTCGTCTACCAATATGGCTTCGACCAGGCGCATTCGCCAATACTCATCTTCGAACAGGGGCAAAACCTGCTTGACATCCAAGGCTCTCGTAGCCGACGGGTTTCGGGCTATCAACTCTAGTGCTGTCTGATCACCCGTACTTTCGAAAACCTCAAGCAAACGCGAGCCGGCTTTCTCGTCAATTCCTGTTTTGCGAAGAATTGCGTAGGCTGTTTCTCTCCTGAATTTTCTCTTGTGCTCAAGCCAGGGATCGGCAACCGGCCATGCCGCTTCTGCAGGAAGCCGTGACAAAATCCGCCTAATCGCTCTGTCGTAGGTTGGTTTGCGACGACTAGGCAATCCGTCGACGATCTCTGCCAATCGCCGCACAGACTCCGCAAGGGAATAGGCTTGGTTGCGTGAAGGCTCATATTCACATACACGAAAGACGACTTCCGCAGAATTGCTGATGTCCGGCAGGCGTTCGATGCTGTTCAGCAACTCATCAAATGGCTGCGATCGTACTTCTGCCAGGGAAAGTGTTCGATCAATCTCCTCCATTAGCATCTTGCGATGCAGAGCGATAAGCTCTGGATTGTCTGCGAGTTTAGCGGGAATGGAGAATCGGCGCATGAGCGAATAATAACGCATCCTTAGAACTTAGTCTTTTTACGAATATTCCGGCCCGTCAAGTTTACGTCAACGAACAGGCTCGAAAACGACATTTTCGGCGGGCGCCATTAATTTCAGCTTCGGAATTACAGTCCACAAAACCGGACACTATCCTCTCGGCCCCTTGCTCGGAAACCGCCTTGGCCGGCCGCGATTGAGTGGAAGAACTGACGGCTTTGAAGGTCGACATAGTCGAACGCGGCAATTCGCTTCTTGCCAGAGCCACTAAGCTCAGACACCAGCCATCCTGGCTTCCAAAAGGATAGGGATTGTCGGTTACAAATGGCTCAAGTGTCTAGCATGTCCCACTCGTCGCCGAGCACCCAACGAATAGCGGACAGCTTGCCGCTGAGCATTCCCCACTCGAAATTAGTCCAAGGGCCCAGTTCACCGGGATACTGCTCTTCGGCGGACTTCATTGCGGCAATCATGCCGTCCCATATCTCGTCTACGATCATGCCCCGCCGCTCTTCGGGTGTGCCAGACTCCCAGACCTCCTTTGGAACCCGCCTCTGTTTGCCGCTCTCGACGGCGGCGATTATACCCCACTTGCGGCCGTACCAAATCTGCGTCGTCAATTTATCTTCAGCTTCGAGCAGTTCGGACAGTGCCCGAGGCTCTTGCCTGTATTCTCGGTCGAAGGTGATCTCCTCGATTAGGTCGCTGGCGTACTCGTTCAGGAGCGTGCCAAGGTTGGTCGAGTAATGTGAGTGTGCTCCGTCGAAAAGGGCCGCGAGATCCGGGTGCGGTAAGCGCGTGTCGGCACCTTTCTGACTGAAGTCGTGGATGTTGTGCGTGACGAATGCGAGCACGTCGTCGCCCTTCCGCTCCGCGAATGCGTCGACGTATGTCTCAATGATTATAGCGTCGCCGATGCCGTTCATTTGCCGGTGAAACGGCGCGACCTTTGCAATAGCGCGGTCCGCTGCACGGGCCTTTACGCTCTCGCGAATGGGAATCGGTTCGGTCGTTGTGAATAGCTTCTCGATCAGGCCAATCGCTTCATTCACGGCTTCACCGCCAGTGGCGATGCGATGATCAATCTCGTTCAATTGCTTAAGAACCTCGCTTCGTCCGTCCTCTGGTGCGAACTGCGCGATCGCGTCCTTAACCCGTTTGAAGTGACTTGACAGGCTCGCGCGGCTCGATGCTATCACGCGCTCTCGATTGCGGGCGAATTCATCGAGGATAATCTGTGGCAGGATCAGTTCAACTTCGCCTGCATTCGTCATCGCGAATAGGACGTCTAGCAACGTTAAGTGGCGCGGGTCTTTCGCGAGGTCCAGCCACACCGACGTGTCGATAAGTAATCTAAGCTTCATCTTAACTCCCGCAAAAGACTGATTACGGAGACTAGCGGATTCTAAGTGGAGCCACCATCCGGAGGCTATCTCTTCCGAAGTTGTGAACGGAACGGCCGCTTCTCAACAACATCATCTCGTAAGCTGCCGGTCCGTTCTCGGCCCGTGGGGCCATGGCGCTTCGCGGCCGCTGACCTTGCTTCCGACGTGCTTCTGTCGAAGACAGCACCTTCTTCGTCACCACCATCCCCGCATACAAAAACCCCCTCCCTTGCGGGAGGAGGTCCATATCTTGCCGGTGCCGCCCGAAGGCAGCGTCTGTGATCCTCAGATCAGCTTGGCAAACGCGACCGACGTGTCGGCCATGCGGTTCGAGAAACACCATTCGTTGTCGTACCAGGTGAGGATGCGGACGAAATTGCCTTCGAGCACCCGAATACATATATCGCCGCAGCGATCATCTCGTTTGGTCATGTAGCCGGCGCGCCTGCTCGATCGCATCCCGATTTGATTCTGCCCAGGTCATCAAGGCCATGACTGGAGCGCGAAGCGACTTGCCGACTGCAGTCAGCTCGTAATCCACGCGCGGAGGGATCGTCGGAAAGTGGGTGCGACTGACCAAACCGTCCCGTTCCAATTGACGAAGCGTAATCGTGAGCATCCGCTGCGAGATCCCGTCGATCTGCCGGCGCAATGCATTGAAGCGGACCGGCCCATCGTTCAGGGCCACGAAGATGTAGAGACTCCACTTATCGGCGATGCGATCGAGGATTTCCCGAACGGGAAGGCAGTCGGCTTCTTCGCTTGGGGTAGGAAACTCTATGTCACCGAGTGTCATGAATGTGCCTTCTTGCGAACGGTCGAATAGTTATCTTAATAGGGTTGGTCACAATTTTATACTACTCATTCTCCCAGGAGCCACCAATGACCAACATCCTCCTCGTTACCTCCAGCCCACGCGGTCCTCAGAGCCTTTCCACCCGATTTTCCCGTGACATCGCTGAAAGCCTCAGCGCCCGTTCTGCCGGCACAATTGTCGAACGTGATCTTGGGGCGGCACCTCTGCCGCATATCGCAACAGCCTATATCGACGGCCGCGTTGCGCCGCCCGAGACACGTACGCCCGAACAGACCGAAGCCGTCAATCTCGCTCAAAGCCTCGTCGATGAGGTTCAGGCTGCCGACGTGATTGTCATTGGCTCGGGCATGATCAACTTCGGCCCGCCGACGCAGCTCAAGGCTTGGTTTGACTACATCACTTGGCCTGGCGTCACCTTCCGCTACGACGCAACCGGTGTGATGGGATTGTTGCCCGCCAAGAAAGTCTATCTCGTGACCGCAACCGGCGGCGTCTTTTCGGAAGGCAGGAACGCCCCGTTGGACTTCCAGACCACCTATCTCGTGCATCTTCTCGGTTTTATCGGACTGACGGATATCGAAGTGGTCCGCGTGGAAGGGACACTCGTCAGCCCGGACGCAGCCAAGGCTGCGATCGCCTCCACCGAAGCACAGATCCGGGCTGCATTGGAGCGTGCCGCCTGACCGGCAAACCCGTCACCGACATCCCGCAAACAAACAAAAAACCCCCTCCCTTGCGGGAGGAGGTCCATATCTTGCCGATGCTGCCCGAAGGCAGCCGGGTCAGGCTTCAGATCAGCTTCGCAAACGCGACGGACGTGTCGGCCATGCGGTTCGAGAAACCCCATTCGTTGTCGTACCAGGTGAGGATGCGGACGAAATTGCCTTCGAGCACCTTGGTCTGGTCGATCGCGAAGATCGACGAATGGCTGTCGTGGTTGAAGTCGCGGCTGACGAGCGGCTCTTCGGTGTAACCGAGGATGCCCTTCAGGGCGCCGTTGGAAGCGGCCTTGATCGCTTCGTTGACTTCCGCAACCGAGGTCGTCTTCTTGGCGACGAACTTGAAGTCGACGACCGAGACGTTCGGGGTCGGTACACGGATCGAGGTGCCGTCGAGCTTGCCCTTCAGGTGCGGAAGCACCAGGCCGACAGCCTTGGCGGCGCCGGTCGAGGTCGGGATCATCGACAGCGCTGCTGCACGGGCGCGATAGAGGTCCTTGTGCATGGTGTCGAGGGTCGGCTGGTCACCCGTGTAGGAGTGGATCGTGGTCATGAAGCCATGATCGATGCCGATCGCGTCGTCGAGGACCTTGACGACCGGAACCAGGCAGTTGGTGGTGCAGGATGCGTTGGAGATGACCAGGTGTTCCCGGGTCAGCTGATCGTGGTTGACGCCGAAGACGACGGTGAGGTCAGCGCCATCGGCAGGCGCCGAGACGATGACGCGCTTGGCGCCGGCGGTCAGGTGCAGGGCGGCCTTGTCGCGGGCGGTGAAGATGCCGGTGCATTCGAGCGCGATATCGACGCCGAGTTCTCGGTGCGGCAGGGTCGCAGGATCCTTGATCGCGGTCACCTTGATCGGCTTGCCGCCGCCGACGATGATCGTGTCGCCGCTGACTTCGACGCTTGCCGGGAACTTACCGTGGATCGAGTCGTAACGCAGCAGGTGGGCGTTGGTCTCGACCGGGCCGAGGTCGTTGATGGCAACGACCTCGATATCGGTGCGGCCGGATTCGACGATTGCTCGCAGCACGTTGCGGCCGATGCGGCCGAAACCGTTGATGGCAACCTTGACAGTCATTTCACATACTCCGCTTTTAGTTTGTCCTGGTAGTTCAGTTGGTTCAGGCGAGCTCTTTTTCGGCTGCGGCAACAACCGCTTCCGCGGTGATGCCGAAGTGCTTGAAGAGATCCTTGGCAGGGCCGGAGGCACCGAAGGACTTCATGCCGATGAAGGTGCCCTTCGGACCGATGAAGTGATCCCAGCCCTCGCGCACGCCGGCTTCGACGGCGATCTTGACCGGCGAATTGCCGATCACCGCGGTCTGGTAGGATTCCGGCTGGTCGAAGAAGAGTTCGACGCAGGGGACGGAAACGACGCGCGTCGCGATGCCCTTGCCGTCAAGCGTCGCCTGCGCCTTCAGCGCCAGTTCGACTTCTGAACCCGACGCGAAGATCGTCACCTGGGCGTCGGCCGCGGAAACGAGTTCGTAGGCGCCCTGGGCGCAGAGGTTCTTCTCTTCATAGGTCTTGCGGGCCGGCGCCAGGTTCTGGCGGGTGAGCGCCAGGCCGGACGGGCGGTGCTTTTCCTTGAGCGCCAGCTGCCAGCATTCGGCCGTCTCGGTCTCGTCGGCCGGACGGAAGATCAAGAGGTTCGGGATGGCGCGCAGCGCTGCGACCTGCTCGACCGGCTGATGGGTCGGGCCGTCTTCGCCGACGCCGATCGAATCATGCGTCCAGACGTGCACGACGCGGATACCCATCAGGGCTGCGAGGCGGACGGACGGGCGGCAGTAATCCGAGAAGATCAGGAAGCCGCCGGAATAGGGGATCAGGCCGCCATGCAGCGAGATGCCGTTCATGGCAGCGGCCATCGCGTGTTCGCGGATGCCCCAGTGCATGTAGCGGCCGGAGAAGTCGGTCGGGGTGATCGACTTCATCTGGCTGGTCTTGGTGTTGTTCGACGGCGTCAGGTCGGCCGAACCGCCAAGCGTTTCGATGACGATGCCGTTGATGACTTCGAGCGCGTCCTCGGATGCCTTGCGGGTCGCGACGGTCGGGTTGTTCTCGGCGATCTTCTTCTTGAAGGCGTCGATGGCGCTGTCGAAATTGCCCGGCAGGTCACCGGCGAAGCGGCGCACGAATTCGGCCTTCTTGCCGGTTTCGGTCGAAGCCAGGCGATCCTCCCAATCCTTGCGGGTCTTGGTCGAGCGCAGGCCTGCGAGGCGCCATGCATCGAGGACGTCGGCCGGAACGGTGAAGGCTTCCGCCTCCCAGTTCAGCGCCTTACGGGCAGCCGCGATTTCCTCGGCGCCGAGCGGCGAACCGTGGACCTTGTGGGTGCCCTGCTTGTTCGGGGCGCCGAAGCCGATGATGGTCTTGGCTGCGATGAAAGTCGGGCGGTCGGACTTCTGGGCGGCTTCGATGGCCGCCGAAATCTGGTCGACGTCATGGCCGTCGATCTCGATCGTGTTCCAGTGGGCGGACTTGAAGCGCATCACCTGGTCGGTCGAGTCCGACAATGAGACGGCGCCGTCGATGGTGATCGAGTTGTTGTCCCAGAAGAGCACGAGCTTGTTGAGCTTCAGGTGGCCGGCAAGCGCGATCGCTTCCTGGCTGATGCCTTCCATCAGGCAGCCGTCGCCGCACAGCGCATAGGTGAAATGGTTCTGCAGGTCGGAGCCGAATTCCTCTTCCAGCTTGCGCTCGGCGATCGCCATGCCGACGGCATTGGCAATGCCCTGGCCGAGCGGACCGGTGGTGGTCTCGATGCCCGATGCATGGCCGTATTCCGGGTGGCCGGCGGTCTTGGAGCCGAGCTGGCGGAACTGCTTCAAATCCTCCATCGTCATGTCCTCGTAACCGGTGAGGAACAGGAGCGAATAAAGGAGCATGGAACCGTGGCCGGCGGACAGCACGAAACGGTCGCGGTCCGGCCAGAGCGGGTTCTTCGGATCGAATTTCAAAAAGCGGGTAAAGAGGACGGTCGCTATATCGGCAGCGCCCATCGGCAGGCCGGGATGGCCGGAATTGGCCTTCTCTACAGCATCCATGGCAAGAAATCGGATCGCGTTCGCCATCCGGTTATGTTTGTCGAGAGAGGTCATGGCTAATCCGCTTTTTACGGGTGTCGGTCACGGTCCGCATGGGACCACTTGAAGGGCGGCCCAGGGACCACCTAAGAGCGGGTGATCCTTAGCAGGTGCAACGCGCAAGTCAACAAAAGCGCCGTCTTTACGAGCGGGTGATGACGAACTTTCCTGCAGCTGCCCGAATTCGATGCAGCATGTGGCGAGCGGCAGAAACATAGGTGACGATCCACAGTTAGGACACGTTTGAAGGGCCTGGATTGATTGACCGGCTTGCGGGCGGTGAATAGTCTTCCGCCCTTGTTGGAGAGGCCGATCGTATCGATTCGGCGCATTTCGCGTATCGACAGGAAGCTTCGCATGCCGTCGGAAAAGACGATCGACATGGTGATTTCGGAACTCAGGGCGGCGATCGGCGGTCTGGAGAGCGCCGTCGATGCGCGTATCGAGCGCCAGCGTGAAACCCAGGACGTGGAAGGCGAGGTTCGCCGCGTGCATGCGGACCGGGCACGGCTGGCGCAGGAACTCGACCAGTCGCAATTCCGCGCCAATCGGCTGGAAGAAGTCAACCGGGAGGTCTCCCGGCGCCTGGTGACGGCGATGGAAACCATCCGCGCCGTGCTCGACCGCTGATGCAGGATCAAGAGGGAACGCCATGGCCCAGGTAACGGTAATGATCGACGGCAAGGCCTATCGCATGGCCTGCGAGGAAGGGCAGGAAGACCACCTGACCGAACTCGCCGACCGGTTCGACCGTTATGTCGGCCACCTCAAGGGCCAGTTCGGCGAGATCGGCGATCTGCGTATCACAGTGATGGCCGGCATCATGATCATGGACGAGCTTTCGGAGATGACCCGCAAGCTCGGCCTGCTCGAGGCGGAGGTCGCGTCGCTCAAGTCCAATCGCGACGGCGCGCTCGAAACCCAGGAGCGCAACGAGCAGCAGGTGGTCTCGGCGCTCGGCGAACTCGCCTCCCGGCTCGACGGGCTGACCGCCAAGCTCAACGGCCGGATGCCGGCGCAGGTGAACTGACCCAAGGTCAATAATAAAGGTTTTCCGCCACTGGTGCGGGCCGACAATCGAACATATATTGGCAACGCGGTCTGCGCCTCACGACAGGAACCACAATCCCTGGGGCCATACTCGATCCAAAGGGAGCTGTCCCTGGCCAGGCCCGTGGGCTTGGACACACGGCGCCCACCTACGTTTGTAGGCACCCAGGATCGTAAACATCCATCGGTTGCCGTGGATCGCGCTTATCCTTCCCCCGATTTCAGGCGTTACCCGATCAGCCGCCTTCGTGCGGGCGGATATATATTTAAGAAAATCCTAATTTATTTACCATGCCGCGGACTTGGCGCGGCCTGATCGCGGATTGGGCGAGGCCCTTAATCCTCTTTTCAAACGATGGCTTTATCGTCCCGGCATGCGTATCAACGAGATCACCAACTGGGCCTATGGCGTCACGGTCGTTCTGACCGTGCTGTCGGGCACTGCTTTCATCCTATCTGCCGGGAGCGCCAATCAGGAGAGGATCGCCGTCGAGGAGCACCTTTCCCTCGATGAACTTTCCGAACAGCTGGCGCTCGGCGCGGAAGAGCGCACCGATGAAGCGCGGCTTTATGTGATGCGCGGTCAGGACCGGCATCTGAAGGCCTTCCACGACAAGGAGGCCGAAGAGCAGGGGCTCGAAGAGGCGATCAGGGGCATCAAGGCGCTCGGCGCCTCCGATGCCGAGTTTGCCGCGCTGGTCGAGGTGGGGGAGGACGCAGAGGCTCTCGACCAGCTCGAGAACGCCGCCATCACCGCTTACCAGAATGGCGACCGGGCCGGGGCACAGGAGGCGTTGTTCGGCCCCGAGCACGACCGCCTGCAGACCGGGCTGCTCGAAACCGTCACCCGGTTCCGGGAACTGGTAAAGGCGCGCACCGAGACTGCGGTAGCACTTGCGCAGTCTCGCAGCGACTTGTGGGGTCTTGCGGCAAAGACGATGCTTGCCGTCACCGCAGCACTTTTCCTCGGTGTCCTCTATTTCGTGCTCAAACGCCGCGTCGCCATGCCGCTCACCCGCATGACCGGCATCGTCACCCGGCTTGCCCGGCAGGACTATGCCGTGGAAGTGCCGCTCGACCGCCGGCGGGACGAGATCGGCGAGATGAACCAGGCAATCCACATCTTCCGCGAAAACGGTTTGGAACGTGACCGTCTCGATGCCGAACGGCGCGCTGACCAGCTGACCAAGGATTTCATCCTGCAGATGATGCACCGTCTGCAGGCCTGCCAGACGCAGGGCGAGCTGGCGGACGTCGTCTCCCGCTTTGCGCCGCAGATATTCCCGAACCTCGCAGGCCAGCTCTATGTACTGAACGACAGCCGAACGACGCTCACCGAGATCGGCTGCTGGCTCGACCCGCAGCTTTCGGCCACTTCCTTCCCGACCGGCGCCTGCTGGGGATTGCGCCGCGGGCGGCCGCACCTGAGCAATCACGGCCACGGCGACATTCCCTGCCAGCATCTCGGCGAAAGCGACGTCGCCGGGCTCTGCATTCCTCTGACGGCGCAGGGAGATACGATCGGCCTTCTTTATTTCGAAGAGCGCCCTGATCATGACATGGCGGCGGAAAGCTCCCGTCTCTATCTCGAACTGATCGCCGAGAATATCGGCCTTGCGGTTGCCAACCTGCAGCTCCGCGACAGGCTGACGAACCTTGCGGTGCGAGACGCGCTGACCGGCCTGCTCAACCGCCGCCGCCTCGACGAGACGCTGGCCCGCCATGGGCGCGACCTTCCGGACCGGCCGCTTGCCTGTCTGATGATGGATATCGACCGGTTCAAGCGCTTCAACGACGAGTTCGGGCACGACTCGGGCGACATCGTCATGCAGTACGTGGCGCAGATGATGCTCGACGCCGTCGGCGAGACGGGGACCTGCCATCGCTTCGGCGGCGAGGAGTTCACGATACTCTTGCCGGATGCGACGGAGACCGCCGCCTTCGCGCTCGCCGAACGCTTGCGGCAGAAGATCGCGACCACGCCGCTTTCGCATGGCGGTCGCATTCTCGGCCTCGTCTCCGTTTCGATCGGCGTCGCAGGCTCGCCTGCCGGGGGACCGATATCGACGCTCGTCACGCGGGCGGACGCAGCCCTCCTGGAAGCCAAGGCGGGCGGGCGGAACCAGACCGTGCTTGCAGGCGCGGTGAAGCTCGCGGATCAGGCCAGCCGCAATTCGGCTTGAACGGATCGGCGAACAAAATCGCCGTGAGCGACGCCGGCTCCTGATCGACCATTCTGCGGCCTTTGCTTGACAACGGGCGAATGACCGCCAATTTCTGGCGGTCCCGTTCAACTACCGGCCTGTATCAATGCCCTTTTTGAATTCCACCTTCGCCCGCTCCTCGCTGCTCATGCTTCTGGTCGGGGGCGGCGTCCTTGTGGCGATCGTGTTGTCATCGTTCTTTCTGGCTAGGACGACGCAGGCCTATTTCCAGGACGTTGTGAAACTACGCGAGCTTCGAAGCGCTGCGGCGGACATGCAGCTTTTCCTGCGGGCCGCCGAATCCGGGCAGCGCGGTTTCGTGCTGACGCAGGATTCCGAATTCCTGATGCCCTATACGACGGCGAGCGCAGTCATTCCGCGGTTGCGCGAGCGGCTGAAGAAGGCCGCCGACGATCTGGACACTGTGCCCGTTCCATTTGCCCAACTCGGCCCGCTGATCGACGACAAGCTCGCCGAGATGCAGTCGACGGTGGCGATGGTGCAGAAGGGAAATGCCGTCGGGGCGATCGAAGTCATCCGGGGCGCCTATGGCCGGCAGCTGATGGAAGGCATCACGTCGATCCTCGGCAAGCTGATCGGCGACATGGACGGGCGGATCGGGACCGGCGTCGACGACCTCAATGATTCGGCTTCGGCGTTGCAATGGATCACCATCGGCGGCGGCCTGATGATTATCCTCGTCATCGGCGGCGCGATCGTGATCGTTGGCCAGCATGTTCGCGAGCTTCAGCGGGCGCGCTCCGAGGTCGAGGAGCTCAATGCCGGGCTCGAGGAGCGCGTCAACGAGCGCTCCGAGGATCTGATCCAGGCCAATCGCGAGATCCAGCGTTATGCCTATATCGTCTCGCACGACCTGCGCGCGCCGCTGGTCAACATCATGGGTTTCACCAGCGAACTCGACGCGAGCCTCAAGTCGATCAGCACCTATGTGCTGGCCGACGGGACGCCGCTGTCCGAAGCCGACGTGAATGACGCCCGCATCGCCGTCGAGCAGGACCTGCCGGAGGCCATCGCCTTCATTCGTTCTTCCACCAAGAAGATGGACGGGTTGATCAACGCGATCCTGAAGATTTCCCGCGACGGGCGGCGCGAACTGAAGCCGGAGAGGATCGATCTCGGGGAGCTTCTCGAAGCGACCGCCGACAGCATCTACCACCAGGTCAGCGAAGCGGGCGGCGAGGTGAATATTTCGGTCGCCCAGGCGAGGGGCCTTATTACCGACCGATTTTCGATGGAACAGGTTTTCGGCAATCTCTTCGACAACGCGGTGAAATACAAACATCCGGATCGGCCTTTGAACCTTTCCGTAAAGGCAATGCCGATCGGCCGCGCCGCGATGAGGATAGAGGTCGCAGACAATGGCCGGGGCATCGCTCCGGAGGATCATGAGAGGGTTTTCGAGCTTTTCCGCCGCTCGGGCGTTCAGGACCAGCAGGGCGAGGGTATCGGTCTTGCACATGTGCGTTCATTAGTCAGAAATTTAGGCGGTGAGATTACGGTGACGTCCACATTGGGCGGCGGGACGACGTTCGTCATCCGGTTGCCTACGGATTTGTCCCAGTATGTCAGGAGTAACGGGTCATGAAGGCTGCCGGTAAAGAAGTTACCATCGTGATGATCGAGGACGATGAAGGCCATGCGCGCCTGATCGAGAAGAACGTTCGTCGCGCCGGTGTCAACAACGAGATCGTCCCGTTCACGAACGGCAATGCGGCTCTCGACTTTATCCTCGGCGCGGATCGTTCCGGAAACTCCAATCAGGATCGCCACCTGCTGATCCTTCTCGACCTCAACCTGCCGGACATGTCGGGTATTGACATCCTCGAGAAGGTGAAGTCCAACCCACACTCGAAGCGTCTGCCGGTGGTCATCCTCACGACCACGGACGATGAGCTTGAGATCCAGCGCTGCTACGATCTCGGCGCCAACGTCTACATCACCAAACCGGTGGACTACGACAGTTTTGCGCATGCCATCCGACAGCTCGGGCTGTTCTTTGCCGTGATGCAGATACCCGGACAATAACGAGACGCGATGCCGCAAACCATACTTTATGTCGATGACGATCTCGCGCTTGCCAGATTGGCGGAACGGCACTTCGCGCGGGCCGGTTACGAGGTCGTCCATGCCGTCAACGCGGCATCCGCGATGGAAGCGGTCGAAAAAGGCGGTATCGACGCGATCGTCCTCGACCACTATCTGAGGACCGAAACCGGGCTCGACATCCTGCACAAGCTGAAAGACCGGGGCTCGGCCATCCCCGTGATCTACGTCACCGGTTCCAGCGACGCGACGATCGCCATCGACGCGCTGAAGAACGGCGCCTCCGACTATGTCATCAAGACGGTCGGCGAGGAATTCTGGCCGCTGATGGAGAGCGCGATCGCGCAAGGGATCGCCAATGCCGAATTGCGGCGAGCCCAGGAAAAGGCCGAGCAGGAGATCCGCCTCGGCAAGGAACGCGCCGAGGTTCTGCTCGCCGAGGTGAACCACCGCGTCGCCAACAGCCTGGCGCTGGTCGCGGCACTCATCCGCCTGCAGGTTTCCAGCAGCAAGAGCGACGACGTCAAGGCGGCCCTTTCGGAGACGCAGGCGCGCATCAGCGCGATCGCCGGCATGCATCGCAGCCTCTACACGTCCGACGACGTCCGGCATGTGGAGATGGACAAATATCTGGGCACGCTGGTGCGCGAGGTACAGGGCTCCGTCAACGACGACCAGGGTCCGTCGATCCGCCTCGATGCCGAACCGTTGTCGTTGACCTCAGACCGCGCCGTCTCGGTCGGCATGATCGTCACGGAGCTGCTCACCAACGCGCTCAAATACGCCTATCCGGCCGGCACCGAGGGTGAAGTGCGGGTGCTTCTCAAACGCCGGGACGAGGGCAGCGCGCTTCTCGCCGTCGAGGACGACGGTATCGGTTGGCGCGAGGGCGACACGCCCAAGGGCACCGGGCTCGGCAGCCGCATCGTCAAATCCATGGCCGCGACGCTCGGCTCGACGATCCACTACGTGCCTTCCTCTTCCGGCACCCGCGCCGAACTGACGGTCAGCCTTCAGTAGGCCACCCTTCAGTTAGGTTGGCACGAAGTGGCCGTGCCGTTTCTGCCACGGTTGTGGCCCTTCATTTTGTTCCAACCATTGCAATGCCCGCATGGCGACCCTATGATTTCCGGGATGCGCGTGAGGTGCATAGCTCCGAGAACCGGTCCCGGTTTTCCGAACTGTGCGTGAGACGTCGCGACGAGGCGCCTCTGGCGCCGTCGTATGGATGCGGGCCGTTCTTCGGAGCGGCACATTCGTTTCGCGTGCAGGCATATTGTTCCAATCAAAGAGATTCTCTTGTTAACCGAAATACTCATCGTCATCGCCCTCACCGTTTTGAACGGTGTCCTCGCGATGTCGGAACTTGCCGTCGTCTCCTCCCGCCCCGTGCGGCTCCGGATCATGGCGGAGCAGGGCAACCGTGGCGCGGCGACAGCCATACGGCTCGCGGAAGATCCCGGCCGCTTCCTTTCCTCCGTCCAGATCGGCATCACGCTGGTCGGCGTGCTCTCCGGCGCGTTCTCCGGCGCCACGCTCGGCGCCCGGCTGACCACCTGGCTTGAAGCGCAGGGCATGGCCGACAACCTGGCCGACTGGCTGGGCGTCGGCACCGTCGTCGTTTTCATCACCTATCTGTCGCTGATCGTCGGCGAACTGGTGCCGAAGCAGATCGCACTGCGGGCGCCGGAAGCGGTTGCTGCCCGTGTCGCGCCCGCCATGAAGATGCTTGCCACCGTCGGCGCCCCGATCGTCTGGTTCCTCGATGTCTCCGGCCGGCTGGTTCTGACCGTGCTCGGCCAGCGGGGCGAGCAGGGCGATCGCGTCACCGACGAGGAAATCCGTACCGTGCTTGCCGAAGCCCAGAGCGCCGGCGTGATCGAGACGGAAGAATCCGCGATGATCTCCGGCGTCATGCGGCTCGCCGACCGCACCGCCCGCGGCCTGATGACCCCGCGCCGGGACGTCGAGGTCATCGACATCGAAGACAATTCGGATGAGATCCGCGAGCAGCTGCGTGCCACCCAGCGCTCTCGCCTGCCGATCCGCAACGGCAGTTCGGACGAGATCCTCGGCACGCTGTTCGTCAAGGACGCCTATGATTTCATTGCCGGCGGCAAGATGCTGGATATCCGCGGCGTCATGCGCGAGGCGCCCGTCGTCTCCGACCTGACAGGCGCGCTCGACGTCATCCAGGCGCTGCGCAAGGCGCCGGCCCATATGGTGCTGGTCTATGACGAATACGGCCATTTCGAAGGCATCATCACCTCAGGCGACATCCTCGAGGCGATCACCGGCGTCTTCCAGGAGGAAGAGGACGAAGAACCTGCGATCGTTGCGCGCGACGACGGTTCCTTCCTGATCGCCGGCTGGATGCCGGTCGACGAGTTCTCCGACCAGATGGGTTTTTCGCTCGGCGACGATCCCGGCTACGAAACGGTCGCGGGCTTCGTGCTCGACGAGATGAAGCGCCTGCCGGAACTCGGCGAGAGTTTCACCAAGAACGGCTGGACCTTCGAGGTCATCGACCTCGACGGCCGCCGCATCGACAAGCTGTTGGTCAGGCGGTCGGACAAGGTATGACGGACGTCCTGAAGACCAAGGCGGAGCTTCGTGCCGCGCGGCTTGCCGAGCGGGATGCCATCCCGCCGGTCGAGCGCATCGAGAAGAGCCTAGCCATCGCGTCGCATGGGGCCGAGGCGATCAGCCTCGACGCCGGCGCCATCGTTTCGGGCTTCCTGCCGATCCGCTCGGAAGTCGATGTGCGGCCGCTGATGGCGCATCTCAGGGACCGCAGCGCGCGGCTCTGCGTGCCCGTCATTCTCGACAAGAAGACGATCGTCTTCCGCGAACTGGTGCGCGGTGCCGAACTGGTGCCGGGCGTGTTCGGCACGTTCGGCCCGGGCGCGGATGCGGCGGAACTCGAGCCGCAGGTGATGTTGGTGCCGCTGTCGGCCTTCGATGCCGGAGGGCACCGGATCGGTTATGGCGGCGGTTATTACGACCGGGCGATCCACCGCCTGCAGCAAAAAGGCCTGAACCCGAAGCTGATCGGGATTGCCTTCGACTGCCAGGAAGTGGCATCAGTTCCCGTTGAACCTCACGATATCAGACTTGACGCTGTCCTGACGGAGAGCGGTTACCGGCCCTTCGAAGACATGGGCCGCGCACAGATTGGATAAGAATGCGCCTTTTGTTCCTGGGTGACATGGTGGGCAAGACCGGCCGCGTGGCGGTGTGGGAAAAGCTGCCCGGCCTCGTCGCCGACCTGAAGCTCGATTTTGTCATCGTCAACGGCGAGAACGCCGCGGGCGGTTTCGGCATTACCGAGGATATCTTTCTCGAGACGATCAATGCCGGCGCCGACGTTGTGACGACCGGCAACCATGTCTGGGACCAGAAGGAGGCCGTCAGCTTTGCCGGTCGCCACGAGCAGTTCCTGCGGCCCGCCAACTATCCCGCCGGCACGCCGGGCAAGGGATCCGGCATTTTTTACGCCCGCAATGGCGCGCGCATTCTGGTCGCCAACATCATGGGGCGGGTGTTCATGCATCCCGAACTCGACGATCCCTTCAAGAGCGCCGAGACGATCCTCGCGGCAGCCCCCCTGAAGGAACAGGCGGACGCGGTCATCTTCGACTTCCACGCGGAAGCGACCAGCGAAAAGCAGTGCTTCGGGCATTTCGTCGACGGCCGCGCCAGCCTCGTGGTCGGCACCCACACGCATGTGCCGACGGCCGACTGCCAGATCCTCAACGGCGGCACCGGCTACATGTCGGATGCCGGCATGTGCGGCGACTACGATAGTTCGCTCGGCATGGACAAGGAAGAACCACTCAACCGCTTCATCTCGAAAATGCCGAAGGGCCGTTTCGAGGCGGCGACCGGACCCGCGACGATCTGCGGCCTCGGCATCGAGATTTCCGATACGACCGGGCTTGCGGAAAAGATCGAGCCGCTCCGGATCGGGCCGCGGCTTGCGGAGACGATACCGTCGTTCTGGCGGTGACAGGCGCGGACTACGGAAGTCGGGTATCTTCAGAACGCGCGGCATATGCCCGAAAATGTCAGCACACAATCACTTCGAGATACTCGGGTGAGGCGAAATCCAGCATGACGGCATCGCGGGTTATGATGGGGATTTTCTTAATCCGTGCGGTGGCGATCAGGTAGCAATCTCCTGGGTCCTTATGCCCGGTATCCATCACAACAGCCGCTGCTTCGCAGGCGATCCGTTGTCTGATTGGAATAATTTTCGTCCCTGTAGCCGCGACCGCCCTCGAAAACCATTTGGACGGCGACTTCGCGTCGAGATTTGGCGGGTCTCTGTGTGCTGGCTTGCGCGAAGCGATCGTCAACTCCCAGGCCGTAATTGGCGACACATAAAGCGTTCCCGCCGCTTGGTTGTCGGCGATCGCGATGAGAGCTTCTTCCGACAGCGTCTCGACAGCTGTGACCAGCCAGTAAAAGGTGTGGGTATCGAGCAGCGCGCCCGGCAAGATCAGTTCTTCACGGAGGGCTTGCGCGACTTGGACGAGTTGCCTTCGAGGGCTTGTTCAGCAATTGGCTTTGTAAGGTCGACGCTCTTCTTTATAGGCAGCTGCGACGACTTCATTGAATCAGCACCGCGCACTTCGACAAAGCGACCGCTGTGTGAATCGCGTACCACCCACCTGCCAGTCGATTCTCGTTTGAGTTCTGCCTTTGCCATAGCCCTTTATATAGCGCGAAATCGTCGCTAGTGCGAGTCCAGTAGAGGTGTTGATCGGAGGCCTGATTGCACTGAAGGGAGACTGCATCACGCTTCAAACCTTCAGCTAAGGTTCTGCTGGCGCAAAAGCCATTCTTCGAACTCAGCAGTTGTTGTTACCTCTCCATCGAGCACCGCTTCATACACCAGTGCGCTCGGGGCAGGCTTGCCGCCTTTCGGCGCGGTTGCGGCGAGGTCGGCCTTGATGACGAGGATCGTTTTCCGCGTCTCGTCGGTCAAGCGGGGCAGCAGCGTCTTCAGATGTTTCAGGTCGGGCTGGCGGTCCGGTTCGTCGATGAACCAGATGTCGAGATTCCAGTCTTCGCCCGTGTCCGTCCGGTAGGTGAGGCCAAGATAGAGGCCGTCCGGGTAGTTTTGCGGTTCGACGTTCCAGAGGCCGCTGTCGTTGCGGTAGCGCACGGCGCCGATGCGGCTGTCGAGCATCAGTTCGCCGGCGATCTCGGCGACGGTTCGGCGGGCGGCTGGGTCGAGCCTTTCGCAGACCACAGTGATGTCGATATCGCGGCGGACCATGAGGCCGAGCGCCGAGCTTCCGACCCGCACCGGATTTCCGGCCAGACGCAAGGCATCCTCGAGGCCGAGGGCGCTGACGATCGCATCCGCCTGCGCTTGCAGTTCGGCCTGCTTTTCCAAAATGCCCGACATGGCCTTCTCCTCTTGGATCTTCCCCGCCAACGGCGGATTTACGTCAGATATTAAGCTTATGGCGTCAATAGCGGCCTTGATCGGGGCCTCGCGCTGACATGCTCTTTGACATTTGCCCTGCAAATAAGTAGGAACGGCGCAAGTTCGGCTGCGAGTGTTGCAGCCACAGCGCTTTGAGCGCGAAAATCCGAAAGACAGATTTAGATGACCGATTACAACGGCGCCGTCCCGGCGATCGCCAAGGCGTTGGCGAAACGGGGCTATGTAACGCTGACCCCCGTCCAGAAATCCATGCTCGACCCGGCTCTCATCCATTCCGATGCGCTGGTTTCGGCGCAGACCGGCTCGGGCAAGACCGTTGCCTTCGGCCTTGCGATCGCCCCGACATTGCTCGGCGACGCGGAAAAGTTCGGCCCGGCGCGGCAGCCTTTGGCGCTCGTCATTGCGCCCACCCGCGAACTGGCGATGCAGGTCACCCGCGAGCTGGAATGGCTTTACGAGATGACCGGCGCGGTCATCACCAGCTGCGTCGGCGGCATGGACATCCGCAGCGAACGGCGCGCGCTTGAGCGCGGCGCCCATATCGTCGTCGGCACGCCCGGCCGGCTCTGTGACCATATCCGCCGCAACGCGCTCGACATGTCGGCCCTCAAGGTCGCCGTGCTCGACGAGGCGGACGAGATGCTCGATCTCGGTTTCCGCGAGGACCTGGAATTCATCCTGGAATCGGCGCCCGACGACCGCCGCACGCTGATGTTCTCGGCAACCGTTCCGGCCGCGATCGCCAAGCTTGCCAAGAGCTACCAGCGTGAAGCGGTCCGCATCGCCACCTCTGCCGAGGAAAAGCAGCATGTCGATATCGAATATCGCGCGCTCACTGTGGCATCGGCCGACCGCGAAAATGCGATCATCAACGTGCTTCGTTATTACGAGTCGACCAACGCGATCGTGTTCTGCTCGACCCGCGCTGCCGTCAACCATCTGACGGCGCGGTTCAACAACCGCAATTTCGCCGTCGTGGCCCTCTCCGGCGAGCTGACGCAGAACGAGCGGACCCATGCGCTGCAGGCGATGCGCGATGGCCGTGCCCGCGTCTGCATCGCCACCGACGTCGCCGCCCGCGGCATCGACCTGCCGGGCCTCGACCTCGTCATCCATGCCGACCTGCCGACCAATCCGGAAACGCTGCTTCACCGCAGCGGCCGCACCGGACGTGCCGGACGCAAGGGCATCAGCGCTCTGATCGTGCCGGTCAATGCCCGCCGCAAGGCCGAGCGCCTGCTCGGGGGCGCGGGCATTTCCGCCACCTGGGCTCGTCCGCCGTCTGCCGAAGAGGTCATGCGGCGCGACGACGAGCGTCTGCTGGCCGATCCGATCTTCAGCGAAAATCCGCGCGAGGAAGAGCAGGATCTCGTCGCCAAGCTGGTCGAGAGCCATGGCGCGGAAAAGCTGGCTGCCGCGTTCGTCAGTCTCTACCGCACCAAATATTCGGCGCCGGAGGATCTGATCGAAATCTCCGTGCAGCAGGATACCCGCAAGCCGCGCGAGCGCGCCGGCGGCGAAGGTGACTTCCCGATGACCCCGCGCCCGTCGCGCGACGAGTTCGGCCCCGCCGTATGGTTCTCGCTGTCGGTCGGCCGCAAGCAGAATGCCGAGCCGCGCTGGCTGATCCCGATGCTCTGCCGCAACGGCAACGTCACCAAGCGGGAGATCGGCGCGATCAAGATGCAGCAGGACGAGACCTTCGTCGAGATCGCCGCCGATCACGCCGACGCCTTCATGCAGGCGGTCGGCAAGGACAAGGCGCTGGAGCGCGGCATTCGCGTCACCCGACTGACCAGCGCCCCAGACCTCAGCCGTCCCGCGCCGGCCAAGCCCTATGCCAAGAAGCCCTATGACGACCGTCCGAAGGAGCCTCGTGGCGACGACTGGGCGAAGGGCAAGCCGAGGAAGAACACCTCCAACGCGGCTGGCCCTGGCGGCCCCAAGGCAGCCGAGGCACGCGACGGAAAGCCCTTCGCCAAGGATGCGAAGCCGTTCCGCAAGGATGCCCAGCCCTTCAAGAAAGACGAAAAGCCTTTCAAGAAGAAGGACAAGCCGAAACTGGCCAACAGCAGCAATTTCGAGCGCCGGAAGTAAAGCTGGACGCCGCGGCAAACCCTGTTTGGGGTGATGCTGCGTCACCGGCCGGAATGCTGGACGTTCAATGAGATAAGGGGCGGCCCGAAGCCGCCCCTTTGTCGTTTTGGAAGGTTCGTTTCAGAGGGTCTCTTCGAACAGCGTCAGCAGGCGCTTGAAGTGGCGCTCGGAACCGTCCTTGTCGTAGATGCTGTGGTCCGGCACCGTCCAGCCATGTGCCATGCCGACATAGTTCTCGACGATATGGTCGACGCCGCCGGTGCGAAACGCTTCGGCGAGCCGGGCCGACTGCTCCGGCGGAAAGCTGTTGTCGACGCCGGCGACGCCGACATAGACGCGCGCCTTGATCCGGTCCGCCAGCCTGTGCGGGCTGTCTTCGGCGTCGCTTGCGAGATTGCCGCCATGGAAGCTGGCGGCCGCCTTGATGCGCTCCGGATAACGGGCTGCGGCGGTGATCGCCCGGCCGCCACCCATGCAATAACCGACGGCGCCGAGTGCGCCGGTGGCGCCTTCGGAGGTCAACGCTTGGATGAAGGCTTCTCCGTCCTCGGCGGTGAGCGGTTGGGAGTTGGCGCGCATCAGGCCCATCAGCTGCGTCCTGGTGGCTTCTTCGCTGAAGGCCGTCTTCGCATCGAACGGGCCGTAGGCGCCCGAGCGGTAGAATAGGTCCGGAACGAGCGCGGTATAACCGGCATCGGCGATGCGCTGGCCCATCCGGTAGAGCGCCTCGCGCGGGCCGAAGGCATCCATGTAGAGGATGACGCCCTTGTCCGTTGCAGCGCCGTTCGCAGGCTTGATGACGGCGGCCTTGGCCGTACCGTCCTTGGTCTTGATCTCAATGTCATGCTTCATGAAATATCCTCTCGCTCTTCCGACCGGACGCCGGCGAGCTTATGTCGGGGCGTTGCCGCGGCTTTTCAATGATCAACTCCATGACCTCCGCCAATGACAGAATTGTGAGACCGGCCGCGGCGATTGCGGCTGGACCGGCCTTTCGCATTGCCGCATGTTTTCGCCGGGAATGAGCATGAACGCAGTTCTTTGGGATCAGCATGATGCTACGGGCTCTCGCACTCGGTCTTTCCGGCCTCCTCCTGTCCGCTGTCGCAGCGCTCGCCCAGGACGGCCTGCCCATCAGCCAATGCCAGGCGATCGCGCAAAAGCTGCCCGGCGTCACCTTCGCAAGCTTCAGCCCCTCCGACCTGCAGTTCGTTCAGGCGAGGAGGAACCTGGCGCTGGCCGAGAGGGAAGAGGTGAAGATCACCTTTGTCGGCCATTCCACCTATTTTATTGAAACGCCTGAAGGGATCGGCATCGCCACCGACTATAGCGGCGCCTACCGGCCGTCGCGGCTGCCGGATGTCGCGACCATGAACAAGGCTCATTCCACCCACTACACGCTCAGCCCCGACCCCGGAATAAAGCACGTCCTGCACGGCTGGAGCGATGTCCCGGGCGAAAAGGCGCAGCATCGCGTCATGGTGGGGGATGTCTATGTCCGCAACGTCGTGTCGGATATCCGCAACTGGGGCGGCGGCATCGAGGAAAACGGCAATTCGATCTTCATCTTCGAGGTCGCGGGCCTCTGCATCGGCCATCTCGGCCACCTGCATTTCGAGCTGAACGAGGCGCAGTACACGGAGATCGGCCGCCTCGACATCCTGATGGTGCCGGTCGACGGCGGCCTGACGATGGGGGCGGACAGCATGAGCCGGGTCGTGCAGCGGTTGCGCTCGTCGCTCATCCTGCCGATGCATCGCTGGGGACCGCCGCTCGATAATTTCATCGCCATGTTCGACGCCAAGTTCGACATCGCCTATGCCAAGGAGCCGACGATCCGGGTATCGATGCGCAGCCTGCCGAAAAAGCCGACGATACTGGTGCCGCAGGGGCTGTAATTGCCCCCGCGGCCTTATTCCCGTTCAGTGGAATTGCGGGAAGGCGAGGTGCTGCTTGACGCCGACATCCGGCATCTTCTCGTCCTTCAGATTGGCCTTGGCGATTTCCCAGCCGAATTTCAAAGTGCTGTCGGTGGAAGCCCAGATTTCCGCGTCGTCGACCCGGAAGGCGAGCAGGGTCAGCAATGGGTCTTCCTTGCCGCGCTCGTACCAGGCCGAGGTCACGGCGCTCCAGTATTCGTCGATCTTGGCGCGGTCGTTACGGATTTCCAGCGTGCCGGAGAGGCAGGCGTGGTAATCGTGGTTCTTGCCGACGACGCAGAAATGGGCACGGCTGCCGGCGCGAATGGCGCGTACCAAGTCCGTGTCGGCCTTGGTGAAAAACCAGATCGTGCTCGATTTCGGATCGGCATTCGGCGCCATCGGCTGGAAATGCATATGCGACCCCTCGATCCCGAGCATGCCGGCATGGATGTTGTTGATCTCGTCCCAGAGCTGGCGTTCGGGTGCTTCGCGGGCTTCGGTAAGGCTTGCCATCGATTGTCTCCTTGTTGTTCGTCTCGGTGAACAAACGGCAAGGCTTTGGCTTTGTTCCTGGCCTTGTCGGCGGGGCGGCATCAGGAAAAGCCTCGCCTTGCCCTGGAATGCCCTTGAACGGCTCAGGCTTCGAAATTATAAGGCGCCATTCCAGAACGAGTTCCAGAACAAGCTAAAGTGTCAGGGGTGCCATGGCTGGCCATTCACAGTTCAAAAACATCATGCACCGCAAGGGCAAGCAGGATTCGATCCGGTCGAAGATGTTTTCCAAGCTTGCGCGCGAAATCACCGTCGCCGCCAAGACCGGTCTGCCCGATCCGACCATGAACGCAGCACTGCGCCTGGCGATCCAGAACGCCAAGGCGCAGTCGATGCCGAAGGACAATATCGACCGGGCGATCAAGAAGGCTGCCGGCGCGGATGCGGAAAACTACGATTCCGTTCGCTACGAGGGTTATGGCCCAGGTGGCACCGCCGTCATCGTCGAGGCGCTGACCGACAACCGCAACCGCACGGCCTCCAACGTCCGCTCGATCTTCACCAAGGCCGGCGGCGTGCTCGGCGAAACCGGCTCGGTTTCCTTCTCCTTCGACCATGTCGGCGAAATCACCTACAAGGCGAGCGTCGGCGATGCGGACAAGGTAATGGAAGCGGCGATCGAGGCCGGTGCCGACGACGTGACCACCGACGAGGACGGCCACACGATCATCTGCGCTTTCGAAAGCCTCGGCGAAGTGTCCAAGGCGCTCGAAGCGACGCTCGGCCAGGCCGAAACGGTCAAGGTGATCTGGCGGCCGCAGAACACGATCGAGGTGGACGAGGAGAAGGCGCAGTCGCTGCTGAAGCTCATCGACAACCTGGAAGACGACGACGACGTGCAGAGCGTCTATTCGAACTTCGAGGTTTCCGAAGAGGTCATGGCCAAGCTTTCGGCCTGATCGGTTATCGACCTCCCAATTTTACGGAGCGGGCTGGCATGACCAGCCCGCCTTTGTTTCAGGCTCGAACTTTTTCCATCATCGGCAACGTGGCGAACAATTCGACCGAGCGCAGTCGTGCATCGACATCGTGGATCGGCATCGAGATGATCAATTCGTCGGCGCCGGTTTCTCCCAGGAAATCCCTGAGCTTTGCCTCGACCGTCGCAACGGAGCCGACCGCTGCGTAACGCAGCGTGCGCTCGACGTTCATCTTCTCCATCGGCGTCCAGAAACCTTCCATGCTGTCGACGGGCTTCGGGAACCGGGTGCGGACGTTCTTGCGCAGATTGACGAACTGCTGCTGCGACGAGGTGAAGGCGCGCTCAGCTTCGGCATCGGTTTCCGCCGCGACGCCCATGACGCCGACCATCATGTAGGGCCTGTCGAGTTGAAGAGACGGCTTAAAACGGTCGCGATAGATCGAGATCGCTTCCATCAGCATGTCAGGCGCGAAATGCGAGGCAAACGCATAGGGCAGGCCGAGGGCGGCGGCGAGATGGGCGCTGTAGACGCTCGACCCGAGCAGCCAGATCGGCACATGCGCATCCATGCCCGGGACGGCGAGCAGGCTCTGGTCCTTTTCCGGCGTGCCGAGCAGGCGCTGCAGTTCCAGAATGTCGTGCGGAAAACTTTCGGCGCCGGCATCGAGATTGCGGCGAAGGGCGCTCGCGGTACGCATGTCGGTTCCGGGCGCCCGGCCAAGGCCGAGATCGACGCGGCCGGGCAACAGCGCTTCCAGCGTGCCGAACTGTTCGGCGATGACGAGAGGGGAATGGTTGGGCAGCATGATGCCGCCGGAGCCGACGCGGATGGTCTTGGTGGCGGCGCCCACATGGGCGATGACGATCGCGGTTGCGGCGCTGGCGATGCCCGGCATGCCATGGTGCTCGGCAAGCCAGACGCGTTTGTAGCCCTGCTCCTCGGCCTTGATCGCTAGGCGGCGGGACTGGTCGAGCGCATCGCTCACGGAATAACCTTCACCGACGGGTGAAAGATCGAGAATGGAAAAGGGGATCATCGGCGCGTCCTGAAGGCGGAATAACTGACAGGGTGTTCCACTTATCTAGGCAGTCTCGTCCAGGAATACGACCCTGCGGCCAACAGAAAAAGAAGCGCCCGAAAAAGGCGCGCAGCGGAGCGCCCGACATCACGACTTGACCAGCCGCAGGTGCGAACCAGGTTTTGCGGGTTTGAGGCTCTCCGGTACCGCCACTCCTCCCGCGTGGAGGATCGTGACGGGCGTGAAGCGCCCTGCATGATGGTCGATCGCGCCGATATCGCGGTTCATGCGGCCGAGCTTTGCCGTCAGCGTATCCAGCACGCCGATCTGGTCGCGGCTCGCCTTGGCAAGCGTCGTCATCGTGGTCCTGACGGCTGCGACCGCTTCGATCTCCTGGCCCGAGCTTGCCGCGAGTGCCGCTACGTGATCGTGCAAGGCATCCGCGTAGATCGTCATCGCGTCCAGTTCCCCGCCGGCCTTCTCGACAGACTTGCCGCCGAGTTCGGCCGCTTCCGCCGACCTTCGGGACAGGCCGGAGATTTCCTTGGCCACCTCGGCGGCCCGCTCGGCAAGTCCGCGGATTTCCTCCGCCACGGTCTTGAAGTCGGTCTCGGCCTCGCTGGAACGGGTCGCTTCGAGGCCGGCATTGAGGGCGAGCATATTGGCCTGGAAGGCGATCTCGCGGATCGTCGCGGTGGCGGGCTCGATTCTGAGCGACGCCTTACGGATCGCCTCCATCGCCACCGTTGCGGCTTCTATCATCTCCTTCGGCGGGCGCATGTCGAGCCGGGCATTGTTGGCGATCTCGGCCGCGTGCTGGGCCTGGATCTTTCGCACCCTCAGCGTCTCGGCAAGCTTGCCAACATCCGCGGCTGTCTTGGCGATGGTTGCCGTCAGCCGGCCACCGGCCTCGGCGGTTTTCGTCAATTCGTCGCGAGCCTCGGCGCAGTCCGTGTGGAGGCCGTGGGCGCAGCTGCCGATCATGCCGAGCACGTCTTCCAGGATCGTCAGGGCATGGTTGAAATCCGCCCGCAGGCCCTCGTACCTGTCGGGGAACGGCATATCGATCCGGACGGTCAGATCGCCGACCGCCAGGCGTCGCAGGCCTCCGTCAAGCGCTTCGACCACTGTCCTCAGGTCGCGCGCCTCCTCTCCGGCGGCCTCAAGATCGCGCATGCGAGCTTGCGCCGCCGCCGCCTCCTGCCGCTCGCGCGCCTCTTCGTCCTTGACGAGCCGGGTGAGATGATTGCGGCAAAGCTGCTCCAGCGCCCGGGAGATCGAGCCGATTTCATCGGTGCGGGCCAGATGTTCGCGTGGCACCGCCGTCTTGCCGGCGGCGACCTCCGAGACCGTTCCCGCGATGGCGCGCAACGGATTGATCAGTGCACCGGCAAGGGAAATGGTGACGAGGGTCAGCGTTATCAGCGACGCGGCGATGCCCAGCATCTCGAAAGGCGTCAGCTCGTCGGCGACGTAAAAGAGGAGCCCCGCGAGAATCCCATTCTGCGCCAGCACAAGCCCGATCACCTTGACGGATAGGGAATGATGTCTGCCTATCATGGCTGCCTCCTCACATTGCGTCCAAGCCGCGATTTGCAACGCGCGAGGCGCAGGGGCGTTGCCGACCGGCGACCCGAAAGGGGGCAAACCTTCCCGATATGGTTACCGGAGGGTAAACGGTCTCTCGTTTGTGTTTTCGGTTTGTTCACATTCTCGTGGCACTGATTGGGGCATCAGGATAGGGTATGGCATGACAGGCACGATTCGTATCATCGGCATCGATCCGGGGCTCCGACGCACCGGCTGGGGCATTATCGAGACGCTCGGTAACAGCCTGAAATTCGTCGCCTCGGGTACCGTAACTTCCGACGGTGACATGGACCTCGCCTCGCGCCTCTGCCAATTGCATGATGGACTGGCAGAAGTGGTGCATGCCTACCAGCCGCACGAGGCGGCCGTGGAGCAGACCTTCGTCAACAAGGATGCGGTCGCCACGCTGAAGCTCGGCCAGGCGAGGGGGGTCGTCATGCTGGTGCCGGCACGGGCCGGGCTGCCCGTCGCCGAATATGCGCCGAACGCCGTCAAGAAGGCGGTGATCGGCGTCGGCCACGGCGAAAAGCAGCAGATCCACATGATGCTGAAGATCCTGATGCCGAAGGCGGAGTTCAAGGGCAACGACGCCGCGGACGCGCTGGCAATCGCCATCTGCCACGCCCATAACCGCGGCGGCCAGCGGATGCGCGCCGCGCTCGCCGGCTAGTTTGTTCTTGACTTGTTCTAGTCCGGTCGATAAGTAATACCTCAGAGGTATTACCATGCGCGTCACCGAAAAAGGCCAGGTTACGATCCCCAAAGAAATCCGCGACCGATTGAAGATCGGCCCGGGTTCGGAAGTGGATTTTATCGTGTCTGATGACGGCGTGAGGCTTGTCAGGCTCGACGACAGCAAGCAGGACTACAAGAGCTTCGAAGAATGGGCGGACAGCGTCAAAGGCACTTGGGATCTCGGCGGCATGACGACCGATGAGTACATCGACTGGCTTCGGGGACCGCGCGATGACCTCGACCGTCGTTGATACGAATGTGCTGATCGATATGCTTGGGCCTGCCACTCCGGCGCGGACCTGGTCGCTCGGTGCATTGAAACGATGCGCGGAAGAGGGCGAGCTTATCCTCAATCCGGTCATCTGGTCGGAACTGTCGGCATCGCCTCTGAGTGAGCTTGAGATAACGCTGGCATTCGGCTGGCTCGGTATGAAGCGCGAGACCTTGTCTTATGATGCGGCATTTCAGGCGGGTAAGGCGCATTTTTCCTGCCGCAGGTCCGGCGGACTTCGTGAGCGAACCCTGCCTGATTTCCTGATCGGCGCCCATGCCGCGGTCCGTTCTCATCGTCTCCTCACCCGTGATGCAGCCCGTTATCGCGCCTATTTTCCTTCGCTCGATATCATCTCCCCCGAAACCCATCCCTGACGGATATCTTTCATGATCGGCAAGCTCAAAGGCACTATCGACGAGATCGGCGACGACTATGTGCTCGTCGACGTTCATGGCGTCTGTTACGAGGTCTTCTGCTCGTCGCGGGTGCTGTCGAAGATGGGGTCGATCGGCGAAGCGGTGGTCCTCTTCATAGAGACCTATGTCCGCGAGGATCAATTCAAGCTTTTCGGCTTCCTGAGCGCGCTGGAGCGGGAATGTTTCAACTTGCTGCAGAGCGTGCAGGGCGTCGGCGCCAAGGTGGCGCTCGCGGTGCTCTCGACCCTGACACCCTCCGAGCTTGCCAACGCGATCGCCCTTCAGGACAAGACGACGGTCTCGCGTGCGCCCGGCGTCGGGCCGAAGGTCGCGGTGCGTATCGTGACCGAACTCAAGAACAAGGCGCCCGCCTTTGCCGGCGAGGCTTCGGGCAATATCGGCCTCAAGCAGGAGCTTGGCGAGGGCGTGGCCGCTGCACCGGTCGCCGATGCCGTCTCGGCGCTCACCAATCTCGGCTATTCGCGGGACCAAGCCGCGAACGCGGTTGCGGCGGCGCTCAAGAACGGCGGCGAGGGGGGCGATAGCGCCAGGCTCATACGGCTGGGGCTGAAGGAACTGGCTCGGTGATTCCTTGCAATTTTCTATGATCCTTACTAAAATAAAAAGTAAGGAATGGAGGTGCTCATGGGCTATGGCGCAAAATTGACCTCTAAAGGTCAGACGACAATCCCAATTGAAATCAGAAAGTATCTCAACCTTAGTCCGGGTGATCAAATGGACTTCATCATTGAAAATGGTGAAGTCAAATTAAGGGCCAAGACGCGGAGCGTCATGGAGTTTGCGGGTATTCTCGGCCATGCTCCCAACGGCGTCCGTTTGACCATCGAAGAAATGAGCGAAGCCGCGGCGGAAGCGGCTGCAGATGATGATCGGAGGATCATGCGTGATTGGCATCGATACAAACGTGCTCCTCAGATTTCTGATGACGGACGATCTGAAACAGTACGAAAGCGCAGTTGAGTTCTTCCGTTCGAGATCGGCAGAAAATCCGGCTTATATTTCGCTCTTCGTTTTCGCCGAAGCATGTTGGGTGATGCGGAAACGTTACGGCTACAAGAACCAGGAGATTGCGTCTCTGTTTCGTGGACTATTGGAAAGCCGAGAGCTTGTCTTCGAGGATTCGGATTTCATAGAGACCATGTTCTTGGCCGATGGTTTCGGGAAGTTTGACGTTGCCGACTATATGATCGCCGAGCTCGCAAAGAGAATTGGCTGTTCAAAAACGGTGACTTTCGACAAAACTGCCGCACGATATATACCTGGAATGGAACTTCTCGCATGAGTGAGCCCGCCCGCCTGATAACGCCGGAAAAGCGGGGCGAAGACCTGGATACGACGCTGCGCCCGCAGTCGCTGGACGAGTTCACCGGCCAGGCGGAGGCGCGCGCCAACCTGAAGGTGTTCATCGAGGCGGCGAAGAACCGCGGCGAGGCGCTGGACCACGTGCTGTTCGTCGGCCCGCCGGGGCTTGGCAAGACGACGCTGGCGCAGATCATGGCCAAGGAACTCGGCGTCAATTTCCGCTCGACATCCGGCCCGGTCATCGCCAAGGCAGGCGACCTTGCGGCCCTGCTCACCAATCTCGAGGAGCGGGACGTGCTCTTCATCGATGAAATCCACCGGCTCAACCCGGCGGTCGAGGAAATCCTCTATCCGGCGATGGAAGATTTCCAGCTCGACCTGATCATCGGCGAAGGCCCGTCGGCGCGGTCGGTGAAGATCGATCTGTCGAAGTTCACGCTGGTTGCCGCCACCACCCGGGCCGGTCTGCTCACCACGCCGCTGCGCGACCGGTTCGGCATTCCCATCCGGCTGTCCTTCTATACGGTCGATGAGTTGGAACTGATCGTCCGGCGCGGTGCGCGGCTGATGAGCCTTTCGATGACCGATGCAGGCGCCCGCGAGATCGCCCGCCGCGCCCGCGGCACGCCACGCATCGCCGGGCGGCTCTTGCGCCGGGTGCGCGATTTCGCCGAAGTAGCGAAGGCCGAGGCGGTGACGAAGGAGATCGCCGACGAGGCGCTGACCCGGCTGCTGGTCGACAATATGGGCCTGGACCAGCTCGACAAACGCTATCTCAACATGATCGCCGTCAATTTCGGCGGCGGACCGGTCGGTATCGAAACCATCGCCGCCGGCCTGTCGGAACCGCGCGATGCGATCGAAGACATCATCGAACCCTACATGATCCAGCAGGGTTTCATCCAGCGCACGCCGCGGGGCCGCGTTTTGACCGCAAACGCGTGGAAACATCTGGGAATGCAGCCGCCGAAGGATCTCGAGGCCGCGCAATTCCGGATGAATCTCGAGGACGACTGAGTGCTCACAAGGCGGACTTTGCTCAAGGCCTTCGCCGGAGGAGTTGCGACCCTGCTCGCTCTGGCCGCCTATCCCTTCGTGGAGGTGATGGCACGGCCGCGGCTGACGCAATATGCCGTCACGCCCAGGCGATGGACGCCGGGATTGAAGCTGCGCGTTGTCGTCCTTGCGGATATCCACGCCTGCGAGCCCTGGATGAGCCTCGACCGGATCGGGTCGATCTGTTCGGCGGCCAATGCGCTGAACGGGGATGTCATCCTGCTGCTCGGCGATTACGTGTCGGGAATGAACCTGGCGACCGAGCATATCCCGTCGGCGGATTGGTCGCAGGTGTTCTCGGTGCTGAAAGCGCCGCTCGGCGTTCATGCAGTGCTCGGCAATCACGACCATTGGGAGGATCTTCGCTTCCAGAGAGATCCCCTCGCCGAGAATATCGCGGCGGCTGCACTGAGGGCGGTTGGAATACCGACCTACATCAACGAGGCCGTCAGGCTGGAGAAAGACGGCCACTCGTTCTGGCTTGCGGGCCTCGGCGACCAGATGGCTCTGCGCCCCGGCAAAGACTTCAAGCGGACGATGATGAGGGGCATCGACGATCTTCCGGGAACGCTCGCGCAGATTGACGATGACTCGCCGGTACTGCTCATGGCACATGAGCCGGACATATTTCCGCAGGTGAGCGAGAGGGTCAGCCTGACGCTTTCGGGTCATACCCATGGCGGCCAGATCAATATCCTGGGCTGGCGGCCCGCCGCCGCATCGCAGGGCTCGCGGCGTTATCCGGCCGGACATTATCGTGAGGGGGAGCGTGATCTCATCGTGTCCCGGGGCCTCGGCTGTTCCATCCTGCCGGTGAGAGTAGGCTCGAGGCCGGAAATCGTCGTGATTGAACTGGGGTAAACCGCATGGCGCGCACTCGCATCCGTATCAAGACCAAGAGCAAGCGTATCTTCCAGATGCGGATTGCCGGGCTTGGGTTCCGGGACGGTTATGTGCTGGTGCATCGCGCCGTGGACGAGGCCTTCTGGACCTTTCCGGGCGGGCGGGCGGAGATCGGCGAGACATCGGAAGAGACACTCAGACGGGAGATGGTCGAGGAAATCGGTGCCGAGGTGAGCGTTCGCCGGCTGCTCTGGTCGGTCGAGAACTTCTTCCATTACGAAGACCGCGACTGGCACGAACTCGGTTATTATTACCTAATGGACATTCCGGAGACCTTTCCCTTTCATCCGACGGACATCGTCCATCGGATCAGGGACGAACACGATCTGGAATTCAAATGGGTCCCGGCGACGACCGCGGCGCTGCGGGCGCTCGACATCCCGCCCTACTTCATCGCCGAGGAGATCGAGAACCTGCCGGTCAGTCCGCGCCACCTCGTCTGGCGCGACGGCGACCTCGACCTGAAATCCTAAGTTCGATCTTTTTCCGCATTCGGCAGGACTTCAGCGCTCGCCTCCAGCGATCGTCGGCTGGCGGAGGCCGACGTGCCCGTTCCGCCCGCCCGCATTCCGGCTGGAACATCTGCGCGTCGCTTGCCGTTTCTCCCCGGAAAGGAGAACGACATGCAGAAGATCGAGATCGGGAACGAGGTCGCGTGGACCTGGGGGCGATCCAAGGCCAACGGCAAGGTCGCCCGGAAATTCACCAGCGACGTGGAGCGCAAGATCAAGGGCAAGACGATCAAGCGCAAGGCGGATGCCGATGAGCCCGCGTTCCTCATCCGCCAGGAAGACGGCGACCGCGTTCTCAAGAGTGAGTCCGAGCTGAGGAAGACCCATGGATAACGAGATCCCCGATCACGTCCCGCCCGCCGAAGTGGCGCAGGCCGCTGAAAAAGGCTTGAAGCTCCGCTCCCAGCATCGCCGCGGCGGCACGATGGTCGGGGTAGCGCGAGCCCGGGACCTCAAGAACCGCAAGTTGATCTCGGAAAAGACGGTGCGGCGGATGGTGAGCTATTTTTCCCGCCACAAGGCGGACAAGCGTGCCGAGAATTTTGGCGACGACGAAAATCCGTCGACCGGTTACATCGCCTGGCTGCTCTGGGGCGGCGATGCGGGCCAGAAATGGGCCGAGGAGCACAAGAAGGCGATCGAAAAGGCAAAGAACGAAGCAAAGATGCGGCGGTTCACGCAGTCGCATTGAGAGCGGCCACAAGATCCGCGATCGTCTGCCGCAAGAGCGGCGCGCCGCCCGGCTGCCAGCCGAGCGCCTTCAGTTTGTCCGTCGACATGACGTTGACAGCGCTGCGATCGGCCGACGGTGGCAGGTTGTGATGGGACCCCGGCAGGTGGCCGAGGATTTCGCGGGTATCGGTCAGTATGTCCGAAGCATTGAACACCTGGCCGGCGATCTTGCCGGTCTCTGTTTCCAGCATGAGACGAACGGCGGCGGCGACATCGCGACCATGTGTCTCCGTTCCCGCACGCGGCGGAACCGGCCGGCCCGCCAGGTAATCCGCAAAGAGAGCGTCCCATTTATTGGGGCGCAGATTGCCGTAGACGCCGGTGAGCCGGAGAGACGAGGTGGCAAAGCCGGGGGCCGAGAGCTCCGCCAGTGCTCCCTCGGCCCAGAGTTTGATCTCGCCGTAGAGCCCGTCCGGCTTCAAAGGCAGGTCTTCGTGAAGCACCGTTCCGGTCGGTTGTCCGTCATAGACGGCCCTGCTCGAGAGGAAGACCGCCCGGCGGGTGCCGGCCTTCCTGGCGGTCTCGAACAGCTTGACGGTGCCGTCGAGGTTCAGCCGGCGGAAACGATCGGGATCATCGCCTTCGCCGCCGCGATATTTTCCGGGCAAATGGTCGAAGGCAGCATGGACGAAAAAATAGGCCTCGTCGAAAGCTTCGATCTGGTCGAGGGCGGGATCGAGCGAAAGGGGTGCGAACTCGACAGGTTTGGAAAAGAAGCCAGGCGTCGGCGGGCTGCGCCCTCCGACAATCACCTGATATCCGGCATCAAGCAGGCCCTCGACGATGTAGCGGCCGACCAGGCCCGTTCCGCCCGATATCAGCACCTTCATGGCGTCTCTCCCGGTTTCGGCAGGCTGGAGAGGGCGGGGATTTCGCGATCCCCGTAAAAGGCATGCCAGAGGTCGATCAGCGGCCGCAGCCGGTCGGCCTTCGGGTGATCCTTCTCCCACGGCTTCTCATACTGGTAATGCAGCACGCCGATGCTTTCCCAATTCCAGAGATCGGGCATGTTGAACCAGACATATTGCAGCATGTTCATGAAGACCGGCAGGCCTTGCCAGTCGGGAAAGAAGCTCTCCAGAAACGTCTGGTCCGTCCGCCGCCAGAAGGCGTTCGGCTGGTCGAGCGCCGCAAGCATCCTGTCAAATGTCTCCGCGGAAGGTTTGGCGACGAAGACGCCGGAGTTCAGGCGGTGGAAGTCCGAGAGGTTTTCATAGACGTTCGGGGCTGCGGAAAATTCCGGATAGGAAAACAGCTTGTCGATCGGCTTCAGCACCAGCGCGTCGGCGTCGATGAAGATGCAGGTTTCGTAGTCGGTGAGCTGCCAGAGCCGAAGCTTGCAGAAATTGTCGAGCGGCGTGTGGAAATCCGGCTTGCGGCCTTTTGTGAAGGGGGCGGCGCCATGCAGGTTTTTTCGCGCATGCCGTTCGTTGAAGGCTTCGGAGAGGGACAGATGTTCGACCTCGACCAGTCGGCAACCGAGAGCTTCGAGCGGGGCGAGGGCGGGGCGCTCGACGCCGCCGGTATGGAGGACGACGATATCGGCCTCAGTGCCGGTGCGGCGGATGGAGCGGGCCAGCGCGGTTGCGCCCATGGCATAGTCGGCATTGGTGACCAGGGTAACGAAGGCGTTGGTCATGAAGGTGTCCCGCTCACGACACCGACTTCAACCTCACACCCTCCGGGTCATGTTCCACCTTCGCGGCGATGTCCCTGGTCCAGGCGGAGACGGCCGGAACGCGTGATCTGTCAACGCGGTAGGCGTATTTCTTCGCAACGTCGACGATCTCTCCGAGCAGTCCTTCGCCGAGCGTCGTCGGTTCGAGACCGAGGCCGAGGAATTTTTCGTTCTTCACCACCAGCTCGTTTTCGGGCGCTTCCTTGCGCGGGTTGGGCAGCCAGGCAATCTTGGAGCCGCTCATCCGGGCGATCATCTCGGCCAGATCGCGCACCCGGTGGGTCTCGGTCATCTGGTTGAAGATCTCGACGCGGCTGCTGCGGGCGGGCGGGTTGTTCAGCGCGATCTCGATGCAGCGGACCGAATCCTGGATGTGGATGAAGGCGCGGGTCTGGCCGCCGGTGCCGTGGACGGTGAGCGGGTAACCGATCGCCGCCTGGATGAGAAAACGATTCAAGACCGTCCCGTAATCCCCGTCATAGTCGAATCTATTGATCAATTGCGCGTGCCGGCGGGTCTGTTCGGTATGGGTGCCCCAGACGATGCCCTGGTGCAGGTCGGTGATCCGCAATCCGTCGTTCTTCGCGTAGAACTGGAAGAGTTGCTGATCGAGGCATTTGGTCATGTGATAGATCGAGCCGGGATTGCTCGGATAGAGAATTTCCTGGGAAACGGTGCGGCCGTCGGCGGTTTGGATGCCGACCGGGAGGTAGCCTTCCGGGATCGCCGCTCCGACCGTCGAATAGCCGTAGACGCCCATCGTGCCGAGATGCACGAGATGCGCGTCGAGATCGAGTTCGACCAGCGCATTCAAGAGGTTATGGGTGGCGTTTACATTGTTGCTGACGGTGTAGTTCTTGTGCCGGTCGCTCTTCATCGAATAGGGCGCGGCCCGCTGTTCGGCGAAGTGGATGATGGCGTCCGGGCGGTTCTTTGAAAGCCAGCCCTTCAGGAGTTCGTAGTCCCTGGCGAGGTCGATCAGATGGAAATGAATGCGGCGTCCGGTCTCGGCATGCCAGATTCGGGTGCGTTCCTGGATGCTGTCCATCGGCGTCAGCGACTGGACGCCAAGCTCCGTATCGATCCAGCGGCGGGAGAGGTTGTCGAGGATGTGGATCTCGTGGCCGGCGTCGGACAGGTGAAGCGATGTCGGCCAGCCGACGAAGCCGTCGCCGCCCAGGACTGCAATCTTCATGAGTTACTCTCCGCTGGTTTTCGACTTATTTCCTGATAGGGAGGATATGTGACAGCACGTCAAAACTGGGGCGGCATTGCGCGCTTATCCAGTGGAGTAGAGGGAATTTCCAAGGCAAGGCCATGAAGGAACACAATTTTTTGTTATCGGGCGAATTGATGGAAGGTGGCCATCGGCTGGCCCAGCGCGTCTATTATGAAGACACGGATTTTTCCGGCCTCGTCTACCACGCCCGATATCTGCATTTCCTGGAGCGCGGCCGTACCGACTATCTGCGTTGCCTCGGTTGCGAACAGAGCGCGTTGCTTTCCGCCGACGAAGAAGGGCTGGTCTTCGTCGTCCACCGGATGGAGATCGACTTCAAGCAGCCGGCCCGTATGGACGACATCCTGATCATCCAGACCGTGACGGAAAAGGCGGGCGGCGCCAAGATGGTGCTCAACCAGGAGATCCGCCGCGGCGAAACTCTGCTGATCGCCGCGAAAGTGGTGATCGCCGTCATCAACAGGCACGGGCGTCCGCGTCGGCTGCCGGAGAGCGTGGCGGAAAAGTTTCTCGGGCGCCCGGCCGAGCAGGTCAATTCGGTCTAGACGGGATCTATGGGCCACCACAGGCATGCTGCGAATCGGCCATTGCCCAGCTCTGCCCGGTGCGGGCGTTGGTGACGAAATACTCGCGGCCCCGGTCGTCGCCCGCCGGGCAGCGTTTGGGAATGGCAATCAGGCACATGGTCACCTTGTCGCCGGGCTTGGAGGCAATCAGCGCCTCCTCGCGGGCATAGGAAACCTGATAACCCTCATTGGCATATTCGATGCCGGTTCCGGCGTCGTAATCCTCGTCCTTGATGGGGTCCTGGCCGACCCGCGGATGGACCTCGGTGACGTTGGTGACGGAGCATTGGCCGATCTTCGCGGGCAATGTCGGGGAGGGCTTGGCCCGCCCGCCCGCGATCGTGCTGGCAGTAATATCCGCGGGAATGCTCTTGGCGCCGCCGAGTTCTCCAAGGACCGCAATATACGTGCTCAGAACGCAGGACCGGTTGGAGCCGCAGGATGATCGGTCGCTCGTGAAGTCGCGCAGAACCTGGCGGGTCTCCGCCCTTTTCTCCCGTTCGGCCTTTTCCTGGACCCGCGGAAGCTGCGTATCCAGCGCCGAAAGGAGAGGATCGTTGCAGACTATCAGTTCATCGGGCGAGGGGACGCCCTTGCAGTCGAACGAGGCGGCATGGGCCGGCACCGCGATCAACATCGTCAAGGCTATCAACACTGCGCGCCACATGGTGTGTCCCCGAGAATCCGATTCTGACAGTGTCATAACCCGTGAATGAGAAAAAACTAAGTTGGAAGTTGCCGGCTTTCCTTGTTCCAACTTCAAGTGATCTGGGAACTGGCGATTGCAAGGTCCGCCTAAACCTTTCGTTAACGATAATGGTGTCTTACTGAGACATGAGGAATTTGTGCAACGCACGCCTTCCTTTGACCAAAATTGAAAGCGAGAAGCCAAGCTTGAAGCTCAGGGTATCTTGGGGTTAGGGCTAAGCGCATCCAGCGGTCAAAGATATACTCGCGAGAGCGCTTTTGAACCGCCCGGTCCTTAAAGCCGGGCGTTTGGATTCGGGGATAGTAGATGGAACAGGTAGGTTTGGCGGCAGCGGCGAGCGAAGTGAGCCTCTGGTCGCTGTTCATGCAGGCCGGTCTGGTCGTCAAGCTGGTGATGATAGGTCTCATCGGCGCATCGATCTGGACCTGGGCGATCGTGATCGACAAGTATATCAGCTTCGGCAAGGCCAAGCGCCAGTTCGACCAGTTCGAGCAGGTCTTCTGGTCCGGCCAGTCGCTGGAAGAACTTTACCGTACCCTGTCGGAACGGACGAACACCGGTCTTGCCGCGATTTTCGTCGCCGCCATGCGCGAGTGGAAGAAGAGCTTCGAGCGCGGCGCGCGTTCGCCGATCGGCCTGCAGATGCGTATCGACCGGGCGATGGACGTCACCATGTCGCGTGAAGCGGAAACCTATGAGGCGCGCCTTGGGTCGCTGGCGACGATCGGCTCGGCCGGTCCGTTCATCGGTCTGTTCGGCACGGTCGTCGGCATCATGACATCGTTCCAGGCGATCGCCGGGTCGAAGTCCACCAATCTCGCCGTCGTCGCACCGGGTATCGCCGAAGCGCTGCTCGCCACCGCGATCGGCCTGGTCGCCGCTATTCCGGCGGTCATCGCCTACAACAAGTTCACCGCCGACGCCGGCAAGCTCTCTGGCCGCATGGAAGGTTTTGCGGACGAATTCTCCGCCATCCTGTCGCGCCAGATCGACGAGAAGCTGCAGCCGCGCCAGGCGGCGCAGTAAAAAGCCTCTCGGGCTCAAGGAGTAACGTCTCATGGGTATGTCGGCCGGAGGAGCAAAATCGGGTGGCGGTCGTCGCAGGCGCGGCGGTCGTCGTAGCGGTGCGATCAGCGAAATCAACGTGACGCCGCTCGTCGACGTCATGCTCGTGCTGCTCATCATCTTCATGGTGGCGGCACCGATGATGACCGTCGGCGTGCCTATCGACCTGCCGGAAACGCAGGCGAAGGCGATGAACGCCGATACCCAGCCGATCACCGTCTCGGTCAATCCGAAGGGCGAAATCTACCTGCAGGAAACGCCGATCGGCCTCGACGAGATCGTGCCGAAGCTCCAGGCGATCGCCACCACAGGCTATAACGAACGTATCTATGTGCGCGGCGATACGACCGCGGCCTACGGCGTCGTCATGAAGGTCATGGCCCGCATTTCTTCTGCCGGGTACAAGAATATCGGCCTCGTGACCCTGCAGGAACAGGAGAAGTGATCGCGGCGCCATGAAGGTCAGTCTCGGCACATCGCTGGTCCTACACACGCTGGTACTCGGCTTGGCGCTCGTTTCGCTGAGCGCGCCCGCGACTTTCGACGTGGCCGAAGTGGACGCGCTTCCCGTCGACATCGTCTCCGTGGAATCGATCACCCAGACCCAGCAGGGTGACAAGAAGGCGCCTGCCAGCCAGAAGCCTTCCCCCAAGGAAACCAAGAACCAGAAGATCGTCGAGAACGCCCAGAACGCCGGCGAGAACGACGTCGACCTGAAGACACCTCCGACGCCGACCACCAAGCCGCAGCCGACCGAAACCACGGCGGCACCGAAGCCGGTGGAACGGCCGACGCCTACCCCGACGCCGGAACAGAACCAGGTCAAGGACATCGTCAAGGAAGAGACGGCTCCGAAGCCGACGGAGATGGCCGCTCTGCCGCAGCCCAAGCCGGAAATCACGCCACCGAAGCCGGAAGCGACCCCGCCGAAGCCCGAGCCTACGCCGCCAAAGCCGGAGGCCGCCAAGCCGACGGCCGTGCCGCTGCAGAGCGAAAACACGTCCGAGACGGGTGAACTGCCGCAGGCGGTTCCGACGCCCGCCTCCAGGCCGCAGCCGCCGAAGCCCGAACCGCCGAAGGAGCAGGCCAAGCCTGTTGAAAAGCCGGCCGAGACGAAGCCGGATACGGCCAAGGCAGCCGAGACGGCCAAGACCGACAGCAAGTCGACCGCATCCGTCAAGCCGTCCGACAAGAAGGAAGGCAAACAGCAGGAAACCGCCAAGTCGTCTTCTTCGATGGCGAGCGATTTCAATGCCGACGACATCGCAGCCCTGCTGAACAAGCAGGAGGCATCCGGTGGCGGTGCCAAGCGTTCCACCCAGGTGGCCGCCCGCGGCGATACCAAGACCATCGGCGTCGGCCTGAGCTCCAGTGAGATCGACAACGTCAAAGGGCAGATCCAGGGCAACTGGGCGCTCGTCGGCGGGTTGACCGGCGTCTCGGAAGTGCGCGTGAAGATCAGGGTGCAGCTCGATCAGTCCGGCAATATCGTCGGCGATCCGGAGGTGACGGCGACCGGCGGTCCGGAAGGAACCCGGCGTGCGGTCGAAGGCAGCACGCGCCGCGCCCTCATGAAATCCGCCCCGCTCAAGAATTTGCCGGTCGAAAAATACCAGGGCGAAAAGGGCTGGAATGTTTTGGTGCTGAACTTCGATCCGTCGGAGTTCGCATTGTGAGCCGGCAGGTATGGAACCGATGCAGAAACAGATGAAACGGAACCTGCCCCGAAACTCTCGTATTAAGCTGAAAGGCTTGTTTCAATGATCAAGAGTTCTTTTTTTCGCGCCGTGATGGTGGCCGCGGGGATGTTGACGGCATTGATGGCCGCGACCCCGGCCAACGCTGTCGTCGAGATCAACATCAACAAGGGCAATATTCAGCCGCTGCCGATCGCGGTGACGGATTTCCTGTCGAACAATGATCTCGGTGCCCAGATTTCCCAGGTGATCGCCGCAGACCTGCAGCGCTCCGGGCTTTTCGCGCCGATCAACAAAAGCGCCTTCATCGAAAAGATCGCCGATCCCAACAAGGCACCGCGCTTCGAGGACTGGAAGGTCATCAATGCGCAGGCACTGGTGACGGGCCGTATCACCCGCGAAGGCGACGGCCGCCTGCGCGCCGAGTTCCGCCTGTGGGATACGTTTGCCGGCAGCCAGATGACCGGCCAGCAGTTTTTTACCCAGCCGGAAAACTGGCGCCGCGTCGCGCATATCATCGCCGATGCGATCTATAAGCAGATCACCGGCGAGAACGGCTATTTCGATACCCGCGTCGTGTTTGTCTCCGAAAGCGGGCCGAAGACAGCCCGCCAGCGCCAGCTGGCGATCATGGACCAGGACGGTTTCAACGTCCGCATGCTGACCAACACCAAGGATATCGTGCTGACGCCGCGCTTCTCGCCGAGCCGGCAGGAAGTCACCTACATGTCGTTCGAGGGCAACCAGCCGCGGGTCTACCTGCTGCAGCTGGAGACCGGGCAGCGCGAAGTGGTCGGCAATTTCCCGGGCATGACGTTCTCGCCGCGGTTCTCGCCGGACGGCCAGAAGGTGATCATGAGCCTGCAGCAGGAAGGCAATTCCAACATCTATACGATGGACCTGCGCTCGCGCACCACGACGCGGCTTACCTCGACGGCTGCGATCGACACTTCGCCGTCCTACGCGCCGGATGGCGGGCGCATCGCCTTCGAAAGCGACCGCGGCGGCCGGCCGCAGATCTACGTGATGAATGCCGATGGCTCCGGCCAGACCCGCATCTCCTTCGGCGACGGATCCTATTCGACGCCGGTCTGGTCGCCGCGCGGCGATCTGATCGCCTTCACAAAACAGTCGGGCGGCAAGTTCTCGATTGGCGTCATGAAGCCGGACGGTTCCGGCGAGCGCATCCTGACGAGCGGTTTCCACAACGAAGGTCCGACGTGGGCGCCGAACGGCCGCGTGCTGATGTTCTTCCGCCAGAATGCCGGCGCCGGCGGTCCGCAGCTCTATTCCATCGACCTGACCGGCTACAACGAACTCCAGGTCAAGACACCTTCCTACGGTTCGGATCCTGCCTGGTCGCCGCTGCTCGAATAGGGCGCGTTGATGAAAGAGGCGGATTTCCGCCTCTTTCCCGCCCCAATCTGCTGAAAATGAACGAAAAGGGACACCGGGAATATTTTGTTAACCATAAGAATTTGATCATGGTTAACCCAACCCGGTTAGAATCTGGAAACTCTGAAAGTTACTGATCAAGGAGAGACCGGCCATGAGCCGCATCGATACTTCGGCGATGAGCCGCATGCAGATCCTCGCCCGCAATCCTGCCGTTATCGCCCTGACTGTGGCGCTTGCGCTCGCAGGCTGCGCCAACAAGAAGAACCTGCCGAACAATGCCGGCGAGCTCGGTCTCAACGGCGCCGGCGCCGCAACGCCCGGTTCGACCCAGGACTTCACCGTCAATGTCGGCGACCGCATCTTCTTCGACACCGATAGCACCTCGATCCGTGCCGACGCTCAGCAGACGCTCGATCGTCAGGCGCAGTGGCTGGCCCGTTATCCGAACTACGCGATCACCGTCGAAGGCCATGCCGACGAACGCGGCACGCGCGAATACAACCTGGCGCTCGGCGCCCGCCGCGCTGCCGCCACCAAGGAATACCTCGCCTCGCGCGGCGTTCCGGCGAATCGCTTGAAGACCATCTCCTACGGCAAGGAACGCCCGGTTGCCGTCTGCGACGACATCTCCTGCTGGTCGCAGAACCGTCGCGCGGTCACCGTCCTCGGCGGTGCCGGCATGTGATCCGGGCAACAGCTCGATAATAAAAGGCGGTCTTCGGGCCGCCTTTTTGTTTTTTCCATAGTTTAGCCCTGTTTTCCGGGATTTTTGACCGGGAGCTCGGTTGCTTTTTGCCGGCAGTTGGAAAAATCTCCTCTCGCGCCAATCCGGCGCAGACTAAAGAGCAGGACGGACAAAGATGAAGAAACTTGTCTTGGCAGCGATGCTGGGGCTGATGGCGACGAGCGCCCCGGCCGGGGCTTTGTCGCTGCCGAAACTCTTCCAGGGCAGCAATCAGCCTGCTGCAGAACAGCCGCGGGAAACCACTCCGCCGCCGGTCATTCTGGCGCAGAGCAATGATGCCGTCCGTATCCAGCAGCTCCAGGAAGAGGTCCGGCAGTTGAACGGCCGGATCGAGGAAATGAGTTTTCAGCTGCTGCAGATGCAGGAGCAGCTGCGCAAGACGCAGGAAGACAACGAATTCCGCTTCCAGGACCTGGAAAAGAAGAAGCGCACCGAAGTGGACGACGCGACCGGGAAACCGGCCGTGGCGTCCAACCGCGCTCCCGCCGCCCAGCCCCCGTTGCCGCAGACGACCGCTCCCGCGCAGTCCTCCGACGATGTCGCTCGGATCATCGAATCGCCGTCCGGTCAGGGCGTCGGCGGGGCAACCGCACCCGGCCGCGCGCCGCCTCCGACGACGCTCGGTTCGATGGATCTCGACCAGAACGGCAATCCGCGTGGCGCAAGCCGCAACGACCGGGCCAACAATGCCGCCGGGCTTCCGGGCGTCGAGACCGGCCCGCAGACGACCGGCAGGACGCCGGCACCGACGGGCAGAACCGATCCGCAGCAGACCGCGTCGCTCGGCAGCGAGAACGATGCCTATCAGACCGCCTACAACCATGTCCTGGCCGGCGACTACCCGCTCGCCGAGAAGGAATTCAACGGATATCTGGCCGCCTATCCGAAGGGCGCCAAGGTGGCGGATGCGAGCTTCTGGCTCGGCGAATCGCAGTATTCTCAGGGAAAGTACAACGACGCCGCCAAGACCTTCCTCAACGCGCACCAGACCTACGGCAAGTCGCCCAAGGCGCCTGAAATGCTGCTGAAGCTCGGCATGTCGCTTGCCGCACTCGACAATACCGACACGGCTTGCGCAACCCTCAAGGAAGTCAGCCGGCGTTATCCGAGCGCGCCGAAGGCCGTGCTCGCCAAGGTGGGCAGCGAACAGAAGCGCCTGGCCTGCTGATCCTCCCGTGACCGCGGGACCGAAGATCCTGTTGCCCGAACAGGCGGCCGAACGGCTGATCGCAGATCTCGCCAGACCAGCGCGCCTTCTCGTGGCGATTTCCGGGGGCAGCGATTCCTGTGGGCTTCTGGTCGCCCTTTCGAAAACCAATTTCCCCGGCTCCGGCCTGTCGCTTTTCGCGGCGACGATCGACCATGGGCTGCGACCCGGATCGGCGGACGAGGCGCGTGCCGTGGCAGCCCTTTGCGGCCGGCTCGGCATTCCCCATTTCATCCGCCGGTGGAAGGGCGAGAAACCGAGGACCGGCGTCTCCGCAGCGGCCCGCGAGGCGCGCTACCGGCTGCTGGTCGAGCTCGCCGACGAGGTCGATGCGACGGCTATCGTTACCGGCCACACGCTCGACGACCAGGCTGAAACGATCGCCATGCGTGCGGCCCGCGGCGAGGGCGATGAAAATTCCGGACTTGCCGGCATGGCCCACGCTGTGCTCCTCGATCGCCGCCGGTGGCTGCTGCGGCCGTTCCTTGAGACGCGCCGATCCGATATCCGTGACTTCCTGACCAGGGAAGGGCAGGGCTGGATCGACGATCCCAGCAATCTCGATCCGCATTACGAGCGGGTGCGGGTCCGCGGACAGCTGGCGCAGGAGGGTCGGTTCGACGCCGCCGCCCAGGCAATGGCCGCCGCGCGGCGGACGGCGCTTTCCGACGAGGCGGCGCGGCTTGTGCGGGAGCATGTGACGGTCCGCCAGGGCGTTCTGGCGCACCTTGCCCCGGCGGGCCTGCAGGGGGACGAGGCGCCACGCCATCATGCACTGTCGCTCCTCGCCGCGGTGCTCGGGGGCAGGGCACATGCGCTCGGCAGCGACAGCATGGACCGGGTCATGGCCTTTCTCGACGGTGGCCAGCCTGGACGGATCACCGCCGGCCGGGTGATCTTCGACCGGCGCCGCGACGGGCTTTATCTCGTTCGCGAAAACCGCGGCATACTGCCGCTGCACCTTCCTGCGGGCAATACGGCGATCTGGGACGGTCGCTACCGCATTACGAACACCGGCCCGCACGAGATCATCATCGGCCCGACCGCTCCGGATCGCGACGAAGCATTGGCGCTGTTTCCCGGCGTGCCGCCCGCGATCGCTATGCGCGCCGTGGCAGCGATGCCTTTCATCGAAGCCAATGCCCTCCTTTCGGCGGAGGATCGCGAAAACAAAAGTGTGCCCGACCGAAGTATCGTCCGCCCTGTGCTTGCGCCTTTTGACCGTTTTTTGCCGCAGTTCGAGCTTAGATTTGGCATCGAGTTAGCGGTTTTGCTCGGATGCGACGGTTTTCCCCGGCTGCCAGTTAAGGATTCCTGGCGGAAAAGGTAGGCGGTGGCTCCGGTTCGCCTTGGCAAGGACTTGCCGCAACCCTATGTTATGCGGCAAGCAAGGCGGCCGGCTCAAGAAGCTGGCCGTCGCAGTCCGGGGAGTTCAATGAACCCAAACTTTCGTAATATCGCCCTCTGGGTCATCATAGCCCTCCTGCTGGTCGCGTTGTTCAGCATGTTCCAGACGGCACCGTCGCAGACCAGCTCGCGTGAGGTCCCATATTCGCAGTTCCTGCGAGATGTGGATTCGGGGCGAGTGCGGGATGTCGTCGTCACAGGCAACCGGGTGCTCGGCACCTACACCGAAAACGGGTCGGGATTTCAGACCTATTCGCCCGTCATCGACGATTCTCTGATGGATCGGCTGCAGGCAAAGAACGTTACCATCGTCGCACGTCCGGAAACGGATGGATCCTCGGGTTTCCTCAGCTATCTCGGCACGCTGCTGCCGATGCTGCTCATCCTCGGCGTCTGGCTGTTCTTCATGCGGCAGATGCAGGGCGGTTCTCGCGGCGCTATGGGCTTCGGCAAATCCAAGGCCAAGCTTCTGACCGAAGCGCATGGGCGCGTGACGTTTGAAGACGTTGCCGGTGTCGACGAAGCCAAGCAGGATCTCGAAGAAATCGTCGAGTTCCTCCGCGATCCGCAGAAATTCCAGCGCCTCGGCGGTCGTATTCCGCGCGGCGTGCTGCTTGTCGGTCCTCCGGGCACCGGTAAGACGCTGCTGGCCCGTGCGATCGCCGGCGAAGCCAATGTGCCCTTCTTCACCATTTCGGGTTCCGACTTCGTCGAAATGTTCGTCGGCGTCGGTGCAAGCCGCGTGCGCGACATGTTCGAGCAAGCGAAGAAGAACGCACCCTGCATCATCTTCATCGACGAAATCGACGCTGTCGGCCGTCATCGTGGCGCCGGCTTGGGCGGCGGTAACGACGAACGCGAACAGACCCTCAACCAGCTTCTCGTCGAGATGGACGGTTTCGAAGCCAATGAAGGCATCATCCTGATCGCCGCGACCAACCGTCCCGACGTTCTCGACCCGGCGCTCTTGCGTCCCGGCCGTTTCGACCGCCAGGTCGTCGTGCCGAACCCCGATATCGTCGGCCGCGAGCGAATCCTCAAGGTACATGCCCGCAACGTGCCGCTGGCTCCAAATGTCGACCTCAAGGTTCTGGCCCGCGGTACGCCCGGCTTCTCCGGCGCGGACCTCATGAACCTCGTCAACGAAGCAGCCCTGATGGCCGCGCGCCGCAACAAGCGCATGGTCACCATGAGCGAATTCGAAGACGCCAAGGACAAGATCATGATGGGCGCCGAGCGCCGCTCGTCCGCCATGACGGAAGCGGAAAAGAAGCTCACCGCCTATCACGAAGCCGGCCACGCCACGACTGCGATCAACGTGCCTGTCGCCGATCCACTGCATAAGGCGACCATCATCCCGCGCGGCCGCGCGCTTGGCATGGTCATGCAGCTGCCGGAAGGCGACCGCTACTCGATGAGCTACAAGTGGATGGTCTCGCGTCTGGTCATCATGATGGGCGGCCGCGTCGCCGAGGAACTGACCTTCGGCAAGGAAAACATCACCTCCGGCGCATCCTCGGACATCGAGCAGGCGACGAAGCTTGCCCGCGCCATGGTCACCCAGTGGGGCTTTTCCGACATGCTCGGCCAGGTCGCCTATGGCGAGAACCAGCAGGAGGTCTTCCTCGGCCATTCAGTCTCGCAATCGAAGAACGTCTCGGAATCGACTGCCCAGAAGATCGACACCGAGGTTCGCCGCCTGATCGACGAAGCCTATACCGAGGCGCGCCGCATTCTCACCGAAAAGCACGACGACTTCGTCGCGATTGCCGAAGGCCTGCTCGAATACGAGACGCTTTCGGGCGAGGAGATCAAGGCGCTGATCAAGGGCCAGAAGCCGTCGCGCGATCTCGGCGACGACGCTCCTCCGACCCGCGGTTCGGCTGTTCCCTCGGCTGGCTCCAAGAAGGACGAACCGAAGGGCGGAGAGCCGGAAAGCGGTCTGGAACCGCAGCCGCACTGATCCATCGCCGACTGAATTCAAAAGCCGCCGCGGAGCAATCCGCGGCGGCTTTTGCTTGGAAGGTTTTGTTATGAGTAACGGGATATAATCGATTTTGATGCTAATTTATGTGCTTGTGCCGTTAAACTATGGCATGAGCCAAGCTTCAGGCCGGTTTTACCGTCTAACATGCTGCGGGTTCGATCCCTGCAAGGACCGCGACGTTCAGGCGCGATGACGAAGGAGCTTATATGACACGCCGCTATTTTGGCACCGATGGCATTCGCGGACAGTCCAACATCCATCCGATGACGCCGGATCTCGCGATGCGCGTCGGCATTGCCGTCGGCACGATCTTCCGCAACGGCAATCATCGCCATCGGGTGGTGATCGGCAAGGATACGCGTCTCTCCGGCTATATGCTGGAAAACGCCATGGTGGCGGGTTTCACCGCGGCTGGCCTCGACGTCTTCCTGCTCGGGCCGATCCCGACGCCGGCTGTCGCCATGCTCACCCGGTCGCTGCGTGCCGATGTCGGCGTGATGATCTCCGCCTCGCACAATCCTTACGAGGATAACGGCATCAAGCTGTTCGGTCCCGACGGCTACAAGCTCTCCGACGAATTGGAGATGCGCATCGAGGACCTGCTCGACAGCGACCTGCACTCCCAGCTCGCCAAGTCCGGCGATATCGGCCGGGCGAAGCGAGTCGAGGGCGACATCTACCGCTATATCGAACATGTGAAGCGTACGCTGCCGCGCGACGTTACCCTGCACGGACTGCGCGTCGCGATCGATTGCGCGAACGGCGCGGCCTACAAGGTGGCCCCGCTGGCGCTCTGGGAACTCGGCGCCGAGGTGGTGACGATCGGCAACGAGCCGAACGGCACGAACATCAATCTCGACTGCGGCTCGACCAGCCCGGAGGCGTTGCAGAAGAAGGTACATGAAGTGCGTGCCGATATCGGCATCGCACTCGACGGCGACGCCGACCGGGTCATCATCGTCGACGAGCGCGGCGAGATCGTCGATGGCGACCAACTGATGGCTGTGATCGCCGAGAGCTGGGCTGAGGACCAGAAGCTGAAAGGCGGCGGTATCGTCGCGACCGTGATGTCCAATCTCGGCCTTGAACGTTTCCTCAACGGCAAGGGCCTCGACCTGGCGCGCACCAAGGTCGGCGACCGCTATGTGGTCGAGCATATGCGCAACAATGATTTCAACGTCGGCGGCGAACAGTCCGGCCATATCGTGCTTTCCGATTTCGGCACGACCGGTGACGGCCTTGTCGCCGGCCTGCAGGTCCTGGCTCGGGCAAAGCGCCTTGGCCGGCCGGTCAGCGAGATCTGCCGCCGTTTCGACCCCGTGCCGCAGCTTCTGAAAAATGTCCGTTTCCAGGGCGGCAAGCCGCTGGAGGACCAGATCGTCCGCCAGGCGATCGCCGACGCGGAAGCCGAGCTCGCCGCCAAGGGCCGCCTGGTGATCCGCCCGTCTGGCACCGAGCCGCTGATCCGGGTGATGGCGGAAGGCGACGACCGGGGACAGATCGAGCGCATCGTCGACGGGTTGGTCGGCGTCATCGCCAACGTCCGCAACGCGGCCTGACGGCGCAAGCCCCCAAGCCCAATGAAAAAGGCCACCCGCGGTTTTCGCGGGTGGCCTTTATTTTTGTAGCAAGTTCCGGATGGCCGGATCACCGTTCTTGCAGTCTCAGAACTCTTCCCAATCCTGCTTTGCGGCAGCGGCATTGCCCTGGAATGACTGCGCGACTTTGGCAACCATTCGGCGGGCCGGCGAGGCCGCCGGGCGGCTGCTGCCGGATGCGATTGCGGGCGAGCTGCGATGCGAGGACGTTCCTGTTACGGCGCCGCCGCCGATATGGAATTGCGACAGAAGCTGGAACAGGCCCTCCGCATCCCGGGCAAGACTGTGCGCCGCTGCGGTGGTTTCCTCGACCATGGCCGCGTTCTGCTGCGTTCCCTGATCCATCGTATTGACCGAGGTGTTGATCTCCTTGAGGCCGGTCGCCTGTTCCTTCGAGGCTTCCACAATAGCCTCGACATTGCCGTTGACCTGCTGGACCTGGATGACGATCTCCTGCAGGGCCTTGCCGGTTTCCCCGACCAGCGCCACGCCGCTCTTCACGTGGTCGTTGGAGGTGTGGATCAGTTCCTTGATCTCTTTTGCCGCCTTGGCAGAACGCTGGGCGAGTTCCCGCACTTCCTGCGCCACCACCGCAAAGCCCTTGCCAGCCTCGCCGGCACGGGCGGCCTCGACGCCAGCGTTGAGAGCGAGCAAATTGGTCTGGAAAGCGATTTCGTCGATGACGCCGATGATGTTGCCGATCTCGACGGCAGACGAATCGATCTTGCCCATCGCATCGACCGCATCACGGACGACTCGGCCGGAACGCTCGGCATTTTCCTTGGTCATGCGCACCAGGTTGCCAGCCTCCTGAGCGCGGTGGCTGGAGTCGGAAACCGTCGTGGTGATCTCTTCCAGGGCCGCTGCGGTTTCTTCGACGGAGGCCGCCTGCTGTTCGGTGCGTTTGGCGAGGTCGTCGGAGGCCGAGCGGATTTCCTGGGCACCGGCGGCTATCGCACTCGCATTCGCGGCAACCTTCTGCATCGCTTCGCGAAGTTTCGCCACCGCGGCGTTGTAGTCGGCCCTCAACTGGTCGAGCGAGGGAGTGAAGGGTGTGTTGATCTCCCGGGTCAGATCGCCGTTTGCCAGGGCTTGCAGAGCGTCGGCGAGCTGGCGGACCGCCTGGCTCGTCTGTTTTGCGAGCGCACTGCGCTCGGTCGCTTCCTGTTCCAGCCTGTGGCGTTCTCCAACGCTCCGCTTCGCCTCGGCATCCGCTTCGCGCTCCGCCTTGATGGAGATGGCCTCCCGGAGGGCCGCCACGGCGCGGGCCAGCATGCCGATTTCGTCACCGCGCGCCTCGATCGTCCGGTCGCCTTCGAGGTTGCCCGCAGCCATGGCTTTCAGCGATTGCTGCAGCTTGGAGAGCGGTCCGATGATCGAGCGGGCGGTCAGGAAGGCCGCAATGATCGAAAGCAGTGCGGCTATGCCGAGGGCGGCCAGCGCAAGATTTCGAAAGCCGCTCGCCGCATTGCGGACATCGCCGCCGATCGTTTTGTTGAGCGCCTCCTGGTAGTCGATGAATTTGTTGATTGCGCCAAGCCAGGAGACGAAGAGCGGACGGGCCTGTTCCAGCAGGATCTTGCGGGCTGCATCGCCATCGCCTTTTTCCTGCAGCGAAATGATCTGGCCGACCAGCGGGTTGGTCTTCGACTGGATGTCGGCGATCTCGGCCAATATCGTCTTTTCGCGATCCGTTGCACCGGAAGGTGCGCCGACCATTTCCGCCATGCGTTTCTCGTTTTCCGCATAGGATGCCGCGAGCTTGCCGATAAGCGCTTCCGCTTCCTTGCGCTCGGCCTCGGACGTGACGAGCGTCACGTCGCGGATCGCGATCGCCCGGTCGTGCACGCTGCCGCGATAGTTGATGGCATAACGCTGCTTGACGCTGTTGACGTCGTTTACGGTTGCCAGGTCATTGTCGATCGTCTTGACCTGGCTGGTGGAATAGAAAGTCAGGCCGATCATCAGGAGAAGCAAAAACCCGAACCCGATAGCCAATCGGAATGCTATGCCGAATGTCTTGACATTGCTCATGGACAGTTCTTTCTTTTGCGGCGCCTGGCGCCGCAGCTACACGCGGTCAATCTTCTCCGGAAGAGCACTCGCGCAATCCCATCGCAGTAGTTCGCTGACTGGAGTTGCTTGTTTGGCGCAAAGGATATTTGCGGATCGACCGTAGCGGCAATCCAAGCATCGAGTTCAGAATGCGCTCGGCGCTCAGGCGTACTCCACCAGTCC